>NZ_JACCFL010000001.1:1893510-2209095 GCF_013410375.1 Leifsonia shinshuensis
CCACCTTCGCCTTCTCCTTGGTGAGGCCGCGCGGCCAGAGCCGGTCGACCAGCACGCGGAGGCCGTCCTCGACGGCGGGCGGGTCGTAGACGCGCTTGACGCGGTACACCATGCGATCTCCTAGAGCATCGTGAGCGTCGGCTCCTCGTCGGTGCCGACGGGGAAGTGGGCGAGGAAGACGACGCCTTCCGGCCCGGCGTCGAAGCGGGCGATCCGGGCGCCCTCCTCCTCGAAGAAGGCGTCGCCGACCTCGAGGATCCGCTCAGGTCCGCCCTCCACCTGGTAGATGGCGGAGCCGCGCTCGATCGATCCGACGACCGGGCCGTTGTGCAGGTGCAGGCCGCCGACGACCCCCGGCTGCATCGTGATGCGGCGGGTCTGGATGCGTCCCACCGGGCGCGGGTTGGCGAGCGTCACATCCTGGACGATCTCCCGCTCGACAGGCGGGAGTTCCTCGGCCGACCCGGCCTCCTCGGCGCTCACAGCGGCGCCAGCAGCGCGCCGCGCAGGCTGTCGCTGATCCCGGGTGGGACCTCCACCGAGACGGCCAGCGCCTGGATGGCGCGGCTGAAGTAGTTGCGCGCCGCGGCGGCCAGCGTGATGTCGACGATCTCGCGGTCGGTGAAGCCGAGCTCGCGCAGGCGCAGGGAGTCCGCCTCGGTCATGGCCGCGGAGTCCTCGCTGACGCGCTTCGCGTACTCCATCATCGCGACCTCCGCCTCGCTGAGCCCGGCGTCGTGGAAGTCCCCGGCGACGGCCTCCACCTCCTCGGCGTCCATGACGGCGAGGGTCTTCCGCCCGTGGGCGAGGCGGCAGTGCTGCGAGTGCGTCCCCTCCGCGGCGGCGAGGGTGACGAGCTCGAAGCGCCGCACGCCGAGCTGGGCGACGATCGCCCGGACGAGCTGTTCCCAGGCGCGGTACGCCTCGGGATTGACCGCCATCACGCGCGTGTAGTCGGCGACGTAGCCGAGATCGCGTTCGTCCTTCGCATAGATCTCCGCGACGTCGCCGGTCGCCTCGCCGGGGTCGACCGTCTCGATGATGGCCATGTCTCCTCCTCGCCGGTCGCCAGAGTGCAGGTCGCGGGACTCATGGTGCCACCGCCAGACCCCGGGTGCCAGAGGTGGGACGCGCGGCCGGGGGAGGCCTCAGTGCGCGAAGGCCGCCTCCGACGGCGCGTCCGCCGGCTTGCCGACGAAGAACGACCCGACGACCCCGAAGACCGAGATGATCGCCGCCGCGAAGAACGCCGCGCGGATGCCGCCGGCGGTCGCCGCGTCGAGCGACGCGCCGCCCGCCGCGAGGGCCGCCGTCTGCGCCGACAGCACCGCCACCAGGAGGGCCGTTCCCGCAGCCCCGCCGACCTGCTGGATGGTGCCGAGGATGGCGCTGCCGTGCGAGTACAGGTGCGGGGGAACCGCGCCGAGCCCCGCGGTGAAGAGAGGCGTGAACATGAGCGCCAGGCCGAGGCTCATCGTGATGTGGGCGATGAGCACCAGGTAGACCGGCGTCGTCTCGGTCACCATCGTGAGCGACCACATCACCAGGCTCACCAGGATCGCGCCCGGGATCACCAGCGGGCGCGGGCCGACGCGGTCGTAGAGGCGGCCGACGAACGGCGCCGCCAGACCCATCACCAGGCCGCCGGGCAGCAGGAGCAGCCCGGTGCCGAGCACGTCGAGGTGCAGCACGTGCTGCAAATAGAGCGGGAGGACGATGATGACGCCGAACAGCGACGCCGTGGTGATCGCCATCAGCACGATCGCGGCCGTGAAGATCGGGCTGCGGAAGGTGCGGAGGTCGAGCAGCGCGCGGTCCTTGCGCTGCAGGAGCAGCTGACGGGTGATGAACGCCGCCAGGGCCACCACGCCGACGGCGAGCGAGCCCCACAGCATCGGTCCGTTGCCGGCCGCCGCCGGGCCGGTCTCGCCGCTCAGCGTCAGACCGTAGACGAGGCCGCCGAAACCGAACGCGGAGAGGATGACCGAGAGCACGTCCACCCGGCTCTTGCGGGTCTCGGTGACGTTCTCGACGAACTTGACGCCGATCAGCAGCATCACGACCGCGATCGGCAGGACGATCAGGAAGATCCAGCGCCAGGCCAGGAAGTTGAGGATGACGCCCGAGATCGTCGGGCCGATCGCCGGGGCGACCGAGATGACGATCGAGACATTGCCCATCGTGCGGCCGCGCAGCGCCGGCGGCACCAGGGTCATCAGCGTGGTCATCAGCAGCGGCAGCATGATCGCGGTGCCGCAGGCCTGGATCACCCGGGCGACCACGAGGATGCTGAAGCCCGGGGCGATCGCCGCGACCAGGGTGCCGAGCGAGAACAGCGACATCGCGGTGATGAAGACCTGGCGGGTGGTGAACCGCTGCAGCAGGAAGCCGGTGATCGGGATGACGACCGCCATCGTCAGCATGAAGGCGGTGGAGAGCCACTGCGCGGCGAGCGCGTCGATGTGGAGGTCGTCCATCAGCTTCGGGATGGCGACGCTCATGATCGTCTCGTTGAGGATCACGACGAAGGTGGCCGCCAGCAGCAGCCAGATGACGCGCTGATCGCGCGGCTCGATGCGCGGCCGGGCCGCGCTGGTCTCCCCCTCGGACTGACGGGGCGCTCCGGTCTCGATGGCGTCGGCGCGAGGCCCAGGTGAGGTCTTCTCAGTCACCGGTCCACACTATCCACCACCCCCGACACCGTGGGTTTCCAGCCGGTGAAACATCCGCCCGTTCACTCTCCGCGTAACCCGGAATAAACGGCGCGCAGATTTTCGACATTCGTGACGAATGTCGCGTTTGGCGTCGCCGAAGTGGACATTCGTGACGAATGTCAGGAGGCGAGACCGCGCACCTCGCCGACCGCCTCGGCGACGGCGGGCGCGACGGCGACGAGGGCGTCCTCGCTGACGTCGGGGCCCCAGGAGAACCGGACCGCGGTGCGGGCGACGTCCTCGTCGTAGCCGAGCGCGAGCAGGACGTGCGAGGCGTCCTCGCTGCCGGCCGCGCAGGCCGAGCCGCTGGAGGACACGATCCCGCGGCGCTCCAGCTCCAGCAGCACGGTCTCGCCGTTGGTCCCGGGGAAGACGAAGGAGGCCGTGCCTGGCAGGCGCGCGGCCGCGTGGCCGGTCAGCTCCGCCCCGGGCGTCTGCGCCAGCACCGCCGCGGTGAACGCGTCGCGCGCCGCGGTCGACCGGGCGGCGTTGGCCTCCCGGTCGCGCATGGCCAGTCGTGCCGCCGTCGCCAGCGCTACGGCGCCCGCGACGTTCTCGGTGCCGGACCGGCGGCCGCGCTCCTGGCCTCCACCGTGCAGCACCGGCTCCAGCGGGAGCCGGCCGCGGACGAACAGCGCGCCGATCCCCTTGGGAGCGCCGATCTTGTGCCCGGACACGCTGAGCGCGTCGACGCCGAGCTCGCGGACGTCGAGCGGCAGCCAGCCCGCCGCCTGCACCGCGTCGGTGTGGAACGGCACGCCCTGGGCGTGGGCGAGGGCCGCGAGCTCCGCGATCGGCTGGACGGTGCCCACCTCGTTGTTGGCGAGCATCACGCTCGCGAGGGTCGTGTCCGGCCGCAGCGCCGCCGCGACGTCGTCGGGGGAGACCAGCCCGTCGCGCCCGACCGGCACGTACGTCGCCTCGAAGCCGTGCACGCGGACCAGGTAGTCCACGGAGGCCAGCACGGCCTCGTGCTCGATCGGTGTGGTGACGATGTGCCGGCCGCGCGGCGCGCCCAGCGCGATCCCCTTGATCGCGAGGTTGTCGGCCTCCGTCCCGCCCGAGGTGAAGACGATCTCGGAGGCCCGGCAGCCGAGCCACTCCGCGACCGTCGCCCGTGCGGCGGCCAGGGCGCGCGCGGCGGACTCCCCGACGGCGTGGTGGCTGGACGGGTTGCCGAAGTCGCCCGTCAGGTACGGCCACATGGCCTCCAGGACCTCGCGGCGGACCGCGGAGGTCGCGGCGGCGTCGAGGTAGAGGCCGGTCATGAGCGCCGTCCGGTCATGCGTTCTCCAGCACCACGTCTAGGCCGAGGTCGAGCGAGCGGACGCTGTGCGTGAGCGCGCCGGAGGAGATCACGTCGACGCCCGTCTCCGCGATGTCGCGGACCGTGGCCAGGCTGACGTTGCCGCTGGCCTCCACGATCGCGCGGCCGCCGACGATCGCGACACCCTCGCGCAGCTCGTCCAGCGTGAAGTTGTCGAGCATGATGGTGTCCACCCCGGCGGCCAGCACCGGCTCGATCTGGTCGATGCGGTCCACCTCCACCTCCAGGTGCGTCGTGTGCGACAGCTCCGCACGCACCCGGCGGAGCGCGTCGGTCACCGACACCCCGGACTGCGCGGTGAGGATCGCGAGGTGGTTGTCCTTGGCCATCACCGCGTCGGAGAGCGAGTAGCGGTGGTTGTGGCCGCCGCCGCTGCGCACGGCGTGACGCTCGAACGCGCGGAGGCCGGGCGTGGTCTTGCGGGTGTCCACGATGCGGGCGGACGTGTGCGCGACCTCCGCGACGAAGGACGCCGTGAGGGTGGTGATGCCGGACATCCGCTGCACGAAGTTCAGCGCCACCCGCTCGCCCTGCAGCACCGAGCGGGCGGGGCCGCTCACCGTCGCGAGGGTGTCGCCCGCCTCGAACGTGTCGCCGTCCGCGACGGCCAGCTCCACGTCGATCGCCGGGTCGGTCAGCGTCATCGCGGCGGCGAACACGGCGCCTCCGGAGAACGTCCCCGGCTCGCGCGCGGAGAGCCGCGCGGTGGCATATGCCGTTTCGGGAATGAGCAGCTCGCTGGTCAGGTCTCCCCAGGGCGCGTCCTCGGCGAGGGCGGCCCGGACGACGTCGTGGATGGTCTGGCGGGTCAGCATGGAACGGTCACCTCGGTAGGAACGGACAGCGGAGCCAGCACGGTGTGGCGGGGCGCGCCCGCCGCCGGCAGCGGGAAGTCGGAGCGGAAGTGGGCGCCGCGCGACTCCTCGCGCGAGAGCGCGGAGGCGACGACGAGGCGGCCGAGCTGCAGCAGGTCGGCGTCCTCGCTGGGCTCCGGCATCCGGAAGGCGGCGAGCTCGCGCGCTGCGCGTTCGAGGCCGGCACGGTCGCGGTGCAGGCCGGCGCCGGTCCAGAGGATCGACTGCAGCCGGGCGCGGTCGAAGGGCTCGTCACCCTCCGGGAGCTCGGTCGCGGCCGTCGCGGCGAGGCCGGGCGCTGCGGCCCAGGAGGGCGCCTCGGCCCACGGCTCGCCGATCGCCTCGGCCGCGCGGTGGGCGAACACCAGCCCCTCCAGCAGCGAGTTGGAGGCCAGCCGGTTGGCGCCCTGCGCGCCGGTGCAGGCGACCTCCCCGACCGCGAACAGCCCGGGGACGCTCGTGCGGCCCTGGATGTCCGTGACCACTCCGCCCATCGCGTAGTGCGCGGCGGGCGTGACCGGCACCGGCTCGCGGGACCAGTCGATCCCGGCGGCGCGGCAGGCGGCGTCGATGGTGGGGAAGCGGCGCGCGAGGAAGTCCGCGCCGAGCGCCGTGGCGTCGAGCACGACCGGGAGGCCGTCCTGCGCCGCCATCTCCACCGCGATCCCGCGGGCGACCACATCGCGCGGAGCGAGCTCGGCGTCGGGGTGGACGTCCAGCATGAACCGCTCGCCGCGGGCGTTGCGGAGCACCGCCCCCTCACCGCGCACGGCCTCCGACACGAGGAAGGTCCGCGAGCCGCCGTCCGCGGCGGGGAGCCGCAGCGCGGTCGGATGGAACTGCGTGAACTCCAGGTCGGCCAGCAGCGCCCCGGCCCGGTAGGCGGCGGCCACACCGTCGCCGGTGGCGACGGCCGGGTTGGTGGTGTGGGCGTAGAGCTGCCCCCAGCCGCCGGTGGCGAGCACGACGGCGTCGGCGTCGAGCTCGGTCTCCGTGCCGTCGGCCAGCCGCAGCGCAACCCCGGAGGCCGCGCCGTCCGTCACGAGCACGTCGCGGAGGAACGCCCCGCTCACCACCCGGATGCCCGCGGCGGCCACGGCCGCGTCGAGCGCCCGCTGGATCTCCGCCCCGGTCGCGTCGCCGCCCGCGTGCAGCACGCGGGCGCTGGAGTGGGCGGCCTCCAGACCTCGGGCGAGACCGTTCCCGTCGCGGTCGAAGGCCACCCCGAGCGCGATCAGCTCGCGCACCCGGGCCGGGCCGTCGACGCAGAGCGCCGCCACGGCCTCCGGCACGTTCAGCCCCGCACCGGCGCGCAGTGTGTCGGCCACGTGGGCGGCGACGCTGTCGTCGGAGAACACCGCCGCGGCGATCCCGCCCTGCGCGTACCGGGTGCTCCCGTCGGCGATGCCGCCCTTGGTGACGACCGTGACGTCGTGGCGCTCGGCCGCCCGCAGCGCGGCGACGAGCCCGGCGATCCCGCTCCCGACGACGACGACGCGGGCCATGTCAGGCCGCCATCGTCGTGTCCGGCCGGGCGGCGAGCATGCGCTCCAGCGCCACCCGGGCCGGGACGGCGACCTCGTCGGCCACGCGGACCTGGTTCACGACCTCGCCGCGCACCAGGCCCTCCAGCACCCAGGCGAGGTAGCCGGGGTGGATGCGGTACATGGTCGAGCACGGGCAGACCACCGAGTCGAGGCAGAAGATGGTGTGCTGCGGGTACTCCGCCGCCAGCCGCTGCACCAGGTTGATCTCGGTGCCGATCGCGAAGGTGGAGCCCGCCGGCGCCGCCTGGATCGCCTTGACGATGTAGTCGGTCGAGCCGTACTCGTCCGCGGCGTCCACGACCTCCATCGGGCACTCCGGGTGCACGATCACGCGGACGCCGGGGAACTCGGCGCGGGCGTGCTCGATCTGGCCGACCGTGAAGCGCTTGTGCACCGAGCAGAAGCCGTGCCACAGGATGACCTGCGCCTCGCCGAGCGACGCCTCGTCGTTGCCGCCGAGCGGCTTGCGCGGGTTCCACAGCGGCATCCGCTCCACCGGGACGCCCATCGCCTTGGCGGTGTTGCGGCCGAGGTGCTGGTCCGGGAAGAACAGCACGCGCTGTCCGCGCTCGAACGCCCACTGGAGCACGGTCGCCGCGTTGGACGACGTGCAGACGATGCCGCCGTGCTCGCCGCAGAACGCCTTGAGCGCGGCCGACGAGTTCATGTAGGTGACCGGGATGACCGGGACACGGCCGTCCGCGTCCGGCTCGGTGCCGTACAGCTCCTCCAGCGCCTCCCAGCACTCCTGCACGGAGTCGAGGTCGGCCATGTCGGCCATCGAGCAGCCGGCGGCGAGGTTCGGGAGGATGACGTTCTGCTCCGGCCGCGACACGATGTCCGCGGTCTCGGCCATGAAGTGCACGCCGCAGAACACGATGGTCTCCGCCTCCGGGCGCGCCTTGGCGAAGTTGGCGAGCTGGAACGAGTCGCCGACGAAGTCCGCGAACTGCACGACCTCGTCGCGCTGGTAGAAGTGGCCCATCACCGCGACGCGGTCGCCGAGGGTGGCCTTGGCTGCGCGGATGCGCTCGGCCAGCTCCTCCTTCGAGGCGGTGCGGTACTCCTCGGGCAGCTCGCCCTGCTTCGGCGCGAACGCGGGGATCGGGTCGTCCTGAGACGCACCGGGACCGTACGAGGGCGGGGCGGAGTCGAACAGCCAGGGCCCGTCGACGAGCTCCGGGGCGCAGGTGGCGCCGTCGATGCTGCCGCTCGAGATGAGCTGGATGGTGGTGTCGACCGATGCGATGGTCATGACTGCTCGCTTTCCGGGGTGGGACGGTGCTCTGCTGTGGAGCGGTTCTGGCGCAGGCCGAAAGGCGGCTGCTGCCGGGGGAGCGGCCCCGCGTCGGCGAGGTCGATCGAGTCGTTGTAGCGGTAGAGCCGCGGCGGCCGGTGCCGGGTGCCGGTCAGGTAGTCGCCGGTGGCGACGACGGCGCCGGAGGACTCGATGGTCCGCCGGAAGTTGGCCGGGTCGAGCGGCCGGCCGAGGACGGCCTCGTGCACTTCGCGCAACTGTGCGAGGGTGAAGCGCTCGCCGAGGAAGGCGTGCGCGATCCGGGAGTACTCCATCTTCGTGCGCAGCCGCCAGAGCGCGTACTCGACGATCAGCTTGTGGTCGAAGGCGAGTTCGGGCAGGTCGTCGGCGGAGAACCAGCCGACGTTCTCGCCGGCGGTCGCGGCCTCGGCCTCGGCGCTGCCCACCAGCGCCCAGTAGACGATGGACACCACGCGCTCATCGCCGGGGGAGCGCACCGCGTCGCCGAACGTGTAGAGCTGCTCCAGGTAGCGCGGGGCGAGCCCGGTGGTGTCGGCGAGGGTGCGGGCGGCGGCGTAGGCGAGGTCCTCATCCACTCGGAGCGGGCCGCCCGGGAGCGCCCAGCATCCCTCGAACGGCGCCCGGATGCGGCGGACCAGCGGCAGCCAGACCTGGGCCCGGCCGCCGGTCAGCTCGTCGGAGCGCAGCGCGAAGATGACCGTCGAGACGGCGAGCATCGCACTCGCGCGTTCGTGCTCGGCCATCGCGGCCTCCCGTCCGACTAAAGGTCACTGTGACCCTAAGTTGCGGACCATCTTAGTGTCATGGTGACCTGAACGCAAAATGTGGGCCCAAGGGGGCAGGGCATCTGACGTATTAGAGAAATTGAGAATTCACATATCAATGAGTAACGTCAGTTCCATCATGAAACCAGCACCATCCCATCGCCCGTCGCGAGCGCTCCGGCGCTTCGCGGTCATCGCGGCGACAGCGTTCGCCTTCGTCCTCTCCGGCCTCATCGCCGTCCCGGCGCAGGCCGCTCCCGACTACATCTATCCGACGGCATCGCGCACCGTCTCCGACAACTTCGCGGACCATGTACGGCGCGGGTCCGCCAACCCCGGCACCGACTACGCGGTTCCGGTCGGCACGTCCGTCCAGGCCGTCCGGGCCGGCACGGTCACGATGTCGCAGTGGTGGGGCGACGGCGGCAACGCCGTGCGCATCGACCACGGCGGCGGCGTCGTGACGGAATACCTCCACAACAGCGTGCTGCGCGTGAGCGTCGGTCAGCGCGTTCAGCAGGGCGAGACCATCGCGCTCTCGGGCAACACCGGCAGCTCGACCGGACCGCACCTGCACATCGTCCTCCGCATCAACGGCGTGAACGTCGACTTCGAGAAGTACGTCGGCACGGGCTCGGGCGGCACGCTCGACAGCAGCGCGCTCACCTACGCCGCCGTGCTCGCCGACGGCGGGACGGCGATCGCCAAGGACGACCTGTACGGCTCGTGGACCACGCTGACCGGCGGTGTCGAGGACATCGCCGTCGCGTCGACCGCCGCGGGCCCGGTCGTCGTCGTGCTGACCAAGGACGGAACGGTCCTGAGCAAGCACGGCCTCGGTGGCACCTGGACCACCCAGACCTCCGGCTCGCGTGCGATCGCGCTGACGGCGGATGAGACCACCGGGGTGTCGCTCGCCGTCCTGCAGAAGGACGGGACGTTGATCGCCAAGACCGGGCTGAACGCGCCCTGGGTCACCCTGACGTCGGGCGTCAGCGACGTCTCGATCGCCAGCGATCCGGTGCACGGGCTGACGGTCGCCGCGGTGATGGGCGACTCGGTGGTCGTGAAGAGCGGTCTGTTCGGCGGGTGGGTGCCTGTGGTGAGCCCGGCCGTGCGCGTGGCCGTCGCCAGCGACTCCGTCAACGGCCCGACCATCGTCGCGCTCTCCACCACCGGCGTCGTGTGGGCGAAGACCGGCATCTCCGCTCCGTGGCTGACGCTGACGTCCGGTGTGACGTCGATCGCCGTGGCGAGCGACCCGTCGACGGGACCGACCGTGGGCGTCATCCAGTCCAACGGCGACGCGATCGTCAAGTCCGGCGCGCTGAACGCGCCCTGGGTGGGCGTCGTCAGTGGGGCACAGCAGCTGTCGATCAACTCCGACCCCCGTCGCGGCCCGACCATGATGTACCTCTCGACCGCGGGCGGCGCGGCGGTCAAGTACGGGATCGGCGGCACCTGGACGACGATCACCGCCGGAGCGACGGCGATCGCGCTGCCCTAGCCGGAGAGCTCCAATCGCGGCCGGGAGCTCCACGCGTGCCCGGGGTCGAGTCGGCCCCGGGCACGCACGCGCGCGGCCAGCGTGCGGACCCGTTATGCTGGCCGAAGTCAACTGAATACCGGGCCATTCAGGCCGATGCGGGAGAGTCGCGCGCGCGAGCGGGCGGCACCGAAGGAGCAATCCTCCCCGACAATCTCTCAGGTACGCGTACCGCATCGGACTGGCCACTCTGAAAAGCAGGGCTGCACGCTGGCCCTCGCCCACGGTGAAAGCCTCGACCGCAGCAGCGGCCCGGGTGAAACTCTCAGGCCGGATGACAGAGGGGGAGTTCTTCACACGGAGCGCGCAGCGCGCTACCGTTCATCCCTCCGGCGACGGCCGGCGAACGGAGAACTCATGAGCTCGCACGACAGCCACACCGACGACGCAGCGACCGGCGGAACAGCGACCAACGACGCTGCGACCGCCGCGCCGGAGCGCACCTCCCCGCTGCACGACGCCCACACCGCCGCGGGCGCGTCCTTCACCGACTTCGCCGGCTGGCAGATGCCGGTGCGCTACTCCAGCGACCTCGCCGAGCATCACGCGGTCCGCACCGCCGCCGGACTGTTCGACCTCTCGCACATGGGCGAGATCGTCCTGATCGGCCCGGAGGCCGGGCAGGCGCTCGACTACGCGCTCGCCGGCAAGCTCTCGTCCCTGGCGCTCGACCAGGCGAAGTACAGCATGCTGCTGTCCCGCGCCGGCGGCATCCTCGACGACCTGGTCGTGTACCGCACCGGCGACGACCGCTACATGGTGGTCGCGAACGCCTCCAACCGGGAAGCCGTGGCCGAGGAGCTCCGCGACCGCACCGCCCCGTTCGACGTGGAGGTCTACGACGAGAGCGACGACATCGCGCTCATCGCTGTCCAGGGGCCGGCCGCGCTCAGCATCCTGCTCGCGACTCCTGGCTTCCACCTCGAGGGCGACGACTTCGCCCAGCGGGTCACCGACCTCAAGTACTACTGGAGCATCCCGGCCGAGTTCGAGACCCACCCGGTGCTCGTCGCCCGTACCGGCTATACCGGCGAGGACGGCTTCGAGCTCTACATCGCACCGGACAACGCGCGCGCCCTCTGGGACGCCCTCCTGGAGGCCGGCCGGGAGCAGGGCCTCGTCCCCGCGGGCCTCGCCAGCCGGGACACGCTGCGCCTGGAGGCCGGCATGCCGCTCTACGGCCACGAGCTCGGGCTCGACACGATGCCCGCCCAGGCCGGCCTCGGCCGCGTCGTCAACCTCGCCAAGGACACCGACTTCGTCGGCCGTGCCGCCAGCGAGGAGGGCCCGGACCCCGAGGCGCGTGTGCTCGTCGGCCTGATGGGCCAGGGCAAGCGCGCCGCCCGGGCGGGCTACCCGGTTCTCGCCCCGGCCGCCGACGGCGCGGAGGAGGAGGTCGGGGTCGTGACCTCCGGCGCCCTCTCGCCGACCATCGGCGTGCCGATCGCCATGGCCTACGTCGCGCCGAAGTTCGCCCGCCCCGGCACCGAGCTGCACGTCGACGTGCGCGGCAGCAGCCTTCCGTTCACCGTCACCGCCCTCCCCTTCTACAGCAGAAAGAAGCACTGACCATGGCCGCAGAGCAGGACCTCAAGTACACCGCCGAGCACGAGTGGCTCCTCGTCGACGGCGACACCGCGACCGTCGGCATCACGAGCTACGCGGCGGAGAAGCTGGGCGACGTCGTGTTCGTCGAGCTGCCCGCGGAGGGCAGCGACGTCGCGGCCGGCCGGGTGGTGGGCGAGATCGAGTCGACGAAGTCGGTCGGTGAGCTCTTCGCGCCCGTGGACGGCACCGTGGCCGAGGCCAACCAGGCCGTCGTGGACGCGCCGGAGCTGGTCAACAGCGACCCGTTCGGCGAGGGCTGGCTCATCAAGGTGACCTTCAGCGCGCTGCCGGACGGCCTCCTCTCCTACGACGAGTACAAGGCCCTCACGGGCGAGTAAGGCAACAGCGAGACATGAGCGACCAGTTCCAGACGCGTCACATCGGCACCGACGGGGACGCGCAGCGATCCATGCTGTCCGCCCTCGGGTACGACTCCGTGGAGGCCCTCGTCTCCGCCGCCGTGCCGGACACCATCCGCACCGCCCCCGGCCGCGTCTCCGCGCTGCCCGCGCCCATCAGCGAGCGGGCGGCGCTGCGCGAGCTGCGTGCGCTCGCCGCGCGCAACACCGTGAACCGCAGCCTGATCGGCCTCGGCTACTACGGAACGATCACCCCGGCGGTGATCAAGCGCAACGTCCTGGAGAATCCGGGCTGGTACACGGCGTATACGCCGTATCAGCCGGAGATCTCCCAGGGCCGCCTGGAGGCGCTCATCAACTTCCAGACCATGGTCTCCGACCTGACCGGCCTGGACACCGCCAACGCGTCGATGCTGGACGAGGGCACGGCCGTCGTGGAGGGCATGCTGCTGGCGCGTCGCGCCTCCAAGGCCGCCGCCGGCTCGACGTTCGTGGTGGACGCCGACACGTTCCCGCAGACCCTGGCCCTGCTGCGCAACCGCGCCGAGGCCGTCGGCATCGAGCTCGTGGTGCTCGACCTGGCCTCGACCCCCGCCGACGCCGCCGAGCTGCAGGAGGCCTTCGGCCTGTTCGTGCAGTACCCGGGCGCCTCGGGCCGGGTCTGGGACCCGTCCGCGGTCATCGCGACGGCGAAGGCCGCCGGCGCGGTCGTCGTGGCCGCCGCCGACCTCCTCGCGCTCACGCAGCTCACCTCGCCGGGCGAGCTCGGCGCCGACGTCGCCGTCGGTACCAGCCAGCGCTTCGGCGTCCCGATGGGCTTCGGCGGCCCGCACGCCGGCTACATGGCCGTCCGCAAGGGCCTGGAGCGCCAGCTCCCCGGCCGCCTGGTCGGCGTCTCGCAGGACGCGATCGGCAAGCCCGCCTACCGGCTCACGCTGCAGACCCGCGAGCAGCACATCCGCCGCGAGAAGGCGACCTCCAACATCTGCACCGCTCAGGTGCTGCTGGCCGTCATGGCCGCGATGTACGCGGTCTACCACGGCCCGTCCGGCCTGCGCGCGATCGGCAGGCATGTGCACCTCTCCACCGTCGCCGTCGCGGACGCGCTGCGCGCGGCAGGCGTGGAGCTGCGCTCCCGCTCGTACTTCGACACCCTCCTGGCCGAGGTGGACGACGCCGCGACGGTCGTCGCGCGCGCCCACGAGCGCGGCCTCCTCCTGCACGCCGTCGACGCCGGTCTGGTCTCGCTCAGCCTGGACGAGGAGACCGCCGCCGACCTGCGCGACGGCGTCTTCCCGCTCGGCGACCTGATCGAGGTTCTCGGCGGCACGGTCGACGGCGAGCCTGAGCTCGTCTTCGGCTCCGAGCCGTCGTTCGAGGCGTCGCTCGCCCGCACGTCGGACTTCCTCACGCACCCCGTGTTCTCCACGCACCACTCGGAGACGGCGATGATGCGCTACCTCCGCCAGCTGCAGGACCGCGACTACGCGCTCGACCGCGGCATGATCCCGCTGGGGTCGTGCACGATGAAGCTCAACGCGGCCACCGAGATGGAGGCCGTGACCTGGCCCGAATTCGCGGCGCTGCACCCGTTCGCCCCTGCGGCGGACGTGGCCGGCTCGCTCGAGCTCATCGACCAGCTGGAGGGCTGGCTCGCCGACGTCACCGGCTACGACACCGTGTCGCTGCAGCCGAACGCGGGCAGCCAGGGCGAACTCGCCGGCCTGCTGGCCATCCGCGGCTACCACCGCTCGCGCGGCGACCTCCAGCGCACCGTCTGCCTCATCCCGCAGTCGGCGCACGGCACCAACGCCGCCTCCGCCGTTCTCGCGGGCATGAGCGTCGTCGTGGTCGCCACCGACGAGCTCGGCAACGTCGACCTCGACGACCTGCGCGCGAAGATCGCCGCGAACGCCGACACCCTCGCCGCGCTGATGATCACCTACCCGTCGACGCACGGCGTCTACGAGCACGAGGTCGTCGCCATCACCTCCGCGGTGCACGAGGCCGGGGGACAGGTCTACGTCGACGGCGCCAACCTGAATGCGCTGCTCGGCTACGCCCGGTTCGGCGACTTCGGCGGAGACGTCAGCCACCTCAACCTGCACAAGACCTTCTGCATCCCGCACGGCGGCGGCGGCCCCGGCGTCGGCCCGGTGGCGGCGAAGGCGCACCTCGCGCCCTTCCTCCCCGGGCACCCGCTCGCGCAGGACGCGACGCACGTGCTGGTTGCCAATGGGAGCGGGCACAGTGACGGACCGGTCGGCCGCATCAAGCACGGCGGAGGCCCGGTCTCCGCCGCCCCGTATGGCAGCCCGAGCATCCTCCCCATCTCCTGGGCCTACGTCCGGATGATGGGCGCGCAGGGCCTCGCGGACGCCACCGGCGCCGCGGTGCTCGCCGCGAACTACGTGGCCGCGAAGCTGCGCGAGCACTTCCCGGTGCTGTACGCGGGGGACAACGGGCTCGTCGCGCACGAGTGCATCCTCGACGTCCGCCCGCTCACCGAGGCGACCGGCGTGACCGTGGACGACGTGGCCAAGCGCCTCATCGACTACGGCTTCCACGCCCCGACGATGTCGTTCCCGGTCGCCGGCACGCTCATGGTGGAGCCCACCGAGAGCGAGGACCTCGCCGAGCTCGACCGGTTCGTCACCGCGATGATCGCGATCAAGGCCGAGGCCGACGCGGTCGCGGCGGGGGACTGGCCGGCCGACGACAACCCGCTGCGGAACGCGCCGCACACGGCAGAATCGGTCGCGACCTCCACCTGGGATCACGCGTACACCCGCGAGCAGGCCGTCTACCCGGTGCCGACGCTCGTCCGGAACAAGTACTGGCCCCCGGTGCGCCGCATCGACCAGGCCTACGGCGACCGCAACCTGTTCTGCGCCTGCCCGCCCCCGGAGGCCTTCGCCTGATCACCAGTCGAGTACGCGAATAATCCGCTGAGAACCGCCGAGTACGCAGACAATCTGCGTACTCGGCGGTTTGCGTCTAGCCGAAGATGTGGGGCCAGAGGGCGACGGCGAGGGGATAGCCGACGAAGGAGACGATGTCGATGACGACGTGCGCCACGACCAGCGGCATGACCCGGCCCCAGCGGGTGTAGCACCAGCCGAAGACGACGCCCATGATCGCGTTGCCGACGAACGGCCCGAAGCCCTGGTAGAGGTGGTAGCTGCCGCGGAGGAGCGCGGCGGCGACGATGATCGTCCACTTCCCCCAGCCCAGCTGCCGCAGCCGGGTGAACAGATAGCCGACCACGATCACCTCCTCCTGGAGGCCGGCCCGCAGCGCGGCGAAGATCAGGATCGGCACCGTCCACCAGTGCGTGTCGAGCGGGGACGCCTGCACCTGCACGGTCAGCCCGAGCACCCGCCCGAGGGCGTAGAACAGGATGCCGGGCACGCCGATCACGAGGAAGAGCAGCAGGCCGCCGCCGAGGTCGCGCCCCGGCCGGCTGAGGTCGAACCCGATCCGGCGGAACCCCGTCCGGCCCGGCTGCCAGAGCAGGAAGATCACCAGCGCCACCGCGAACAGCGGGAACGCGTTGCCGAGGAACTGGTAGAGGAAGTCGAAGACCTCCCGGCTGGACTGCGATGGGTTCACCTGCGCGGTCTGCTTCGCCAGGGGAGTGCTCTGCGTGGAGCGGTCGATGATCGTGACGATGGAGTAGACGGCGGACTGCCCGAGGGACAGGCCGAGGACGATCGCGACCTCCCACCACAGCCGGGGACGCTCCTCGCGCGCGACCGGGGTCTCGCCGGTCCAGGTGGGTGGAACGGGCGTGGTTCGACCCGTCCGGACGGCTTCTGTGCTCATATGTGCATCCTGCCAGGCCGGCCCGGGGTCCGGGCTGTGCACACACAGCCGGGATTTGCACGCACCGACCGGCGGAACCGCGCGGTTTCTTGCGTTTCACGCTCCAAGACCACCGATTTCGCGGCGTCCACGCAACAATTCACCGACTGAGTTACCACTGTGTAACGTTTTCCAGCCCCATTTTGCATTCACCCTCCACGGTACCTAGGGTCATTCTTATCCCGCGGGGTACGGGGCTCTCGCACGCCCGTGCTACCGCACACTTCGCACAGGAGGAACATTGCACATCAAGGGAAGAAAGGTCAGGTACGCGGTCAGCGCCGTCGCCGTCGCCGGCGTTGCAGCGCTCGCGCTGTCTGCCTGCACCACGACCGGCAGCACGGGGACCTCGTCCGCGGCCAAGGGCGGCACCGTGACGGTCGCTGTCGTGAACGACTTCACCTCGTTCAACTCGCAGACCCCGCAGGGCAACCTGGACACCAACGGCCAGGTCGGCTACCTGGACGGGTCGTACGGTACTGGCTTCCAGTACATCGACAACAACTACAAGATCGTCCACGACAACACGTTCGGCAAGTTCGAGAAGCTCTCGGACAACCCGCTGACGGTCAAGTACACCCTGAACAAGAACGACAAGTGGTCCGACGGCCAGCCCGTCACCGCTGACGACATGATCCTCGCCTGGGCGATCGCCTCCGGTCACTACGACTCCGCGAAGTTCGACAACCAGGGCAACGTGACCAGCGGCACCCAGTACTTCCAGATCGCGGGCTCGACCGCGGGTGTCGACTCGACCGACTTCCCGACCGTGGGCGACAACAACACGTCGATCACCCTGAAGTACGCCACGCCGTACGTGGACTGGGAGCTCGTCAACCCGATCGCGCAGCCGGCGCACATCGTGGCCAAGAAGGCGGGCCTGTCCTCGGCCGCCGACCTGACCAACCTGCTGAAGACGCTGCCGAAGGGCAACCCGGACGCCCCGGTCGCCCCGAACGCGACGCTGGAGAAGGCGGCCAAGTTCGTCAACACCGGTTACGACGTCACCGCGTTCCCGACCGACCCCGACCTGCTGGTCTCCTCCGGCCCGTTCGTCGTGTCGTCGTGGACCCCGGGCCAGTCGCTCACCATGACGCAGAACAAGTACTACGCCGGCGGCCTCAAGCCGTCCGTGGACAAGATCGTGTTCCGCATCATCCCGGACGCGAACGCCCAGGTCACCGCTCTCCAGAACGGTGAGGTCGACATCATCAACCCGCAGGCCTCGGCCGACACGCTGGCAGCTCTCAAGAAGACCAGCGCGAAGGTCCTGACCGGCGACCAGGCGTCGTACGACCACCTCGACCTGAACTTCGGTTCGCAGGTCTTCGCGGACCCGAAGGTCCGTGAGGCGTTCCTGAAGACGATCCCGCGTCAGCAGATCCTCGACTCGATCGTCACCCCGGTGAACCCGAAGGCCAAGGTCCTGAACTCGCAGATCTGGCTGCCGAACCAGCAGCCGATGTACGGCGACACGGTCAAGAACAACGGCTCCAGCGCGTACGACAAGGTGGACATCGCGGGCGCCAAGTCGCTGCTCGCCGGTGCGACCCCGACCGTCCGCATCCTGTACAACACGAACAACCCGAACCGTGTCGACGAGTTCCAGGCCATCCAGGCGTCCGCGTCCAAGGCCGGCTTCAAGGTCGTCGACGCCGGCTCGCCGGACTGGAGCAAGCTCCTCCCGGGCGGTAACTACGACGCGTCGCTCTTCGGCTGGATCAGCCCGGGCGCCGGCACCTCGCAGATCCCGCAGCTGTTCACCACCACCGGTGGCGGCAACTACAACCGCTTCTCGGCGGCGAACGACGACGCTCTGGCCACCCAGACGACGCTCGACACCAGCAAGCTCACCTCGCTCGAGATGAACATCGACAAGACCGCCTTCTCGCAGGGCTACGGTCTGCCGCTGTTCCAGCTGCCGGGTGTCTTCGGTGCCAACGCCCGCGTCGACGGCGTGAAGTACATGGGCAACCAGAACGGCCCGTTCTGGAACTTCTGGGAGTGGACCGTCAAGTCCTCGACCGCGAAGTAACGCTCGACAGTGAGAGTGCCCGGGTGACCCCCGGGCACTCCGCTGCGACGGGGCGTCGGCTTCGAGTCGGCGCCCCGTTATCATGTAGTCGGCGGTCGTGATCCGGCCGTCCCCTCGAAATCGCGCCAGGCGAGCACCTCGCCGCCACCCGTAACGGCGCGCCCTGTCAGTGAAGGTTTTGAACCTATGGCGAGTTTCATCCTGAGACGCCTTCTTGTCTCAGTGCTCATCATCATCGCCGCTTCGTTCCTGATGTACATGCTGGTCGCGTACAGCGCCGACCCGCTCCAGGACCTGCGAAGCAGCAATTCCCCCAACAAGACCGCGCTCATCAACGCGCGCATCCAGCTGCTGCAGCTCGACGTGGCCCCGCCCCTGCGGTGGCTGCTCTGGCTCGGCGGCGCGGCGAAGTGCCTCATCCCGTTCGCGAACTCGTGCGACCTGGGATCGACCATCTCGAACGCGAAGGTGGTGGACATCCTCCCGCAGGCGCTCACCTCGACCGTTCAGCTGGTCACGGTCGCCCTCATCCTCGCGATCCTCCTCGGTGTCACCATCGGCATCGTGACCGCCCTGCGGCAGTACAGCGGACTCGACAACGTCGTCACGTTCCTCAGCTTCTTCCTGTACTCCCTCCCGGCGTTCCTCGTGGCCGTGCTCCTCAAGGAGTTCGTGGCCATCGGCTTCAACAACTTCCTGGCGAACCCGACGATCCCCTGGTGGATCGCGGCGCTGATCGGGTTGGTGGCCGGACTCATCTGGCAGTCCCTCATCGGCGGAGACATGCGCAGGAGGGCGATCACGTTCGCCGTCTCCGGCGTCGCGACCGCGGGCGTGCTGCTGCTGATGAGCGCGACCAACTGGTTCCTGCACCCGGGTCTCGGCCCCGTCGTGATGATCATCCTGATCGCGGCCACCGTCATCGGGGCCACGGCGCTCACCGCCGGCCTGCAGAGCCGCCGCGCGCTGATCTCCGCGAGCATCGCGGGCGCCGTGTCGCTGGTCTGCTACTTCGGGCTGCAGTGGCTGTTCGACATCTCGACGCCGGCCACGATCGTCATCCTCGCGATCGTCGCGATCGGTGTCAGCCTGCTCATCGGCTGGCTCGTCGGCGGCTACGACCGCGGCCAGAACATGCGCGTCGCCGTCATCGTCACGGTCGTCTCCGGCTTCCTGATCATCGTCGACCGCTTCATGCAGGCCTGGCCGGCGTACTTCCAGGACACCAACGGCCGCCCGATCGCGACCGTCGGCTCGTCCACCCCCGGCCTGACGGGCGACATGTGGGTGACCGGCCTCGACACGTTCACGCACCTGTTCCTGCCGACCATCGCGCTGCTGCTGATCTCGTTCGCGTCGTACACCCGCTACTCGCGGGCCGGCATGCTCGAGGTCCTCAACCAGGACTTCATCCGCACGGCGCGGGCCAAGGGCCTCCCGGAGCGCACCGTCGTCGTGCGGCACGCCTTCCGCAACATGCTCATCCCGATCACGACGCTGGTGGCGTTCGACGTGGGCGCCCTACTCGGTGGCGCCATCATCACGGAGAAGGTCTTCGCCATCCCCGGCATGGGTTCGCTGTTCTACGCGGGCCTGTTCCGCGGCGACCTGAACCCGGTCATGGCGTACTTCGTGATCATCGCGGTCATGGCCATCCTGTTCAACTTCCTGGCGGACCTGGCCTACGCCGCACTCGACCCGAGAGTGAGGGTCCGCTGATGACCACCACTGAGCCCATGATCGCCGACGAGCTGCAGGAGCCGAGCTCCCCGCCCGTCAGCCAGGGGAAGCTGATCTGGAAGCGCTTCCTGTCCAACAAGGTCGCCGTCGCCAGCGCGATCCTGTTCATCCTGATCGTGCTGTTCTCCATCTCCGCGATCGGCATCGGCCCGATCCACGGCTGGTGGAAGTACGACTACAAGTCGCTGAACGACCAGATCAACCAGGGCGCCCCGAGCGCCGAGCACCCGTTCGGCCAGGACCGCATCGGCAAGGACTACTTCGCGCTCACCATGCGCGGCATCCAGAACTCGGTGCTCGTGATGGTCGTGCTCGGCCTGATCGCCAGCGTCGTCGGTGTCGTCGTCGGCGCCATCGCCGGCTACTTCCGCGGCATCGTCGACGCGATCCTGATGCGCATCACCGACGTCTTCATCGTGATCCCCGCGCTGGTGATCGGCTCGGTCGTCGGTCACATGTTCGGCGGTCTCGGCGCGTTCTTCCTCGCCCTGATGCTGGGCTTCTTCTCCTGGATGGGCATCGCCCGTCTGGTACGAGGCGAGTTCCTGTCACTGCGCGAACGCGAGTTCGTGGAGGCGGCCCGCGTGGCCGGCGCGTCGGACATGCGGATCATCTTCAAGCACATCCTGCCGAACGCCATCGGCGTCGTCATCGTGTCCTCGACGCTGATCATGGCCTCGGCCATCCTGCTCGAGACCGCGCTGTCGTTCCTCGGCTTCGGCATCCGGCCGCCGGACGTCTCGCTGGGCCTCCTGATCAGCTCGAACGAGTCGGCGTTCCAGACCCGTCCGTGGCTGTTCTGGTGGCCGGGCGCGTTCATCGTGACGCTCGCCCTGCTGGTCAACTTCGTCGGCGACGGTCTGCGCGACGCGTTCGACCCGCGGCACCGCCGGTTCAACCTCCGCAAGATGCGCGAGGAGGAGCCGGAGCCCGGCGAGGACGGCTTCAACGGACCCCGCACGGGCGCTGCCCTCGCGGAGGACGTGCTGTGACATCCGCCCGCGCTGCGCTGCCGGCGGCCTCCTCAGGCCGCCAGCAGGGCGGCGACCGTGCCGACCGCGAGAACGGTCAGCGCGGCCAGCGACACGATGTGCCAGCGCACCGTCACGGGCGTCTCGTCCGCGCGGCCGCTGTCGATCGCGCCGCTCTGCTGCAGCTGGGCCCAGCGCCTGCGGACCACCTCGGCCGCGGCGCCGGACTCGGTGTTGAGCAGGTCGCCCGGGCGGCGCACGCTGTCCGCGACGTTCGGCTTGCCCACCCGGCCCCTGGTCTCCTGGCGGGTGGCGCGCAGCGTGCGCGCCGTGCCGGGAGCGGGCGCGGACCACACCGGGAACTTGCGTCCAGGGGTGTAGAGGGTCAGCGCGTACTTGGTGTCGACATGGATGAGCGCCTGCCACGGGATGTCGATGGTGCGGGTGACATTGATCACCTCGATGCCGTCGTCGCCGACCGTGAGGAGCGGACGCCAGAGCACCGCCCAGCCGATGAACGCGAACAGCGCGCACGGCACGACGTAGAGCAGGCGCGCATCGTGCACGCTCACCAGCAGGCCGATGATGAGGGCGGCAGCGGCCGCCCAGATCACAACGGCAAGGACCCGGTTGAACCGGGACACGAAAACCTCGCGCTCGGCGGGGGAGACGTAGGGCATGGGTCCATGCTCTCATCCCGCACCGTCTCCGCCCCGCTCGAGCGCGCCCCCGAAAGGAACCACGAATCATGACCGAGAACACCACCGGTGGGGCCGGGGTCGTCGTCGGCGCCCCCGTGCTCGAGGTCACCGACCTGTCCGTCGACTTCGGCGTGGACAACGTCTGGGTGCCCGCGGCCAAGAAGCTGAACTACTCGATCAAGGCGGGCGAGGTGCTCGCCATCGTCGGCGAGTCCGGCTCCGGCAAGAGCGCGAGCTCGATGGCGATCCTCGACCTCCTGCCGCAGAACTCCCGCATCACGGGCTCGATCAAGCTGGAGGGGCGCGAGCTCACCGGCCTGACCCCGCAGCAGATGCGCCGGGTGCGCGGACGCCAGGTCGCCGTGATCTTCCAGGAGCCGATGACGGCGCTGAACCCGGTCTACACGGTCGGCTTCCAGATCGTGGAGACGCTGCGCATCCACTTCGGGATGTCGCCGCACGAGGCCAAGGAGCGCGCCCTGGAGCTGCTCGACATGGTCGAGCTGCCGGACCCCGTGAAGGCGTTCAACTCCTACCCGCACCAGCTCTCCGGCGGCCAGCGCCAGCGCGCGATGATCGCCCAGTCGATCTCCTGCGACCCGAAGCTGCTCATCGCCGACGAGCCGACCACGGCGCTCGACGTGACGGTTCAGGCCGAGATCCTGGAGCTCATCCGCAGCCTGCGCGACCGCCTCGACAGCGCGATCCTGCTGATCACGCACGACATGGGCGTCGTCGCCGACCTGGCCGACAACATCGTCGTGATGCGCAAGGGCGACATCGTCGAGACCGGCACGGTCAAGGAGGTCTTCGACGCCCCGCAGCACCCGTACACGATCGCTCTGCTCGACGCCGTCCCGCACCTGGGCCAGCGCGAGGACGAGGAGATCGACACGACCGCCGCTCTCGCCGCCGGCACCGAGAACCCGGACGAGGAGTACGCCGAGCGCATCCGCGTCAACGAGCGCATCGCCGCCGCGGCTGCCGAGAAGGCGGAGATGGACAAGCGGAAGGTCGTCGTCGACTTCGAGAAGGTCGCCATCGAGTACCCGAAGCACGGCCGCGTCCCCGCGTTCCGCGCCGCGACCGACATCGACCTGGCCATCCACGAGGGCGAGGTCGTCGGCCTGGTGGGCGAGTCCGGCTCGGGCAAGACCACGCTCGGCCGCGCCGCGATCGGCCTGCTGCCGATCCACTCCGGCAAGCTCGTGGTCGCCGGGCAGGACATCAGCAAGGCGGGCCGCGACGAGATCCGCAAGCTGCACCGCAACGTCGGCATCGTCTTCCAGGACCCGTCGTCGTCGCTGAACCCGCGCCTGCAGATCGCCGACTCGATCGGCGAGCCGCTGCGCCTGGCGAAGGGCCTCAAGGGCGCCGGCCTGGCGAAGGAGGTCGACCGCCTCCTCGACAGCGTCGAACTGCCGCGCGCCTACCGCAGCCGCTTCCCGCACGAGCTCTCCGGCGGCCAGAAGCAGCGCGTCGGCATCGCCCGCGCGCTGTCGCTGAAGCCGCAGGTCCTGATCGCCGACGAGCCGACCTCCGCGCTCGACGTGTCGGTGCAGGCGCGCGTGCTGGAGCTCATGCAGCAGCTGCAGCGCGAGATGAACTTCGCGTGCCTGTTCATCACCCACGACCTGGCCGTCATCGACGTGCTCGCCGACCGCATCGCCGTGATGCACCACGGCGCCCTGGTCGAGGTCGGCACCCGCGACGAGATCCTCCGCTACCCGAAGGAGGCCTACACGCAGCGCCTCCTCGCCGCGGTGCCGCTGCCCGACCCGGAGCAGCAGCGCGCCCGCCGCGCCCTGCGGCTGGAGCTGCTGGCCGCGGGCTCGGACGAGGTCGTGCCGGTCAACGAGGGGCTCCCGCAGGAGCCGGAGCCGCCGGTGGCGCAGGGGCTGTAGTCCCGCGACGGAAGGAGGGGAACGGATCCACGCTAGAATGGACCGTTCCCCTTTTTCTTTCTGACGAGAGTCGAGCCTTCACGCATGTCCGAGAACGCCGTCGCCCACCGCGACGATCTGCGCAACGTCGCGATCGTGGCCCACGTCGACCACGGCAAGACCACGCTGGTCGACGCCATGCTGCGGCAGACCAACTCGTTCGGCGACCACGAGCACGTCGAGGAGCGTGCCATGGACTCCAACGAGCTGGAGCGTGAGAAGGGCATCACGATCCTCGCCAAGAACACGGCGATCTCCTACAACGGCACGCACGCCCCGAACGGCCCGATCACGATCAACGTGATCGACACCCCCGGCCACGCCGACTTCGGCGGCGAGGTCGAGCGCGGCCTGTCGATGGTCGACGGCGTCGTCCTGCTCGTGGACGCGTCGGAGGGCCCGCTGCCGCAGACCCGCTTCGTGCTGCGCAAGGCGCTGGAGGCGAAGCTCCCGGTCATCCTGGCTGTCAACAAGACCGACCGCGGCGACGCCCGCATCGGGGAGGTCGTGGAGGAGAGCCAGGACCTGCTGCTCGGCCTCGCGTCCGACCTCGCCGACGACGTGCCCGACCTCGACCTCGACGCCGTGCTCGACGTGCCGGTCGTCTACGCGTCCGGCCGCGCCGGCGCGGCGAGCCGCAACCGTCCCGCCAACGGCGAGCTGCCGGACAACGACGACCTGGAGCCGCTGTTCGAGGCCATCCTGGAGCACATCCCGGCCCCGACGTACGACCCCGAGGCCCCGCTGCAGGCGCACGTCACCAACCTGGACGCCTCGCCGTTCCTCGGCCGCCTCGCGCTGCTGCGCATCTTCAACGGCACGCTCAAGAAGGGCCAGACGGTCGCCTGGGTGCGCCACGACGGCGACGTCCACAACGTCCGCGTCACCGAGCTCCTGATGACGAAGGCACTGGACCGCTACCCGGCCGAGTCCGCCGGCCCCGGCGACATCGTCGCCGTCGCCGGCTTCGCCGACATCATGATCGGCGACACCCTCGCCGACCCGGAGGACGTGCGCCCGCTGCCGGCCATCCACGTCGACGACCCCGCGATCTCGATGACGATCGGCACCAACACCTCGCCGCTGGTCGGCAAGGTGAAGGGCCACAAGCTGACCGCCCGCATGGTGAAGGACCGCCTCGACCGCGAGCTCATCGGCAACGTGTCGCTGCGCGTCCTCGACATCGGCCGCCCGGACGCGTGGGAGGTGCAGGGCCGCGGCGAGCTGGCGCTGGCCATCCTGGTCGAGCAGATGCGCCGCGAGGGCTACGAGCTGACCGTCGGGAAGCCGCAGGTGGTCACCCGCAAGGTCGACGGCCGCACCCAGGAGCCGTACGAGCACCTCACCATCGACATCCCCGAGGAGCACCTCGGCGCGATCACGCAGCTCCTCGCCGCCCGCAAGGGCCGCATGGAGAACATGCACAACCACGGCACCGGCTGGGTCCGCATGGAGTTCATCGTCCCGTCGCGCGGCCTCATCGGCTTCCGCACCGAGTTCCTGACCACCACCCGCGGCACCGGCATCGCCAACGCGATCTCGCACGGCTACGACGAGTGGGCCGGCAGCATCGTGACCCGCAGCAACGGCTCCATCGTGGCCGACCGCTCCGGCGTGGTCACGCCGTACGCGATCATCCAGCTGCAGGAGCGCATGACCTTCTTCGTGAACCCCACCGAGGAGGTCTACGAGGGCATGGTCATCGGCGAGAACTCGCGCGCCGACGACATGGACGTGAACATCACCAAGGAGAAGAAGCTCACCAACATGCGCTCCTCCACGGCCGACACGTTCGAGTCGATGACGCCCTCGCGCCAGCTCACGCTGGAGGAGTGCCTGGAGTTCGCCCGCGAGGACGAGTGCGTGGAGGTCACCCCGGAGGCCGTGCGCATCCGCAAGGTCGAGCTCGACGCGACCGCCCGCGGCCGTGCCGCGGCGCGGCTCAAGCGCCAGGACGCCTGACCGATCGACTCGGCCGCGCGCATAATCGACTCATGAGACGTTCGCGCCTGGTCGCGCTGCCGGTCGCGGCCCTCCTCCTGCTGGGGGCCGTGCCGGCGCTCGCGGGCTGCAGCTTCCAGACCGTCGTGAAGGACGTCACCGGCGGCAACGTCGACCTCGGCGGCAACAAGGTCCCGTCCGGCTTCCCGTCGTCGGTCCCGCTCTACAAGGGCGCCGTCGTGTTCGGCGCGAGCGTGGGCAGCGGCCGCGGCACGGTCTGGAACGTGACCGTGAAGGTGAAGGACGCCGCGGCGTACCAGGACATCGCCAAACAGCTCACCGACGCCGGCTTCAGCGGCCAGTTCGGCGCGCAGGGACCGGACGGCGGCGGGACCGGCACGTTCGCGAACGACCAGTACGGCGTCCTCGTCGTCGTCACCGACGCCGGCAGCAACGGCTGGGTCGCCAACTACTCGGTGTCGCGCGCCGGCGTGGAGTCGCCGTCGCCGACCGCGACGCCCTAGCTGCCGCCACATTCGTGACGAATGTCGCGAATCGCGCCGTGTTTCCCACGATTCGTGACGAATGTGGGAGGGGCCTTGCGGGGGTCCTTCGTGACGAATGTCGCGAATCGCGCCGCGTTTCCCACGATTCGTGACGAATGTGCGGGCGCTACGCGAAGAGCCCCGCGCCCACGTACGATCCCTCGCGCGCGCCCGGCGGGACCGCGAACACCGCGGAGCCGACGTGCTTGACGTACTCGTTCATTGCGTCGTTCCTGGCGAGCCGGTTCTGGATCGGGATGAACTGCTTGCGCGGGTCGCGCTGGAACGCGATGAAGAACAGCCCGGCGTTGAGCCGGCCGAGCTCGTCGTTGCCGTCCACGAAGTTGTAGCCGCGGCGGAGCAGCTGGGCCCCGTCGTTCATCGTGGGGTGCGCGAGCCGGACGTGCGCGTCCGGGTCGATCTTGGTGCCGCCGGTCGGCGACAGTGCCAGGAAGTTCGGGTCGCTGAACTCGGTGCCGCCGGAGAGCGGAGCGCCCTCGCCCTTGTCGCGGCCGATGATGCGCTCCTGCTCGCCGAGCTGCTGCCGGTCCCAGGTCTCGATGACCATGCGGATCTTGCGCGCGACCAGGTACGAGCCGCCGTGCATCCACGCGGCCCCGTCGGCGGCGTCCGCCCAGACCTGGGCGTCGACCACCTTCGGGTCCTCCGCCTTGATGTTCGCGGTGCCGTCCTTGAAGCCGAAGAGGTTGCGCGCCGTGGTCTGGCTGCGGGAGGTGGACGAGGTGCGGCCGAAGCCGAGCTGCGACCACCGGATGGCCGCCCGCCCGAACGCGATGCGCGACAGGTTGCGGATCGCGTGCACGGCCACCTGTGGGTCCTCGCTGCAGGCCTGCACGCACAGGTCGCCGCCGGTCAGCGTGTCGAGGAGCGCGTCGCCCGGGAAGCGCGGCAGGTCGACCAGCGCTGCGGGCCGCTTGCCGGCGAGCCCGAACCGGTCGGTGCCATCGGCGGCGGTGAAGAGGGTGGGACCGAAGCCGAAGGTCAGGGTGAGACCGCCCGGCGGAAGGTCGAGCGCCTCGCCGGTGTCGTCCGGCGGAGCGTCGACGGGGCCCGAGGCCGGCCCGTACTTCCCGGCCGGCCTGCCCTGCGTCATCCGGGCGGCGGCGACCGTCCAGTCCTGCAGCAGCTCGATCAGGCCCGCGCGGTCGAGGCTCTGCGCGACGTCGAAGGCCGCGAAGTGCAGGCGGTCCTGCACCGGGGTGACGATGCCGGCCTGGTTCGCGCCGTAGAACGGGTAGGTCGCGCCGGTGGCGGAGGACGCCACGGCGTGGCCGACGGCCGCTCCCGCGCCGAAGCCGACCACGCCGGCGCCCACGGCGGCTCCGGCGAGGCCGAGCATGCCTCGGCGGGACAGTCCGGACCGCCCGGCGCCCTTCTCCGGCGTCGACTGCTGCTCTGCGGCGGCCTCCGCCGCGGCGTTCTGCTCCGTCACGGGTCCTACTTGACCAGGATCGAGGTGAGCTGGCTGAGCGGCTCGCTCAGGGCGTTGACCGAGTCGGAGAGCTCCTTGACCTGCGCCGTGGAGAGCTCGGTGTAGCTCACGAAGCCGTCGCCGGAGCGGTACTGCGCCAGGAGCTTGTCGATGGTCGCGAACTCGCTGTCGAGCTTCTTCGCGGTGGCCTTCCCGGTCGCGCCCTTCTCGAGCAGCACGGCGCGCACGTTGCCGTAGGCGACGTCGGCGCCCTCCACGTTGGCCTGGAAGTCCCACAGGTCGGTGTGCGAGAAGACCTCCTCCTCGCCGGAGATCTTGGTGCGCGAGACCTCCTCCATGAGCCCCGCGGCGCCGTTGGAGATCTGGTCGAGGGTCAGGGTGAAGTCCTTCGCGTGCACGAGGTCGTACAGCTTCTGGGTGTCGGCGACCAGCTGGTCGGCGAGCACCGCGCGGCCGGCGGGGTCGGAGGGCGTGAAGCCGGCCGGAGCCCACAGGTCCTTCTCGATGCGATGCCAGCCGGTCCAGTTCTGGCCCTGCTCGAGGTCGGCCTCGCGGAGGTCGAGGGCCGGGTCGATGTCGCCGAACTGCTCGGCCGTCGGCTCGATGCGCTCGTAGTAGGTGCGCGTCGCGGGGTACTGCGCGCGCGCCGCCGCGTCGTCCCCGGCCTTGTAGGCCGCGGCGAAGGTCTGCGTCGCCGTGAGCAGCTGGCCCGCCTGGTCCTTGACGTAGCTGACGTAGTTGGCGACGGCCTGAGCGACCTGCTTGCTCTCGCTCGGCGACTTCTCGTCGGCCGCGCCTTTGGTCACGGTGAACGGCGCGAGCGAGGTCGGGCTGCCGACCATGCCCTTCTTGCAGGCGGTGTAGTAGCTGCCCTCGGCCAGCTGGACCACGTAGTTGACGGTCGTGCCCGGGCCAATGTTCTCCTTCTCGCCGGCGATGCGGAGCTTGTCCGGGGCGAGCACCTCGAACTCGTTGACGTCGCTGCCGGTGTTGGTGATCTGGAAGGTGATCGGCCCGGCGGGCGCGGTCGCGGTCTTCACGGTGCAGGAGGTGTCGGTGAGCGTCACCTGGACGGCCTCCGCCTCGGCGACCGCCTTGTTGGGGACGCAGCCGGTGAGGGCGAGGGCGACGGCGGCGGCGCCGGCCAGGGAGCCGGCGATCGGACCGAGGTGACGGGGTCGGGGCATGGGGGTGCTGCGCTTTCTGCTCTGGTGCATGCGGAGGAGGGCCGGAGTGGGCCGGAGGTCAGGAGTGGACGGCGGTGTGCGACGCGGTGGACGGCGCCGCCTCGGACGGCTTCGGCGCGGGACCGGCCGCCGGGCGGGCGTGCGCGGCGCGGTGCTGGCGGACGTAGAAGAACGTCACGACCGCGATGTAGCCGATCCAGCCCACGACCTGCAGCCAGGTGGGCGACGGGTTGAAGTTGAGGATCCCTGCGAGGGCGGTGCCGTACCAGCTCGACGCCGGGATGAACCCGCTGATGTCGTAGGCGTGCACGCCGGAGCCCGGCAGGACACCGGCGTCCTGCAGGTCGCCGATGCCGTAGGCGAGCACGCCACCCGCGACCAGGATGAGGAACGCGCCGGTCCAGGTGAAGAACGACCCGAGGTTGATCTTAAGCATGCCGCGGTAGAGCAGGAAGCCGAGGACCGCCGCCGTGACCAGGCCCAGGACGGCGCCGATGACCGGCTCCCAGCCGCCGCCGATGCTGGCGACGGTGGCCCAGACGAAGAGCGCGGTCTCGATGCCCTCGCGGCCCACGCTCAGCATGGCGAGGATCACGACGCCCCAGCCGGCGCCGACGAGCACGGAGTCGAGCCGGTTCTGGAGGGTGGACTTCATGCTGCGGGCGGTCCTGCCCATCCAGAAGATCATCCAGGTGACGAAGCCGACCGCGATGAGCGAGAGTGTGCCGCCGACGATCTCCTGCGCCTCGAAGCTGAGGCCGTAGGGGCCCCAGGTGAGCAGCGCCCCGATCCCGAGCGGCACGATCAGCGCGATGCCGACGCCCACCCAGAGCTTCGAGAGGACGTCCCGCCGTCCGACCTTGACCACGTAGGCGACGAGGATGGTGACGATGAGCGCC
Organism: Leifsonia shinshuensis; assembly: GCF_013410375.1. Classification (NCBI taxonomy): domain Bacteria; kingdom Bacillati; phylum Actinomycetota; class Actinomycetes; order Micrococcales; family Microbacteriaceae; genus Leifsonia; species Leifsonia shinshuensis. The sequence goes on from NZ_JACCFL010000001.1 coordinate 1,922,788, forward strand.
ATTTCGAGGCCTTCGCGGAGGCCGATCAGGTAGTTCGCGAGCACAGAGGACCTTCGGCTGGAGGGGTGGGATGTTGGTAAGGCTAACCTTACCTGCTCGACTCTAGAACACCTCCGGCCGATGTGTCCAGCTAGGATTCGAGCATGCTGAGCCGGATCGTCAACGCCATCCTGCTGGTCGTCGCGGGAGCGGTGATCGGCGGGATCGGGACGATCGCGCACCAGATCACGGTCGACTGGGGCGGCGTCGACATCCCGCTCGGGCTGGTCGCCTCGCTGCTCTGCTTCACGGCTCTCCTGGTCGGATTGCGCCTGCTCGGCGACTCCCGCTGGCCCGCGCTCTGCGCCGCGCTCGGGACCATCGCCGTCATCCTGCTGTTCACCCAGCAGAGCCCCGGCGGCTCGGTGCTGATCCCGAACAACCCGATGGGCGTGGTCTGGCTCGTCGGCCCGATCCTGATCGCCGCGATCGTCGTCGCCTGGCCGGACGTCCGCGGCGGCCTGCCGGCCCGGGACCGCCGCACGGCCCCGGCTGTGGCGGAGCACGGCGGGCACCGCCCGGACGGCCTAAGCTAGGGGAGTACCCGCCGCCGTTTCGAAGGGAACCGGAACCACAGTGACCTATGTCATCGCCCTCCCGTGCGTCGATGTGAAAGACCGCGCCTGCATCGACGAATGCCCCGTCGACTGCATCTACGAGGGCGAGCGATCGCTGTACATACACCCCGACGAATGCGTCGACTGCGGCGCCTGCGAGCCGGTCTGCCCGGTCGAGGCGATCTACTACGAGGACGACCTCCCCGAGGAGTGGGCCGACTACTACAAGGCCAACGTCGAGTTCTTCGACGACGTCGGCTCGCCCGGCGGCGCGGCCAAGGTGGGCGTGATCGCCAAGGACCACCCGATCATCGCCGCCCTGCCTCCGCAGGCCCACTGACGTGGCGCGCTGACATGGCGCTCGGAGAGCTGCCCGACTACCCCTGGGATCTCATGGCGCCGTACGCGGCGCGCGCCCGCGCTGCCGTGCCGTTCGGCGACGGCTCCGGGATCGTCGACCTCTCGATCGGCTCGCCCGTCGACCCGACCCCTGCGCTGATCCGCGACGCGCTCGCCGAGGCGACCGACGCGCACGCGTACCCGCAGACCGTCGGCACGCCCGCCCTGCGCGAGGCGATCGCCGCCTGGTTCGCCCGCCGGCGCGGCGTCACGGGGCTCGCCCCGGAGGAGGTGCTTCCGACGATCGGCTCCAAGGAGCTCGTCGCCTTCCTGCCGTTCTTCCTCGGGCTGGGCGAGGGCGACGCCGTCGTGCACCCGCGCGCGGCGTACCCGACCTACGCGATCGGCGCGGCGTTCGCGGGCGCCGAGGCGGTCGCGAGCGACGACCCCGCGCAGTGGCCGGAGAACACCCGCCTGGTCTGGCTGAACAGCCCGGGCAATCCCGACGGCCGGGTGCTGTCCGTGGAGGACCTGCGGGCCGCCGTCGCCCGGGCCAGGGAGCTGGGCGCGGTCGTGGCGGGCGACGAGTGCTACGCCGAGCTCGGCTGGGACGCGCCGTGGGACGCCGCCCCCACCCCCAGCGTGCTGGACCCGCGCGTGGTCGGCGACGACCGCAGCGGCGTGCTCGCCGTGTACTCGCTGAGCAAGCAGTCGAACCTCGCCGGCTACCGGGCCGCGTTCATCGCGGGCGACCGCGGGCTGATCGCACGTCTCACCACGGTGCGCAAGCACGCCGGGCTGATGCTGCCGTCGCCGCTGCAGGCCGCGATGGTCGTCGCGCTCGGCGACGACGCGCACGTGGCCGACCAGCGGGAGCGCTACCGGGCCCGGCGCGCGCTGCTGAAGCCCGCGCTGGAGGCCGCAGGCTTCCGCATCGACCGCAGCGAGGCGGGCCTCTACCTGTGGGCGACCGAGGGACGCGACGCCTGGGAGAGCATCGGCCGGCTCGCCGACCTCGGCATCCTGGCCGGACCCGGCGTCTTCTACGGCGACCACTACCCGGAGCACGTGCGCCTGTCGCTGACCGCCACCGACGAGCGGATCGCCGCCGCGGCATCCCGGCTGCGGTCCTTTGGAGACACCCTCGCTGCGTTTGGAGACACCCTCTAAAGGAGCCCCGCAGCCTTTGCTCGATGCGACAGTAGCCGCGCGGGTTGGCTAGGCTGTACCAGCACGGCTTCACTGCGTCGCCGACACGATCGGCACGCGAAGCATCCCAATCCCACCCAGGAGGCGTTGTGAGCGGACTCGGCACCGAGCAGGCCGGCACCGAGCGGACCGGCGCCGCTCAGCCGCAGGCGGAGCAGCGCGGACCCGCCCAGGAGGCGGCCGTCGCCGAGCTGCGCTACCCGGGTGGCGTCGCGGAGTTCCCGATCCTGCCGAGCACGCAGGGCGCGTCGAGCATCGACCTCTCCAGCCTGACCCGCCAGACCGGGCTGACCAGCCTGGACTACGGCTTCGTCAACACGGCCGCCACGCGCTCGGCCATCACCTACATCGACGGCGACGCGGGCATCCTGCGCTACCGCGGCTACCCGATCGAGCAGGTGGCCGAGAACTCGACCTTCCTCGAAGTCGCCTGGCTGCTCATCCACGGCGAGCTGCCGACCCCGGCCGAGCTGGCCGACTTCGACGACCGCATCCGCCGCCACACGCTCCTGCACGAGGACCTGCGCAGCTTCTTCAGCGCCCTCCCGCACGACGCGCACCCGATGTCGGTGCTCTCCAGCGCCGTGTCGGCCCTCTCGACCTTCTACCAGGACTCGCTCAGTGTCAGCGACCCGGAGCAGGTGGAGCTCTCGACCGTCCGCCTCCTCGCCAAGCTCCCCGTGATCGCGGCCTACGCGCACAAGAAGAGCATCGGCCAGGCGTTCCTCTACCCGGACAACTCGCTGAGCTTCGTGGACAACTTCCTGCGGCTCAACTTCGGCACCCTCGCCGAGCCGTACGAGGTGAACCCGGTGCTGTCCCGCGCGCTGGAGCGCCTCCTCATCCTCCACGAGGACCACGAGCAGAACGCGTCCACCTCGACGGTCCGCCTCGTCGGCTCGACCCAGGCGAACCTGTTCGCCTCCGTGTCGGCCGGCATCAACGCGCTCTACGGACCGCTGCACGGCGGCGCGAACGAGGCCGTCCTGCAGATGCTCGCGAACATCCGCGACTCGGGCGAGAGCGTCCAGAAGTTCGTCGAGCGGGTCAAGAACAAGGAGTCCGGCGTCAAGCTGATGGGCTTCGGGCACCGCGTCTACAAGAACTTCGACCCGCGCGCCAAGCTCGTCAAGCAGTCCGCCGACGAGGTGCTCGCCGCCCTCGGCGTGCACGACCCGCTGCTCGACATCGCGAAGGAGCTCGAGGAGGTCGCGCTCGCCGACCAGTACTTCGTCGACCGCCGCCTCTACCCGAACGTCGACTTCTACACCGGGGTGATCTACAAGGCGATGGGCTTCCCGACCCGGATGTTCACCGTGCTGTTCGCGATCGGCCGCCTCCCCGGCTGGATCGCGCACTGGCGCGAGATGACCCAGGACCCGAGCACCAAGATCGGCCGTCCGCAGCAGCTCTACGTCGGGGACGTCGAGCGCAACTGGCCGACCGGCCGCTGAGCGCCCTGAGCCGAGGGCCTCGGCTCCGACCGCCTCGCCTCCAGCCGCCGCGGCGGCGGTCAGGGCGTGAGGGTGAGGGTCTGATCCGCCGCCGCGCGGACCGCCTTCGCTGAGAACGGCCACGGCCGGGTCTCGCCGACCGCCCAGAGCGCGGCCTGATCGGCGTAGTGCGCGTCGAAGGCGTGCCCGGAGGCTCCCGTGAGGTTGATCCAGGTGCTGCGGTCGACGTCGCCGAGGTCGACGACCATCCGCATCGACGGCGCGCGGTCGACCTGATAGCCGGCCGACGCGTCCCAGCCGGTCGCGTCCACCACGCTCGAACCTCCGCTGAGCGGGTACGGCCCGCGGTTGAAGAGCCACTCGATCGGGGCGACGCCGGACGAGCCGAAGGACGCGTTCCTGAGCTCCAGGGTGTGCAGGCGGTCCCAGCGCCAGCCTTTCGGGTCGCCGCCGAGGGTGCTCTCGGCCTCCTTCCAGGCCTGGTTCGCCGCGTAGGCGATCATGTCGTCGCGGTCGCCCGTGCCGAGGCGGCTGTCCGCCCACCAGGCCGAGTCGGGCTGCTTCACCAGCGACTGCACGACCTGGAACCAGCGGTCGCCGCCGATCGGCGGCGCCGACGCGGGGAGCTTGCGGCCGAACGCGTCCGCCAGCAGGGTCTTCCAGAACACCGCGAAGTAGGCCGCGGCGGCGCTGTCGCCGTCGTCGTGGTAGTCCCAGTGCCGCAGCAGCGCCGCGCCCTTGGCGACGCCGGAGGTCGGGTCCGCCTTCGAGCCGATGGCGACGACGAGGGGAGCGAGCGTGGCCGCGCTCGCATCGTAGGTGTCCGCCTGGATGGCGGACATGTCCTTCGCCGTGACCGTGTGTCCCGCGTCGAGCAGCTTCGTCAGCCGGAGCTGGATCTGGTTCGCGCGGTACCCGGCGTCCCAGTCCTGCGTGATCATCGCGGGGAACTGCGGTCCGACCGCGGCGTTGTTGGCCGTGACGATGTAGCCGCTCGGCGGGTTGAGGACGCTCGGCAGCTGCTCGTAGGGGATCGTCCCCACCCAGCCGTACTCGCTGGTCCAGCCCGGTACCGGGACCGTCCCGTCGCCCTTCGCGCGGACCGGGATCAGCCCGGGCGCCTGGTAGCCGATGTTGCCGTCCACGTCCGCGTAGAGCAGGTTCTGCGACGGCACCTGGAAGGAGGCCGCGGCCGCGTGGAAGCTCGCCCAGTCGTGGGCGGCGTCGAAGGCGAAGATCGCGTTCGCGGTGGGCCCGGGAGTGAGCGCCGTCCACTGCAGCGAGAGCTGGAACTCCTGTGCGGGGACGCCGAGCTTGCCGGCCTGGTCCTTCGCGATCACGTCGTAGCCGTCGCTGAGGTCGGTGATGATCGGCCCGTGCCGGGTCGACCGGACGGTGATCCGCACGTCCGGGCCGCCCGCGACCCGGATGGTCTCGTGCCGGATCGTCAGCGGCTCCTGCTTTCCGTCGTACTCGTAGCTGCTCCCGCTGACCTTCTCGACGTAGAGGTCGGCCACGTCCGGCCCGAGGTTGGTGAACCCCCAGGCGATGCGGGCGTTGTGGCCGATGATGACGCCGGGGAGGCCGGAGAAGCTGAACCCGGCGACGTCGAACGGGCACGCCGCGTCGACGACCGCGCAGTGCAGACCGACCTGGTACCAGACCGAGGGCATCACCACTCCGAGGTGCGGGTCGTTGGCGAGCAGCGGCTTGCCGGTCGCGGTGTGGGCCCCGGAGACCACCCACGAGTTCGAGCCGATGTCGTCTCCTGCCGGGCCCATCAGGGTCGGCAGGGCGTCGAGGCTCGTGGCCACCTGCTCCAGCCGGTCCCGGTACTGCGGGGTGGGCACGGCGGCGAGCGCGGCCGTGGCGTCGGCGTCTCCGGGCGCGGAGGCCGACGGCGTCGCGCCGGCCGGGGCGGCGTCCGGGGTCACCGTGGTGGGGGAGCCGCCGCCCAGCGCGGTGATCGTGGGGTGCGCGCTGTAGTCGTAGCCGGGGTGCAGGTCGGCGACCTGCTGCGGGGTGAGCTTGGTGGCCAGCAGGGCGCGGTCGATCTCGTCCTCCAGGTTGGAGCGGAGGTCCCAGGCCATCGCCTTGAGCCACGCGATCGAGTCGGCCGGGGTCCACTTCTCCGGGTGGTAGCCGGGGTTCTGGATGCCGAGGATCGCGTACTCCAGCGACAGCTGGGCCCCGGAGTGCGCGGCCAGGTAGGCGTTCACGCCGTCCGCGTAGTCCTGGTAGTAGCGCAGCGACGTCTTGTCGAGCAGCTTCACCTCCTGCTCGGCGACGTCGCGCCAGCCGAGCGTGCGGATGAAGGTGTCGGTCGGCAGCTGGCTCGCGCCGAAGAGCTCGGAGAGCCGGCCGGAGGTGACGTGCCGGCGGAAGTCCATCTCCCAGAACCGGTCCTGGGCGTGCACGTAGCCCTGGGCGCGGAACAGGTCGTCGGCGGTGCGCGCGGTGATCTGCGGGACGCCCGCGGTATCGCGCGCGACGGTCACCGGAGCGCTCAGCCCGCTCAGCGTCAGTGTGCCGGAGGTCTGCGGGAACGACCGCGTGACGGTCCACACCGCGACGCCGCCGGCGAGGAGGACGAGCACGAGCAGCACGGCGAGGGCGACTCCGAGGGTGCGCAGCACGCGGTGGTGCAGCCTCAGCCGGGGAGTGTCGTCGCCCACCTCGCTCCTCACCTCGAGTCCGTCGCGGCGTCACCCGCGCGTCTACGGACTCTAACCCACCGAGGTGTCGTCGCCGAGAGGCGGCGCGGGGCGGCGCACGGGCCGGCTGGAGGCCTGGGCGAGGCCGGCCGGGAGGTCAGCGCGAGGTCAGCGCCGCCCAGGCCATCCGCTCGAGCACCGGGCGCACGCTGGCGTCCGTGCTGTGCGCGGCGCCGCCGCGGGCGGAGTGCGGCGTGGAGTTGATGAGGCCGAAGGTGGCCTGCACGCGCACGCGGAGCTCGTCCGCGGCGAGCGACGGGTGCAGCTCGCCGAGCACGCGCATCCACAGCTCGATGTAGCGGCGCTGCAGGGTGCGGACGGCCCGGCGCTCGTCCGGGGCGAGGGCGTCGAGGTCCCGGTCCTGGACCCGGATGGTGTCGGCCTCGGCGAGCGCGAAGTCGACGTGGAAGGCGATCAGGCCGCGCAGGGCGCCCGCGGGGTCGGCCGCCTCCTCCTCCACCGCATTGCCGCCGTCGAGGAGGTTCTCGCTGACGCCGACCAGGAGCGCGGCCAGCACGGCCTGCTTGGACGCGAAGTGCCGGTACACCGCGGGACCGCTGACGCCGGCGGCGGCGCCCAGGTCTTCGATCGAGACGCCATTGAAGCCGCGCTCGGCGAACAGGCCCGCCGCGGCCGCGAGCAGTGCGGCGCGCCGGTCGGCCTTGGCCTGACTGCGCTGCGTCGGGCGGGCGAGCGGGTCGGCCGGTGCGGTCTCGGTCATTTCTCGTGCACTCCAGGGAGCGGGCTGGACAATCGGGTTAATGAACACTAACCTAAATTCGAGTTAGTGACCACTAACTCATGTCGACGAGGACACGGGAGCACGATGCCTGCCCTGAGCACGATGCCCGACCGGAACGCGAGCGCCGGCACGACCGAGCCGGCGGGGAACGACGCCGCCCAGCGCGCCCTGGTGGCCGACCTCCGCGAACGCCTCGCGGTCGCCGCGGCCGGCGGTCCGGAGCGCGCCCGCGAGCGCCACGTCGCCCGCGGCAAGCTGCTGCCGCGCGACCGCATCGACGCACTGCTGGACGAGGGCAGCCCGTTCCTGGAGATCGCCCCGCTGGCCGCGACCGGGATGTACGGCGACGAGAGCCCGGCGGCCGGGCTGATCGCCGGCATCGGCCTGGTCGAGGGCCGCCACGTGATGATCGTCTGCAACGACGCGACGGTGAAGGGCGGCACCTACTACCCGATGACCGTCAAGAAGCACCTCCGGGCGCAGGAGATCGCACTGGAGAACCGCCTCCCCTGCGTCTACCTGGTCGACTCCGGCGGCGCCTTCCTGCCGATGCAGGACGAGGTGTTCCCCGACCGCGACCACTTCGGCCGCATCTTCTACAACCAGTCCCGGCTCTCCGCCGCCAAGATCCCGCAGATCGCCGCGGTGCTCGGCTCCTGCACAGCCGGGGGCGCCTACGTCCCGGCCATGAGCGACGAGACGGTCATCGTCCGCAACCAGGGCACCATCTTCCTCGGCGGACCGCCGCTGGTGAAGGCCGCGATCGGCGAGATCGTCACCGCCGAGGAGCTCGGCGGCGGCGACCTCCACGCCCGCACCTCCGGCGTGGTCGACCACCTGGCGGAGGACGACGAGCACGCGCTCGGGATCGTCCGGGAGATCGTCGCGACCCTCCCGCGGCCCGCCGCTCCGGCTTGGGAGGTGCTGGCCACCCGCGCCGCGATCGCCGACCAGGAGGAGCTCTACGGCGTCGTCCCGGTCGACGTGCAGGCGCCGTACGACGTGCACGAGGTCATCATCCGACTGGTGGACGCCGGGGAGTTCAGCGAGTTCAAGCCGGAGTACGGCACCACGCTGGTGACCGGCTTCGCGCACCTCCACGGCCACCCGATCGGGATCGTCGCCAACAACGGCGTGCTGTTCAGCGAGTCGGCGCTCAAGGGCGCGCACTTCATCGAGCTCTGCGACCAGCGCGGCATCCCGCTGGTGTTCCTGCAGAACATCTCCGGCTTCATGGTCGGCCGCGACTACGAGGCCGGCGGCATCGCCAAGAACGGCGCCAAGATGGTCACCGCGGTCGCCACCACCCGGGTGCCGAAGCTCACGGTCGTGATCGGCGGCTCCTTCGGCGCGGGCAACTACTCGATGTGCGGCCGGGCCTACTCGCCGCGGTTCCTCTGGATGTGGCCGGCCTCCCGAATCTCGGTGATGGGCGGCCAGCAGGCGGCCAGCGTGCTCGCCACCGTCAAGCGCGACCAGCTGGACGCGCGCGGCGAGGAGTGGAGCGCGGAGGACGAGGCCGCCTTCCGAGCGCCGATCGCCGCGCAGTACGAGGACCAGGGCAACCCGTATTACTCGACCGCCCGGCTCTGGGACGACGGCGTGATCGACCCCGCCGACACCCGCACGGTGCTGGGGCTGGCGCTCGACGTCTGCTCCCGCGCGCCGCTGCCCGACACGGCCTTCGGCCTCTTCCGGATGTGATGACGATGACCGACCGCTCCTCCGTCCCGTTCGAGTCCGTCCTGGTGGCGAACCGCGGCGAGATCGCGTGCCGCGTGATCCGCACCCTGCGCCGGCTCGGCATCCGCTCGGTCGCCGTCTACAGCGACGCCGACCGCGACGCCCTGCACGTCCGGCTCGCCGACACGGCGGTCCGGATCGGGCCGGCGCCCGCCCGGGACAGTTACCTCTCCGTCGAGGCGATCGTCGACGCCGCGCGCCGCACGGGCGCGGCGGCCGTCCATCCCGGCTACGGCTTCCTCTCCGAGAACGCGGCGCTCGCCGAGGCCTGCGCGGCCGCGGGCATCGTGTTCGTCGGCCCGGGCGTGCACGCGCTGGAAGTGATGGGCGACAAGATCTCGGCCAAGCAGGAGGTCGGCCGCTCCGGCGTCCCGACCATCCCCGGCATCGCGGAGCCCGGCCTCGGCGACGACGAGCTCGTCGCGGCCGCCGAGCGGATCGGCTATCCCGTGCTGGTCAAGCCCTCGGCGGGCGGCGGCGGCAAGGGGATGCAGGCGGTGCACGTCGCCGCCGACCTCCCCGAGGCGCTGCGCGCGGCCCGGCGCGTCGCGGCCGCGGCCTTCGGCGACGACACGCTCTTCCTCGAGCGGCTGGTGGAGTCGCCGCGGCACATCGAGGTCCAGATCGTCGCCGACCGGCACGGCGCTGTGGTCCACCTCGGCGAGCGCGAGTGCTCCCTGCAGCGCCGTCACCAGAAGGTGGTCGAGGAGGCCCCGTCGCCGCTGCTCGACGCCGCGACGCGCGCACGGATCGGCGAGGCGGCCTGCCGGGTCGCGGCGAGCGTCGGCTATGTCGGGGCGGGGACCGTCGAGTTCCTGGTCTCGGCCGAGCGCCCGGACGAGTTCTTCTTCATGGAGATGAACACGCGCCTCCAGGTCGAGCACCCGGTCACCGAGCTGGTGACGGGCGTGGACCTGGTGGAGTGGCAGCTGCGGGTCGCGGCGGGGGAGCCGCTGGGCTTCGCGCAGGACGACATCCGGCTCTCCGGCCACGCGGTCGAGGCGCGCGTGTACGCCGAGAACCCGGAGCGCGACTTCCTCCCCGGCGACGGCGCGGTCCTCGCGCTGCGCGAGCCGGGCGGCGAGGGCGTCCGCGTGGACAGCGGCCTTGCCGCCGGGACGCGCGTCGTGACCGACTACGACCCGATGCTCGCCAAGGTGATCGCCTGGGGGCCGGACCGTGCGGGCGCCCTGGCCCGGCTCGACCGCGCCCTCGCCGGCACCGCGGTGCTCGGGGTCGTGAACAACATCGCCTGGCTCCGCGATCTCCTCGCCGACGACGAGGTGCGTGCGGGCGACATGGACACCACGCTGATCGACCGGCGGTTCTCCGCGCTGGAGCCGGTCCCGGCCTCCACCGCCGAGCTCGTCGCCGCGGCGCTGCTGGCGCACCGGGAGAGGGAGTCGTCCGCCCCGGGGGGCGTCGGAGCGCTGTGGGGTGCGCCCACCGGCTGGCGGCTCGGCGCGGCGCGTCCCGTGCGCTACGACGTGGACGGCAGGACCGTGCAGGTGCACGGCGAGCGCGTGATCGTGCCGGGACCGGACGGCGAGGCGCACGAGCACCCCGCCCGGATCACCGTGCAGCCCGGCGCCGCCGGCGAGCCCGACACTGTCGTGCTCGACCTCGACGGCGTGGTCACCCGCTTCGACGCGGCCCGCGAGGAGGGCACGATCTGGCTCGCGCACGACGGCCGCTCCAGCGCCCTCCGGCTGCGCACGCCGGCCGAGCGGCTGGCCGCCGCGCTCGCCGCACGCGAGCGCGGCGAGGCGGCCGCGCACCCCGAGGTCCGCTCGCCGATGCCGGGCACCGTCGTCGCCGTGCCGGTCGCGTCCGGCGCGGAGGTCGCGGCGGGCGACACGGTGGCCGTCGTGGAGGCCATGAAGATGGAGCACCGCCTGGTCGCCCCGATCGCCGGCACCGTGACGGTGAAGGTCGTGCCCGGCGACCTCGTGAAGCTCGACCAGCTCGTGGCCGTCGTGGACGCGCCCGAGGCCACCGAGCCCGCCGCCCAGGCCGTCGCTCAGGCCGACGCCGAAACCACCCCGAACGTCCCGCCCACCCCGGCGGACATCCCCGAGCCGACAGAATCGGCCGCCACATCCCGCGGCGAGCACGCCGCGGCAGGGACCGTCACCACAACAGACAGGAATCTCCGATGACCATGCAGCTGTCCAGCGCGGCCGACCTCGACGTCGCCGGCTTCGAGCTCACCGACGAGCAGCGCCGCCTCCGCGACGAGGTCCGCGACTTCGCCGACACCGTCGTCGCGCCCGCCGCCTACGAGTACGACACCAAGCGCAGCCTCCCGTACGACATCATCGCCGAGATGGGCCGGATGGGCCTGTTCGGCCTCCCGTTCCCGGTCGAGTACGGCGGCCAGGGCAAGGACTACCTCTCGCTCTGCCTCGCGGTCGAGCAGCTCGGCCGGGTCGACCAGTCCATCGGCGTGACACTGGAGGCCGGCATCGGGCTCGGCGCGATGCCGATCTTCCGCAACGGCACCGAGGAGCAGAAGCAGGAGTGGCTGCCGATGCTGGCGCGCGGCGAGGCGCTCGCCGGGTTCGGCCTGACCGAGGCCGACGCCGGCTCCGACGCCTCCGGCACGAAGACCACGGCGATCCTGCGGGACGGCGAGTGGATCCTCAACGGCAGCAAGCAGTTCATCACCAACTCCGGCTCGGAGATCACCAGGCTCGTCACGATCACGGCGGTGACCGGCGAGGAGCGGCGCGCGGACGGCTCGGTCAAGAAGGAGCTGTCGGCGATCATCGTCCCGACCGGAACGCCCGGCTTCGTCGCCGAGCCGGTCTACGACAAGGTCGGCTGGCACACCTCCGACACCCACCCGCTGACGCTGACCGACGTGCACGTGCCGGAGGCGAACCTCCTCGGCGAGCGCGGCCGCGGCTACGCGAACTTCCTGCAGACCCTCGACGAGGGCCGGGTCGCCTTCGCCGCGCTCTGCACGGGCGCCGCGCAGGGCTGCCTGGAGGAGGCGGTGCGCTACGCGAAGTCGCGCAACGTCTTCGGCCGGCCGATCGGCTCCAACCAGTACATCGCCTTCAAGATCGCGCGGATGCAGGCCCGGGTGCACGCGGCGCGGCTGGCGTACTACGACGCCGCGTTCAAGCTGATGGCGGGCAAGCCCTTCAAGATGGAGGCCTCCATCGCCAAGCTCGTCGGCAGCGAGGCCGCGATGGACAACGCCCGCGACGCGACCCAGATCTTCGGCGGCTACGGCTTCCTCAACGAGAACCCGGTCGCCCGGCACTACCGCGACTCCAAGATCCTCGAGGTCGGCGAGGGAACCACCGAGGTGCAGCTGATGATCATCTCGCGTGCCCTGGGTTTCGAGGCTTGACCCCCGCAACCGCCGAGTACGCGGATTATCTGGCGACTCGGCGGTTTCGGCGGTAGTTTTCCCGTACTCAATGGCGGGACACAGCTCGACGGTGAGGGAAGAAGGGGATTCAGCGTGATCGATAAGACGGTGGCGAGCGCTGCGGAGGCGGTGGCCGACATCCCGAGCGGCGCGAGCCTGGCCGTGGGCGGCTTCGGCCTGTGCGGCATTCCGAGCGCGCTCATCCAGGCGCTGCTGGAGGCCGGAACGACCGACCTGGAGGTGGTCAGCAACAACTGCGGCGTGGACGACTGGGGGCTCGGGCTCCTCCTCGCCCAGCGCCGCATCCGCAAGATGATCAGCTCCTACGTCGGCGAGAACAAGGAGTTCGCGCGGCAGTTCCTCTCCGGCGAGCTGGAGGTGGAGCTGACCCCGCAGGGCACGCTCGCCGAGAAGCTCCGGGCGGGCGGCGCCGGCATCCCGGCGTTCTACACCCCGGCCGGTGTCGGCACCCAGATCGCGCTCGGCGGCCTGCCGCGCCGCTACAACGACGACGGGTCGATCGCGGTCGCCAGCGAGCCGAAGGAGGTGCGCGAGTTCGACGGCGCGTCCTACGTGCTGGAGCGCTCGCTGCGCCCGGACTTCGCGCTCGTCCACGCGGCGAAGGGCGACCGGCACGGCAACCTGGTCTTCCACGCCGCGGCGATGAACTTCAACCCGCTCGCCGCGATGGCCGGACGCATCACCATCGCCGAGGTGGAGGAGCTGGTCGAGCCGGGCGAGCTCGCGCCGGGGGAGGTGCACCTGCCCGGGATCTTCGTCCAGCGCGTGGTGCACGCGCCGGACGTGGAGAAGCGCATCGAGCGGCGCACCGTCGCCGCGGCCGCCGCGGCCCCTGCCCAGGAAGGGAGCGTCCGATGAGCCTCACCCGCACCGAGCTCGCCGCCCGAGTGGCACAGGAACTGGAGAACGGCCAGTACGTCAACCTCGGCATCGGCATGCCGACGCTGATCCCGAACTACATCCCGGAGGGTGTCGAGGTCATCCTGCACTCCGAGAACGGTGTGCTCGGCGTCGGCCCCTACCCGGCCGACGCCGACGTCGACGCCGACCTGATCAACGCGGGCAAGGAGACCGTCACCGTCAAGCGCGGCGCCGCCTACTTCGACTCGTCGCTGTCGTTCGGGATGGTCCGCGGCGGCCACGTGGATGTCGCGGTCCTCGGCGCGATGGAGGTCTCGGCGACCGGTGACCTCGCCAACTGGATGATCCCCGGCAAGATGGTCAAGGGCATGGGCGGCGCGATGGACCTCGTCTTCGGCGCCAAGCGGCTGATCGTGATGATGGAGCACGTCGACAAGGAGGGCCGGCCCAAGATCCTCGCCGAGTGCACCCTCCCGCTCACCGGCACCGGCTGCGTCGACCGCATCATCACCGACCTGGCCGTGATCGACGTGACTCCGGACGGGCTCGTGCTGCGCGAGACCGCGCCGGGCGTGACGGTCGAGGAGGTCGTGGCCGCGACGGGCGCGCCGCTGGCGGTGCAGCTGGAGGGGGCTGCGTCGTGAAGGAGATCGAGCAGCGCGGCCTCTACTACGAGGAGTTCGAGCTAGAGACCCGCTACCTGCACCGCCCGGGGCGCACGGTGACGGAGGCCGACAACGTCCTCTTCACCACGCTGACCATGAACACGCAGGCGCTGCACCTGGACGCGGCCTGGTCGGCCCGGCAGCCGTTCGGCGAGCGGCTGATGAACTCGATGTGGACGCTCGCGACGATCGTCGGCGCGTCGGTCGCCCAGCTCACGCAGGGCACCATCGTGGCGAACCTCGGCTTCTCGGAGGTCTCCTTCCCGCATCCGCTCTACCACGGCGACACGCTCTACTCGGAGACGACGGTGACGGCCAAGCGGCTGTCGGCCTCCCGCCCCGGCCAGGGGATCGTGACGCTGGAGCACACCGGCCGCAACCAGGACGGCGTGGTGGTCGCCACCGCGATCCGCCAGGTGATGGTGTGGTGCCGCGACGCGCACCTCGGGACGAGCGACGAATGACCGCCTTCCGCGGCGTCGGCGCATTCCGCGGCGTCGGCGCATTCCCCGGCGTCGGCGCATTCCCCGGCGTCGGCGCATTCCCGTGGGGCCCGGCGCTGCTGTTCTGCCCGGCCGACCGCCCGGACCGCTACGCCAAGGCGCTGGAGCGCTCGGACGCCGTCATCCTCGACCTGGAGGACGCCGTCGACCCGGCGCGGCGGCCGGAGGCGAGGGAGGCCCTCGCCGCCTCCGATCTCGACCCGACGCGGGTGATCGTCCGGGTGAACCAGGCGGGCACCGACGACCACGCCGCAGATCTGTCCGCCCTGGCGCTGACGCCGTACACCGCGGTGATGCTGCCCAAGGCGGAGCGCCCGGCCGACCTCGCCGCCCTCGGCGGGCTGCGGGTGATCGCGCTGTGCGAGACCGCCGCCGGAGTGCTCGCCGCCCCCGAGCTGGCGGCGGCCCCGGAGGTCGTCGCGCTGATGTGGGGCGCGGAGGACCTGGTCGCGTCGCTCGGCGGCACGTCGAGCCGGCACCCGGACGGCCGCTACCGCGACGTCGCCGCGCACGCCCGCTCGGCGGTGCTGCTGGCCGCCGGAGCAGCGGGGAAACCCGCCATCGACACGGTCCACCTGGACATCGCGGACCTCGACGGGCTCGCGGCGGAGGCCGAGGACGCCGTCGCCGTCGGGTTCGCCGCGACCGCGTGCATCCACCCGTCCCAGGTGGAGACGGTGCGCGCCGCGTACCGGCCGGACGAGGCCCAGGTGGCCGAGGCCGTCGAGCTGCTGGAGGCGGCCCGCGCGGCGGGCGGGGGAGTGTTCCGCCACAACGGCAAGATGGTCGACGGACCGGTCCTTTCACACGCCCGCTCGGTGCTCCGGAGGGCGACTAGCACGTCGTGATGAAACTGTGATGAACGATTTTTCCGCCGTTCACCGGTTTGGTCGTGCCGTGTCGGCGGCATGCCGTACTCTGCCCTTAACGTTCCAGAGCAGAGCACCCTCGAATCGATTCGAGCCCCGAGTCGATCGTCAGCGTGAACACCCGCTCGAACGACTGGAAGGGGGACGAGATGCCACAGCTCCTTCCCCTGCGCCTGCTGGAGAGCGTCGGCCTCCGGCACCCCGCCGCAGCGGTCGCGGCCGACGCCGACGGCACGTCGGATCCGGCGCCCGCGTCGGCGGCTCGGCCGGCCACGACCTCGCCTCGGCCTCCCGCGCCGGCCTCCGCTGAGACCTTCTCCGCTGAGACCTTCTCCGCTGCGGCCGTCCCCGGGGCGACCTTCACCGAGCCCTCCACCGACACCGGCGGCCCGCTCGACATCGACCCGCGCCTGGAGCGCACCGGCCCGCTGTCGATCATCGCGCCCCGCCGCATCGGCGAGAGCGACCTCGCGGTGTACCCGCTCTCGCTCGGCGCGAGCGTCTTCGGCTGGACAGCCGACGGCGACACCTCGCTCGCCATCCTCGACCGCTTCGCGGCGCTGGGCGGCGACTTCATCGACACCGCCGACAGCTACGTCGGCGGCCGCAGCGAGGTCCTCATCGGCAAGTGGATGCACGAGCGCGGCAACCGCGACGACGTCGTGGTCGCCACCAAGGTCGGCCGTCACCACGAGAACCCGGGCCTCGGCTCGGTCAGCATCGTGCGCGCGGTGGAGGCCTCCCTGGAGCGCCTGCAGACCGACCACATCGACCTGCTCTACTTCCACGACGACGACCCCGAGGTGCCGCTGGAGGACAGCCTGGCGACCGCGGAGTGGCTCATCGAGACGGGCAAGGTCCGCTACCTCGGCGCGTCCAACTTCAGCGCGGACCGCCTGATCGAGGCGCGCGTGCTGGCCTCGGCCGGCCTGCCCAAGTTCGTCGCGATCCAGACCCAGTACAACCTCATGCACCGCGCCGAGTTCGAGAGCGCGCTGCGCATCGTCGCGGCCGCCCAGGGGCTCGCGGTCATGCCGTACTACGCGCTGGCCAACGGCTTCCTCACCGGCAAGTACCGCTCCAAGTCCGACCTGAGCGCCGACGCCCGCAGCGTCCGCGCCTCGGCGTACGTCAACCGCAAGGGCATGCGCGTCCTGGCGGTGCTGGACCGCATCGCCGCCGAGCACGCTGTGTCCCCGGCGAGCGTCGCGATCGCGTGGCTGCTGGCCAAGCGCACCATCGTCGCGCCGGTCGCGAGCGCCAGCCGCCCCGAGCAGGTCGACGGCCTGATGGCCGCGGCGGGCATCCGCCTCACCCGCGCCCAGATGCTCGAGCTCGACCGCGTCTCCGAGTAGCAGCCGTCGCTGACGGAGGACTCCCGCCTCATCCAGAGCCGGATGTCCTCCGTTCACTGACATCGGGCCGCGTGTCGCGCCCGATGTCCTCCGTTGCGTACGGCTCAGGCCTCGGCGAGGATGCGGTCGAGCGCGCGATGCAGCGCGGCGCCCGCCGCGATCGGGTCGCCCACGTAGCCGCCGGCCAGGGCGCCGTCGCGCGCGAGGATGAGGTCGTCCGCCGCGTCGCCCGGCCGCGGGTGGCCGATCTGGCGGAACAGCTCCTCGATGTGCTTCGCGTACCAGTCCCGGTGGGCGGTCACGGCGACGCGCACGGGGTGGTTCTCGTCGGCGAACTGCGCGGCGGCGTTGATGAACGGGTCGCCGCGGAAGCCGGGGCGCACGGCCTCTTCGTTGATGGAGTCCACGAGCGCGCGGGCGATCGCGGTCGGGTCGGAGAGCTGCGCCTCCTTCTCGAGGAACCAGTCGCGCACCTGGCGGTCGCGGCCCTCGACGTAGGCGATGATGAGCAGGTCCTTGGAGCGGAAGTGCTTGTAGAACGTCGCCTTCGTCACCCGGGCGCCCGCGATGATGCGGTCGACGCCGACGGTGTGGATGCCTTCCTGGTAGAAGAGTTCGTCAGCGGTCGCGAGGATCTTGATCTTCGACGGTGCGGGCGGCCGGATGGTCGCGCGGGCACTAACGACCATCTGGTCGTCTCCTCTCTCCGGGAGGCAGGGCCTCCGCTCATCTCTGAGACCCACCCGACCGGTCCAAGGGGGGACGACCGGTCGGGGTGGTGATCACAGTATATAGGTCGACAGACCAGTCTGTTTGTCCTCATTTTCCCAGTCTCCGTATTCGAACGGGGGCTGGCGTAGGGTTGAGGGGATGAACAGCGCAGTCGACCTCCCGCTCGGTCTGGCCGACCTCGCGTTCGCGGCCTCCGGTGAGGCGCTGGTTCGCCGCACGATCCTGCCGAACGGCGTCCGCATCCTCAGCGAGCAGGTCCCCGGCGCACGGAGCGCCACGCTCGGCTACTGGGTCGCCGTCGGCTCGCGCGACGAGACGGCCGAGGTGGCGGGCAGCCTCGGCTCCACGCACTTCCTCGAGCACCTCCTGTTCAAGGGCACGCGCACGCGCACCGCGCTCGACATCGCGGTCTCCTTCGACTCGGTCGGCGGCGAGCACAACGCCATGACGGCCAAGGAGTACACCTGCTACTACGCCAAGGTGCAGGACCGCGACCTCCCGATGGCCGTGGAGGTCATCGGCGACATGCTCACCTCGTCCGTGCTCGACCCGACCGAGTTCGAGAACGAGCGCGGCGTCATCCTCGAAGAGCTGTCGATGGCGGAGGACGATCCGGCCGACGCGGCCAACGAGCGGCTCTTCACCGCGGTGCTGGGCGACCACCCGCTCGGCCGCCCGATCGGCGGGAAGCCGGAGACGATCCGCGCAGCGACCCGTGACGCCGTCTGGAGCCACTACCGGGCCAACTACCGCCCGCGCGACCTCGTCGTCACGGCCGCGGGCGCGGTCGACCACGACGTGCTCGTCGCCGGGGTGCAGCGCGCGCTCGACGCCGCCGGCTGGGATCCGGACGAGCAGGCCGCCCCAGTGGACCGCCGTCCGTCCGCGCCCGTCGCGATCGAGCGCGGAGCGTCGGTGGTGACCGCGACGCGCCCGATCGAGCAGGCCAACCTGCTCATCGGCTGCCCGGGGATCGTCGCCACCGACGAGCGCCGCACCACCATGAGCGTCCTCAACTCCATCCTCGGCGGCGGGATGTCGAGCCGGCTGTTCCAGGAGGTCCGCGAGAAGCGCGGCCTCGCCTACGCCGTCTACTCGTTCTCCGGCTCCTACTCCGACGCCGGCGTCTTCGGGCTGTTCTCCGCCTGCGCCCCGGCGAAGGCCAGGCAGGTGGCCGAGCTGATGCTCTCCGAGCTGCACCGCCTCGCCGACGGCGGCGTGACGGCCGACGAGCTCCGGCGCGCCGTCGGGCAGCTCTCCGGCGGCGCCGCACTCGCGCTGGAGGACTCCGACACCCGGATGTCGCGGCTCGGCCGCGCCGAGATCAGCCTGGGGGAGTTCTCCGACCTCGACGAGAGCCTCCGGCGTCTGCACCTTGTCACCGCCGGTGACGTGCAGCAGCTCGCACGGGACCTGGCCGACCGCCCGGTCTCCATCTCCGCGGTGGGTGGCGTCGACGACGACGTCTTCTCCGGCCTCGTGGCCTGACCACCTCTCCATTCCGTTACATCGAAAGGTCTACCGGTGCCCCACTACCTCTACCTCGTGCGTCACGGCGAGCAGCAGGACGCCGAGCACGGCCTGCCGGACGGCCCGCTCTCCCCGCGCGGCAAGCGCCAGGCCCAGCTCATCGCGGACCGGCTCAGCGGACTGCCCCTCACCGGCATGTACCACTCGCCGCTCATCCGCGCCGAGGAGACGGCCTCGATCATCGCCGAGCGGATGCCCGCCGTGGTGCCGGAGCCGTCCAGCCTGCTGTTCGACTGCATCCCGTCCGGGCCGACGCCCGACATGCCGAAGGCATTCGAGTCGTTCTTCGGCTCCGTCACCGAGGCCGAGATCGACGCCGGCCGCGCCCAGATGGAGGACGCGGTGCACGAGTTCCTGACGCCCGCGATGGGCGACCGCCACGACCTGCTCGTGACCCACAACTTCGTCATCGGCTGGTTCGTCCGCCACGTCTTCGACGCTCCGGCCTGGCGCTGGCTCGGCCTCAACCAGGCCAACTGCGGCCTCACCATCATCCGCGTCCGCTCGGCCAAGCCGCCGGTGCTGGTCGTCCACAACGACCTCGGCCACCTCCCGGTCGAGCTGCGCACCGGCCTCCCCGAGCTCCAACCCGTCTAGGCAGCCATCCGTTCCTCACTTCCTCCCGCGACACGCCGGGTGGAGGCGGGAGGAAGTGAGGAAGCGATGGCCGCTCAGGTGAGGCGCTTGCGGAACCAGTCGGTGGCGTTCGGGTTGTCGTTGTAGGGCTGGATGCTCTCGTAGCCGTGGGAACGGTACAGGCCGCCTGCGGCCTCCAGGCTGGCGTTCGTGTCCAGCACCACCTCGGTGGCGCCGAAGCCGCGCGCGCGGTGCTCCAGCTCGGCGAGGATGGCGCGGCCGAGGCCCTGGCCGCGGTGCGCGGGCGCCACCCAGAGGTGCTTGATCTCGTAGCGGACGATCTGCTCGCCGTCCTCGGTCTCCGACAGCGGCACGGCCAGCTCGCGGATGCCGCCGCAGCCGGCCTCGCCGTCGTCGTACGCCAGCAGGAACACACCGGCCGGCGGCACGAACTGGCCGGGGTCGGGGAAGGTCGTGCGGTACGCCCCCTGGGCGGCGGGGAAGGTCTTCGCGCGCTCGGCGAAGTAGTCCGCCAGCATCCGGTGGGCGGTCGCGTCGGTGACGGAGACATCGGCAAAGGACACCATCGTCCCAGGCTAGACCGTGGACGCGGCCGGGGCCCGCATGCGGCGGGTAGGGTGGACGGGTGACTATTCGCGTGGCCGTGGCCGGGGCGACCGGCAAGCTCGGATCCGTGGCGGTGCGCCTGATCGAGGCGGCCGACGACCTGGAGCTGGTGGCCGCCCTCGACTCCCGCACTCCGCTCGACGCCATGCTCGGCGCCGACGTGCTGGTGGACATGACGCTCCCGCAGGTCAGCCCGGAGATCGTCGCCTTCGGCGTCGACCACGGACTCAAGGTGCTGGTCGGCACCTCCGGCTGGTCGGCCGACCGCATCCTCGACCTGGAGCGCCGCGTCGCCGGGCAGGAGGGCGGCGGAGCGGTCGTCATCCCGAACTTCTCGCTGGGCAGCGCGCTCGGCACGGCGTTCGCGACCGTCGCGGCGCGGTTCTTCGACTCGATCGAGATCATCGAGACCCACGGCGTCGGCAAGGTCGACTCGCCGTCCGGCACGGCCGTGCGGACCGCCGAGCTCATCGGCGCCGCCCGGCTGCAGCGCGGCCCGGTCGACGCCCCGCACACCGACCAGCGGGCGCGCGGCCAGCAGGTCGCGAGCGTGCCGATCCACAGCCTCCGGATGCGCGGCGTCGCGGCCCAGCAGCAGGTGATCTTCGGCGGCGCGGGGGAGACCCTCACCATCCGCCACGACACCATCGGCTCGGAGGCCTACGAGGCCGGCATCCTGCTCGCGCTCCGGGCGGCCGCGACCACCACCGGCGTCGTCGTCGGCCTCGACAAGCTGGTCGACCTGGGCATCGCCGAGCCGGATGGGGAACCGCCGCGTCCCACCGTCCGCGAAGTGTAGGACCGCCGATGCGCAACCGTCTCGCCGCCATCGTGATGGCGCTGATCCTCCTCGTCTACCTCGTGCTCGTCGTCCAGCGCGCCGTGCTGCTGATCGCGTCCGGCCAGCCGGTCGGGATCGCGATGGGCGTTGCGCTGATCCTGCTGCCCTTCGTCGCGGCGTGGGCGATCGGGCGCGAGCTGCTGTTCGGCGCCCGCACCGAGAAGCTGGTCAAGCTGATGGCGGCGGAGGGCACGCTGCCGGTGGACGACCTCCCGCACCGGGCAAGCGGCCGTCCGCTGCGCGACGCGGCCGACGCGGAGTTCCCGCAGTACAAGGCCGAAGTGGAGGCGGCGCCGGAGAGCTGGCGCGCGTGGTTCCGGCTCGGGCTCGCCTACGACGCGAGCGGCGACCGCCGCCGGGCGCGCGCCGCGCTGCGGCAGGCGATCGGGCTGTACCGGGCGGAGGAGCGGGCCGCCCGCTAGTCCGTGCGCTGCACCAGCCGCGCCATCGCGTCCCGCACCGTGGTGTCGCGGAACACGAAGCCGTCGTCCAGCAGCCGCTGCGGCAGCACGCGCTGATCCGCCAGCAGCAGCTCGCGCCCGGCCTCGCCCAGCGCGAGGTTCACGGCCGCCCGCGGCAGCGGGAGGCCGTACGGCCGGTGCACGGCCTTCGCGAGCGCGCGCAGCACCTCGCCGGCGGTCGCCGGCTCCGGGCCGACGACGTCGACGGGGCCGCTGAGGCCCGAGGTCAGGAGGTGGACGATCGCGGCGACCTCGTCGTGGAGGCTCACCCACGGCCAGTGCTGCCGCCCGCCCGCGATCGGGCCGAGCAGCCCGGCCTTCGCGAGCGGCAGCAGCGGCGCCATCGCACCGCCGTGGCCGACGACGACGCCCGTCCGGACGGTCGCGACGCGGGTGCCGGCCGGGGCGAGGTGCGCGGCGTTCTCCCACGCCTCCACGACGTCGGAGAGGAACCCGGTGCCCTTGGCGGAGTCCTCGGTGAGGGTCTCGCCCGGGCGGTCGCCGTAGTAGCCGACCGCTGCGCCGCTGACGAAGACGCCCGGCGGGTCCGCGGCCTGGCGCATGCCGTCCGCGAGCGTGCCGGTCGCGGCCAGGCGCGAGTCGAGGATGCGGCGCTTGTGCGCTGCCGTCCACGGCAGCCGGTTGAGCGAGGCGCCCGAGAGGTTGACGACGGCGTCCGCGTCGTCGAGCAGGCGCAGGTCGATGCTCCGGGCCGCGGGGGCCCAGGCGCGTTCGTCGGCCGCGCCGGGCTCCCGCCGCACCAGACGGAGGGCGTCGTGGCCCTCCGCCTTCAGTGCGCGGACGAGCTCGGTTCCGATCATGCCGGACGCGCCGGCGACGAGCACCCGCATCGTGTCAGGCCAGCGAGGCTTCGATCGTGATCGGGATGCCGACGAGCGCACGCGAGACCGGGCAGGTGCGCTTGGCCTCGTCGGCGAGCCGCTGGAAGTCCTCCTCGCCGAGCCCTGGCACCGTGGCCTCGACCAGGAGGTGGCTGCCGGTGATGCCCTCCGCGGGGTCGAACGTCACCGCGGCGGTCGTGCGGATGCTCTCCGGCGGCGTGCCGAAGGCGGCGAGGACGTTCGAGAACGCCATCGAGAAGCAGGCGGAGTGGGCGGCGCCCAGCAGCTCCTCCGGCGTGGAGGTCTCCGCGCCGCCCTCGGAGCGGGCCCTCCAGTTCACCGCGAGGGTCGCGGCTCCCGACGAGTCGAGGGACACCGAGCCGGAGCCGGACTTCAGATCGCCGGTCCAGACCGTGGTGGATTCGCTGGTGACTGCCATGGGGCCTCCTGTCGTTCGCGCCGACGGACCGGCGCGGGTCCGACCAGACTACTGTCGGCCTCCGGCGGGTCGACCGCCGCTCGGGGGATTCCCGGTTTCGCCCGTCAGGCCGTGCCGGCGCGGGTGCGGATCACGCCGGCCCGCACCAGCAGCAGGTAGATCTGGCAGCCGAGGCAGTAGCCGAAGGCGGAGTTGAGGAACGCGGCGACGAACGCGAGCGCCGCGGCGATCGGCAGGGCGAGCGGCACGCCGAGGACGAAGAGCAGCAGGCCGGCGCCGGTGACCACGAGGCCGACGCCCTGGGCGAACGTCGGCGGCGCGGGGTCCTCGAGCTCGGTCGGCGGCGCCAGCCGGGGGCGCACGGCGACGCGGTAGAGCACGCCGTACGGGTGCCTGCGCACCCCCGCGAACGCGCCCCAGGCGAAGAGCAGGGCGATCAGCAGGAGCAGCACCGCGGCGGCCGCGGTCGCCCCGACGAGCGCCAGGAAGATGTCGATCAGCAGCAGGACCGCGGTGATCCCGGCGCCGAAACGTGGCGAGCGCGGGTCGATACCGGATGCGGGGCGGTTCGGGTTCTCTGGCATGGTCACTCCGTCAGGATGCGGTCGAGGGCGCTGCGCACGTCATCGGGCCGTGCGGCCCCGGCGATCCGGCCGCGGACGGCGCCGCGGGCGTCGAGCAGCAGGGTGGTGGGGGTTTGCAGGACGCCGAACCGCCGGGCGAGCTCGGGCCGGACGGTCAGGTCAACGTCCAGGTGCTCGACGCCGTCCCGCTCGCGGGCGACGCCGGCGAGGACGCGCGCCGTGCCCGGGCACTGCGCGCAGAAGGCGGTGGAGAACTGCACGAGCGTCGCGCGCGAGCCGAGACCGGCAGCGCCGACGTCGGACGCCGTCACGAGGTCGGCGCGTGCCGCGCGGACGCGGCCGGTGCGCGCGCGCCACACCAGCCCGGCCGCGGTCGCGAGGGCGACCAGGCCGAGGACGACGAGAAGGGCGAGCGGGGCTGACATGGTGAGCGCGACGATACGCGCGCGTGCCGCCGTGCGAAGGCAATGTGACCGAAGATGACGCGGGCCCGCTCCTCCACGGGTCGGCGCGGACGCGGACTCTCCACAGATCGGCCGCCGGGGAGGCGGCCGCCGGGCCGGACCCGATAGCCTTGAGTTCATGGCTGCTCCCGCGAACCCCTTCGGCCAGGTGCTCGTCGCCCTGGTCACGCCCTTCACCGCCGACGGCGAGGTCGACTGGGCCGGCGTGGAGAAGCACATCGACGACGTCATCGTCGCGGGCGCCGACGGCATCGTCGTCACGGGCACCACGGGGGAGACCTCGACCCTCACCGACGCCGAGAAGCTGCGCCTCGTCGAGGTCGGCAAGGACGTCGCGGGCGGCCGGGCCAAGATCATCACCGGCGGCGGCTCCAACGAGACCGCCCACGCCATCCAGCTCTACAAGCAGAGCGAGAAGGCGGGCGCCGACGGCGTGATGATCGTCACGCCGTACTACAACAAGCCGACGCAGGCCGGCGTGCTCACCCACTTCCGCATGATCGCGGACTCGACGGACCTGCCGGTCATCCTCTACGACATCCCGGGACGCACCGGCATCCCGATCAAATACGAGACGATCCTGCGCATCGCCAAGCACCCCAACGTGCTGGCGATCAAGGATGCCAAGGGCGACTTCAGCGAGGTCAGCCGGGTGCTCAACCAGACCGACCTCCTGTACTTCTCCGGCGACGACGCCAACGTGCTCCCGCACCTCTCGATCGGCGCCACCGGCCTGATCGGCGTCACGGCCAACATCGCGGCCACGCCCTACCGGCAGATCGTCGACGCGGTCAATGCGGGCGACCTGGCCACGGCCACCGCCGCCCACAAGAAGCTCGAGCCCCTGGTGCGCGCCGTGATGACCCACGTTCCCGGCACCGTCGCGGCCAAGTACATCCTGCACGGCCTGGGGCGCATCTCCAGCCCGCGCGTCCGGCTCCCGCTGGTCGGCCCGGAGGAGTGGGAGGCAGCCCAGATCGAGGACGAGCTCGACCTCGTCCGCGACATCCCCGGCGCCGACTTCTCCAACTTCCGCCCCGACCGCAACGCCGCAGCAGGCGGCGCGCTGCCCAAGGTCGCCGGGGCCACACGCTAGGGCCGCTCAGCGGCCGGTTCCACCCCGGGCCACCGCCCGGACGCACGTACACACCTGAACATTGGAGGGCAGATGCCCAACCTCGTCTCCGAGCCTCCGGCTCTCGAACCCGGAACGCTCCGGATCATCCCCACCGGCGGTCTCGGCGAGATCGGCCGCAACATGACCGTCTTCGAATACGAAGGCAAGCTCCTCATCGTCGACTGCGGCGTCCTGTTCCCCGAGCAGGACCAGCCGGGCGTCGACCTGATCCTGCCCGACTTCGCCCCGGTCCGCGACCGGCTCGACGACGTGCTCGGCGTGGTGCTCACCCACGGACACGAGGACCACATCGGCGCGGTGCCCTACCTGCTCAAGCTGCGCGCCGACATCCCGCTCATCGGCTCGGGCCTCACGCTCGCGCTCGTGGAGGCGAAGCTCAAGGAGCACCGCATCCAGCCGTACACGCTCACGGTCGCGGAGGGGCGCACCGAGCAGCTCGGCCCGTTCGACCTGGAGTTCGTCGCGGTCAACCACTCCATCCCCGACGCGCTCGCCGTGGCCATCACCACGCCCGCCGGCACGGTGCTGCACACCGGCGACTTCAAGATGGACCAGCTCCCGCTCGACGACCGGCTCACCGACCTGCGCGCCTTCGCGCGGCTGGGCGAGAGGGGCGTCGACCTGTTCATGGCCGACTCCACCAACGCCGACGTCCCCGGCTTCACGCCGCTGGAGCGCTCGATCGGCCCGGTGCTCGACACCGTGATCGCCCGCGCCCCGCGCCGGGTGATCGTCGCCAGCTTCTCCAGCCACGTCCACCGCGTCCAGCAGGTGCTCGACGCCGCCGCCGCGAACGGCCGCCGGGTCGCGCTGCTCGGCCGCTCGATGGTGCGCAATATGACCATCGCCGCCGAGCTCGGCTACCTCAAGGTGCCCGAGGGCGTGCTCATCGACTACAAGAAGGCCGCCGACCTGCCCGACGACGAGATCGTCTACATGTCGACCGGCTCCCAGGGCGAGCCGATGGCGGTGCTCGCGCGCATGGCGAACCTCGACCACCAGATCGAGGTCGGCCACGGCGACACGGTCATCCTGGCCTCCAGCCTCATCCCCGGCAACGAGAACGCCGTCTACCGCGTGATCGACGGGCTGACCAAGCTCGGCGCGAACGTCGTGCACAAGGGCAACGCCAAGGTGCACGTCTCCGGCCACGCGGCCGCGGGCGAGCTGCTCTACTGCTACAACATCCTCAAGCCGCGCAACGTGATGCCCGTGCACGGCGAGTACCGCCACCTGGTGGCCAACGCCCGGCTCGCGATGGACACCGGCGTCCCCGAGGCGAACACGATCATCGCCGAGGACGGCACCGTGGTGGACCTGCGCGACGGGGTCGCCCGCGTGGTCGGCCAGCTCGACCTCGGCTTCGTGTACGTGGACGGCTCGAGCGTCGGCGAGATCACGGACGCCGACCTCAAGGACCGGCGGATCCTCGGCGAGGAGGGCTTCATCTCGATCATCGTCGTGGTGGAGGCCGCCAGCGGCCGCATCGTCACCGGCCCGGAGATCCACGCCCGCGGCTTCGCGGAGGACGACGCGGTGTTCGACGACGTCAAGCCGAAGATCGCCGCCGCGCTCGCCGATGCGGCGCACAACGGCGTCCGCGACTCGCACGCGCTGTCGCAGGTCGTGCGCCGTACCGTGGGCCGCTGGGTCAACACCAGCTACCGCCGCCGTCCGATGATCGTGCCGCTCGTCATCGAGGCGTGAACGGGGTTTCTGAGAGAACCTATAAGATCGGACTCACGTGACGCCGGGGGCCGGCGCACGCGAGTGAAAGGCTGCATGTGGGGGTCATGCGACGCTGGGTGTTCCCGGCCATCCGTATCGTCCTGGTCGCGGCGATCGCCGTCGCGCTGGTGAAGCTGGCGTTCTTCCCGAGCGGGGAGGCGACGGCGGCGGACCCGGCGACGCCGACCGGCGAGCTGACGGACCCGGTCGCCACGGTGGCGACCGGCACGATCGTGAACGACGTGACCGTGACCGGTTCGATCGTCGCCGACGACGCCGTCCCCGCGCGGGCGACCGCCGCGGGGACGGTCAACAAGGTGCGGGCGACGGTCGGCCAGCCGGTCGAGGCCGGTGCGGTGCTCTTCGACATCCGGGTCGAGACGCCGCGCGACCCTGTCCTGGAGACGCTGCCGGACGGTTCGCAGGTCCTTACCGAGCGGAAGCCCGCCGTCAGCTACGTGGAGGTCGACGCGCCCATCGCCGGCGTGCTGAGCGAGCTGCCGGTTCTCGCGGGCCAGAGCGTCTCGATCGGCGACAAGGTCGGCTCCGTCGCGCCTCCGACGTTCTCGGTCACGGCCAAGCTGCCCGCCGAGCAGCAGTACCGCCTGGTCGACCGGCCGACCGAGGGGACGGTCACGGTCAAGGGCGGCCCCGCCCCGTTCACCTGCACCGGGCTGACCATCACGACGCCGCCGGCGACCGCGGCCGACACGGCGCCGAACACGCAGCCGGGCACGGGCGCCGGCGGCGGCGGAGGAGGCGACGCGACCACGACCGTGCGCTGCGCGGTCCCTGCCGCGGTGCGGGTCTTCGCCGGGCTGCGCGCCGACGTGACGATCTCCGCCGGTCGCGCCGAGAACGTGCTGACCGTGCCGACCACGGCGGTGAAGGGCTCGAGCGAGAAGGGCATCGTCTACGTCCCCGACGCGAAGGGCGGCGATCCGGCGGAGGTCGAGGTCGCGCTCGGCCTCACCGACGGCACCTCCGTCGAGGTCAAGTCAGGCCTGAAGGAGGGCGACAGCGTGCTGCAGTTCGTGCCGGGCGCCACGACGCCGGCCGGCGGCTGCATGCCGAGCGGCAACGGGGTGGTCTGCACGGACCCCGGCGCGGTCACCGGGCCGTGACCGCGCTGCTGCGGCTGAGCGGGGTGACCAAGACCGTCCGGATCCCCGACGCCGCGCCGCTCACCATCCTGGACGGCGTCGACCTGGTCGTCGAGCCGGGCGAGCGGGTGTCCGTCGTCGGCCGCTCCGGGTCGGGCAAGTCGACACTGCTCAACATCCTCGGCCTCCTGGATTCCCCGAGCAGCGGCGCCTTCGAGTTCGAGGGCGTGCCCGTCGAGCGGATCGGCGGCCGCGCCCGCGACCTGCGTCGCGGCGCCGACGTCGGGTTCGTCTTCCAGCAGTTCAACCTGCTCTCCGGCCGCACCGCCCTGGAGAACGTCATGACCCCGCTGCTCTACGCGACCGGCCGGCGATTCTGGCGGCGCAGGGCGCTGGCGACCGAGATGCTCGAGCGGGTCGGCCTCGGCCACCGGCTCGACTCGCTGCCGGAGGTGCTTTCCGGCGGCGAGCAGCAGCGCGTCGCCATCGCGCGGGCGCTCGTGCGCGGCCCGCGGCTCATCCTCGCCGACGAGCCGACCGGGGCGCTCGACGTCGAGACCGGCGCGAGCGTGATCGACCTGCTCGAAGAGGTGGCCGCCGAGAACGACGCCGCCCTGGTCGTCATCACCCACGACCCGGCCGTGGCCGCGCGCTCCGAGGTGCGCTACCGCCTCGACGCCGGGCGCCTGCACGCCGCGGCGGGGGTCGCCGCGTGAACGCGCTCGCCGCGCTGTGGGGTGCGATCGTGGAGGCCTGGCAGGAGCTGCGCATCCACCGCACCCGCGTACTGCTCTCGCTGATCGGCGTCGGCGTCGCGGTGTGCGCGCTCAGCTCGGTCGTCGGGCTCGCGAACATCGCCGAGCAGGGGATGCGCGAGAACAGCGAGCGCTGGGGCGGCCGGCCGGCGCTGATCGCGGTCTTCCCGTCGGGGGAGGGCTCCGCGAGCGAGACGCGCCTGGACGCGGCGTGGGCCGCGATCCTGAAGCGCCACGACATCCGGTACTCCTCGAAGGTCGGCTCGTCGGCCCTCCCCGTCCAGTTCCGGGACGGCGTGACGACGGTGCCGGTGCAGACCGTCGACCCGTCCTACGCCAGGATGCACCGCACGGTGGTCGCCCAGGGCCGCTGGTTCCTGGCGGCCGACGAACAGCTGCTCGCCCCTCCGGTCATCGTCAACGAGGCGTTCTGGCGCAGGCTCGGCTCGCCGTCGCTCGCCGCGCACCCCACCGCCACGGTCCGGAAGGGCGAGACGAAGGTCACGGCGGTCGTGGTCGGCGTGATGAAGACGCCGGACGCGCCGGACGACGCGACCGCGATCATCCTGAACTCCGCCCTCGACCGGCTGACCGGGGGCCGGAACGCGGACTACGGGCCGCCGTCGCTGGAGGCCTGGGTGCCGCCGGAGCGCGCCAAGCCGCTGGTCGACGCGATCACGGCCGAGTTCGACCAAGCGCTCGGGCAGGGCGCCGTCAGCGTCAGCCGCAACGACTACCTCGCTCACCAGGACAGCGACCCGCTGCTGTATTTCAAGCTCGTCGTCGGCGGTGTGGCGGTGCTCATCCTGCTCCTCGGCGCGCTCGGGCTGGTCAACATCGCCATGGTGACGGTGCGGCATCGCATCCGCGAGATCGGCGTGCGGCGCAGCTTCGGCGCGACCAGCGCCCGGGTGTTCTTCGCGGTCATGATGGAGAGCGTGGTCGCGACGGTGGTGGCGGGCGCGGCCGGTGTCGGCCTGTCCGTGCTGATCGTCAAGAGCCCGTGGGTGGAGGAGCTGCTCGGCCGGGGGATGATCGCGGACATGCCGCCGTTCCCGGTGGAAGCCGCCGTGCTCGGGCTGGTCGCCGCGACCGCGGTCGGCGCGCTGGCGGGGCTGCTGCCCGCGCTCGTCGCCGTCCGGGTGAAGGTCATCGACGCCATCCGGTACTGACCGAGCGGTCTGTAACCCGCACGAAACACGGCGGCGAGTAGCGTTCAGCCATGGCAGGGTTCCGGATCCGGCAGGCGGCGGCGGAGGATGCGCGCATCCTCGCCGACATGCTCGTCGAGGCCGCGAACTGGAACGCTTTGCGCGCACGCCCGCGCGTCGCCGTGCTGGAGGACCCGAAGGTGCTGCGCTACGTCGCCGGCTGGAAGCGGCCGGGCGACTTCGGCTGCGTCGCCGAGGACACCCACGGCGCCCCAGTGGGCGCCTGCTGGGCGCGGCTGTTCCCCGCCGACGAGCCGGGGAGCGGGTTCGTCGCGGTCGGCGTGCCGGAGCTGACGCTCGGGGTCAACACGCAGTGGCGGGCGCAGGGCGTCGGCCGCGCGCTCCTGCAGGAGCTCGGGAGGCTGGCCGCCGGCTCCGGTGCGAACCGGCTCAGCCTGAGCGTCGAGCGGGCCAACTTCGCCCAGCGGCTCTACGTGAGCGAGGGCTACATCACGGTGGAGTCGCGAGCGACCGCCGACACGATGGTGCGCGCCGTCCGCTGAGGCGCGTTCCCCCGCAGCGTGGTCCCTCACGGCCGGCGTCCCTCACAGCCGCGCCACGCCGCCGATTTTCCCCGATTCCAGCGCGTGATCCGCCCCCCTGCCGGGGGTCCGAAGTAGCGTGGAACCTATGGCTACGAGCACCAAGTCGACATCGTCCGCCCGGGGGTCCGGTCGCGGCGGCTCGACGGCGCGCAAACCGGCCGCCAAGACCGCGTCCAAGACCGCGACCCAGAAGACCGTCGCCTACCCGGCCGCCGACGGCGCGCCCAGCCCGCTCGTCCGCGCCTGGATGGGGCTCGCCCACCTGACCGGCGGCGCGTTCCGCGCGCTCGGGCCGGAGAAGCTGAGCAAGGAGGAGCGGAGGGACGGGTTCCCGTTCTTCATCGTCCTCCTGGCGATCGCCGGTGTCGTCGTGGAGTGGTTCCTGATCAACGACCAGGTCGCCCGGACGCTCGACTCCTGGACCTTCGGCCTGCTCGTCGGCCGCGTCGCCTTCCCGCTGCCCGTGATCATGGTGATCTTCGCCGCGTGGCTCTTCCGGCATCCCAGTTCCGTGCACGACAACACGCGGATCGGGATCGGCCTCACTATCCTGCTGCTGACCGTCTCGGGCCTCTGCCATCTGTTCAGCCATCACCCGTCGCCCACCGACGGCGTCGCGGCGCTCGCGCAGGCCGGTGGAATGCTCGGCTGGCTCATCGCCGCACCGCTGTCCTGGCTCATCACGCCGTACGGGGCGGCGGCCGTCATCATCCTGCTGCTGATCCTCAGCCTCTTCATCATCACCAAGACGCCCCCGAACAAGCTGCCCGCGCGCATGCGCGAGCTGTACGCCTACCTGTTCGGCGCCCAGCTGCCGACGGAGGAGGAGCGCCAGGAGGCCAGGGACGAGCGCAAGAACCAGCGCACCGAGCAGGTCGAGCTCGACGGCCTGGACGAGCCGGAGGGCGAGACCGCCCTGCCGTGGTGGCGTCGCAACAAGTCGCAGCGCGAGGAGGACCCGGACTACGAGGCGCCGGCCGACCTCACCGAGGTGTTCGGCACTCCCGCGCGCGGCAAGGGCGAGTTCGCCTCGGCGCTCGAGCCCGACCCGGCGAGCGAGCACTACAACACCGAGGTGCTCGGCGAGCTCGCCAACGCGGAGACCGTGCTGCAGCGCTTCACCGGCGAGCTCCCGCCGACCGCGGCCGCCGCGCCCATCGCGCCGACCGCGCCTGCGGTCCTGCCGGGCTTCCAGGCGGGCGCGGACGACTTCGACGAGACCGCGGCGCCGGACGACAGCCCGCAGCCGACCGCGCCGTACCACCTGCCGTCGGCCTCGATGCTGGCCGCGGGGACGCCCGCGAAGATCCGCTCCAGCGCGAACGAGGAGATCGTCGCCGCGATCACCGAGGTGCTGACCCAGTTCGGGGTCGACGCCAAGGTCACCGGCTACTCGCGCGGCCCGACAGTCACCCAGTACGAGATCGAGCTCGGCCCCGGCGTCAAGGTCGAGCGGGTCACCGCGCTCAGCAAGAACCTCTCCTACGCGGTCGCGAGCAACGAGGTGCGCATCCTCTCGCCGATCCCGGGCAAGAGCGCGATCGGCGTCGAGATCCCGAACAGCGACCGCGAGATCGTCTCGCTCGGCGACATCCTGCGCTCGCCGGCCGCGGCCAAGAGCACGCACCCGATGACGATCGGCGTCGGCAAGGACGTCGGCGGCGGGTTCGTCGTCGCGAATCTCGCCAAGATGCCGCACCTCCTGGTGGCCGGCTCCACCGGCTCCGGAAAGTCCAGCTTCGTCAACTCGATGATCACCAGCCTCCTGATGCGCGCGAAGCCGTCCGAGGTGCGCATGGTGCTCATCGACCCGAAGCGCGTCGAGCTCACGATCTACGGCGGCGTCCCGCACCTCATCACGCCCATCATCACGAGCCCCAAGAAGGCCGCGGAGGCCCTGCAGTGGGTCGTCAAAGAGATGGACATGCGGTACGACGACCTGGCGAGCTTCGGCTTCCGGCACATCGACGACTTCAACAAGGCGGTCGTCAACAACGAGATCGTGCTGCCGGAGGGCAGCGAGCGCAAGCTCAAGCCCTACCCGTACCTGCTCGTGGTCGTGGACGAGCTCGCCGACCTGATGATGGTCGCCCCGCGCGACGTCGAGGACTCGATCGTCCGCATCACCCAGCTCGCGCGCGCGTCCGGCATCCACCTGGTGCTGGCGACGCAGCGCCCGTCGGTCGACGTCGTCACCGGTCTCATCAAGGCGAACGTGCCGTCCCGGCTCGCGTTCGCCGTGACCAGCGTCACCGACTCGCGCGTCATCCTCGACCAGCCCGGGGCCGACAAGCTGATCGGCCAGGGCGACGGGCTCTTCCTGCCGATGGGCGCGTCCAAGGCGCTGCGCGTGCAGGGCGCGTGGGTGAACGAGGACGAGATCCAGAAGGTCGTCGATCACGTCACCCGCCAGGCCAGGCCGGAGTACCGGCAGGACGTCACGGCGGGCGCCGAGAAGAAGCAGATCGACTCCGACATCGGCGACGACCTCGAGCTGCTGCTCGCGGCGGCCGAGCTCGTCGTCTCGTCGCAGTTCGGCTCCACCTCGATGCTCCAGCGCAAGCTGCGGGTCGGCTTCGCCAAGGCGGGCCGGCTCATGGACCTGCTGGAGTCCCGGGAGATCGTCGGACCGTCCGAGGGCTCCAAGGCGCGCGACGTGCTCGTGACCGCGGAGCAGTTGCCGCAGGTGCTGGCGCGCCTGCGCGGAGAGGAGCCGCCCTCGCGCCCCGCGGGCACTCCCGCTCCGGCCGCTCAGCCGGCGGCGCACGACGACGAACACGGCGACCGTTACGGAGCAGACCCCGTCGCGGCGATGACCGAGGGCTATCCTGAGGTGGACGGCGACTCGGACGAGGACGCCTGGCAGCTGACCGGCAGGGAGTAGACAGCGATGTCGGTGCCCGACGCGCCCCCGCCTGCGGCGGCGGACGGCAGGACGAACCGCACGAGCAACTGGAACGTGCCCAACCTCATCACGGTGGTGCGGATCCTGCTCGCGCCGGTGTTCATCTGGATGCTGCTCGCCGACGCCGGCCACGACGGACCGCTGCGCTGGACCGCCGCCGTGCTCTTCGTGCTCGCCATCGCGACCGACGGCGTCGACGGCGCGATCGCGCGCCGCAACAACCTGGTCACCGACCTCGGCAAGCTGCTCGACCCGATCGCTGACAAGGTGCTGACCGGGGGAGCGCTGGTGTCCCTCTCGATCCTCGGCGAGCTGCCCTGGTGGGTCACCATCGTCATCCTCGTCCGGGAGATCGGCATCACCGTCTACCGGTTCGTCGTCATCCGCCAGGGCGTCATCGCCGCCTCCCGCGGCGGCAAGATCAAGACCATCGTGCAGTCGGTCGCCATCTCCTTCGCGCTGTTCCCGCTCTGGACGATCTTCGGGGACTGGATCTTCTGGGTGAACGGCATCCTGATGACCGCGGCCGTGATCCTCACCGTCGTCACCGGCTTCGACTATCTCTGGCAGGCGTACCGGGGCCGGAAGGCCAAGCGTGCCGGGACCTGACGACGTCGCCGCCGCCGACCTCACCTTCCGCGTGGTGCGCACGCTGGTGGAGCGCGGCCTCACGATCGCCGTGGCCGAGTCGCTGACCGGAGGCGGCCTCACCGCAGAGCTCACGCGCGTCCCCGGCGCGTCCGCCGTCGTGCTCGGCGCGGCCGTCGTGTACGCGACGGAGCTCAAGCACACGCTGCTCGGAGTGGACGCGGAACTGCTGGAGCGGGAGGGTCCGGTGCACCCGGAGGTCGCGTGCGCGCTCGCCTCCGGAGTGCGGGAGCGCCTCGCCGTCGGCGGCCGCCCCGCCGACCTCGGTCTCTCCACGACGGGCGTGGCCGGTCCCGACCCGCAGGGCGGCCGCGCCGTCGGCACCGTGTACCTCGGCGTCGCGTCGGCCGCGGGGGTCCGCTCCGTCGAGCTGCGACTCGGCGGGGACCGGCAGTCCATCCGGACGCAGACGGTCGCGCGAGCGGTCCACGAGCTCGCCGTGGAGCTCGGCCTGGCGGGGTCCTGACACCCCTTCGCGGGCCATCCCGGCACCCGCCGCGATCCCAGGGAATATCTACTGTTTCGGTCTCGTTACAGGTCGTTGCATTCACAACAAAAGCCCAGTCGTCGCGGATATCGTGACTGACATGGATGCGGTACAGTTGGCATCCATTCGATTCGTCGGCAGGGTAGAAGAAGGAGGCTCCGAAATGATTCTTGTACGTCAGGAAATCGGCGACGTGCTCAGGGACTTCCGCCTGCAGAAGGGCCGCACCCTGCGTCAGGTCGCGAGCAAGGCGAGTGTCGCCCTCGGCTACCTGAGCGAGGTCGAGCGCGGCCAGAAGGAGGCCTCGAGCGAGATCCTCGCCTCGGTGGCCGACGCGCTGGAGACCCCGGTCTCCGTCATCATGCGCGAGGTGGGCGACCGCATCGCGGTCCTCGAAGGACTCGAGCCGGTCATCCCCGACACCATCCCCGACGACTTCGTCTCCGCTCTGGACGCGAACCTCGTCGCCCGCTGAACAACCACGACATTCCCGAGGGCGCCCCGCACGATGCGGGGCGTCGCTCGTTTAAGGTGAACCCATGAAGTTGAGCGAGTTCCAGCGCGCCGTCGTCGACGAGTTCGGCTCCGGCTACGGGCAGGCGCTGCTGACCGACCTCGTGCTCGGCGAACTCGGCGGCCGCACCGCGCAGGAGGCGCTGAACGCCGGCATCCCGGCGCGCGAGGTGTGGCTCGCGCTCTGCCGCGAGACCGGCGTGCCGCAGTCGCACTGGTACGGCGCGGGCAAGCCGGCGCCGAAGCGCTGACGCGCCCTCGCGCCCGGGCGACATCCGTGCCGAATGTCGCGAAAGCACGCCGCAAACGCCACATTCGTGCCGAATCGCGTCACGACCCGTTCGCGACATTCGTGACGAATGTGCGGGCGACACGCCGGGTCGGAACGCTCGAAGATATGTTCGGAACTGATTAGACTCCTTCACAGACGGCAATCGAAAACGAGTTGTCCACGGATCCACCGGCCGACACGTCGAGTGTCGGCGGTCGACCATACAGTCGAACTCGTAGCGAAGCCCACGAAGGAGAACCGCAATGCCATCACCCGCAGACCGCGAGAAGGCGCTCGAGACCGCGCTCGCCCAGATCGACCGTCAGTTCGGCAAGGGCTCGGTCATGCGACTGGGCAGCGACGAGCGCGCCCCCGTCGAGGTCGTCCCCACCGGGTCGATCGCACTGGATGTCGCCCTCGGCATCGGGGGTCTGCCCCGCGGCCGCATCGTGGAGATCTACGGTCCGGAGTCCTCCGGTAAGACCACGTTGACCCTGCACGCCATCGCCAACGCCCAGCGGGCCGGCGGCATCGCGGCGTTCATCGACGCGGAGCACGCGCTCGACCCGGAGTACGCCCGCAAGCTCGGCGTCGACATCGACGCGCTCCTCGTGTCGCAGCCCGACACCGGTGAGCAGGCGCTCGAGATCGCCGACATGCTGGTCCGCTCCGGCTCTATCGACCTCATCGTGATCGACTCGGTCGCCGCGCTCGTGCCGCGCGCCGAGATCGAGGGCGAGATGGGCGACGCGCACGTCGGCCTCCAGGCCCGCCTCATGTCGCAGGCGCTCCGCAAGCTGACCGGTGCGTTGAGCTCCACCAACACCACGATGATCTTCATCAACCAGCTGCGCGAGAAGGTCGGCGTGTTCTTCGGCAGCCCGGAGACGACCGCCGGTGGAAAGGCGCTCAAGTTCTACGCGTCGGTCCGCCTCGACATCCGCCGCATCGAGACCCTGAAGGACGGCACCGACGCGGTCGGCAACCGCACCCGGGTCAAGGTCGTCAAGAACAAGATGGCGCCGCCCTTCAAGCAGGCGGAGTTCGACATCCTGTACGGCGTGGGCATCTCGCGCGAGGGCAGCCTCCTCGACTTCGGCGTGGAGCACGGCATCGTCAAGAAGTCCGGCGCCTGGTACACCTACGAGGGCGACCAGCTCGGCCAGGGCAAGGAGAACTCGCGCAACTTCCTCATCGCCAACGCCGACATCGCGGCCGAGATCGAGAACAAGATCCTCATCAAGCTCGGTGTGATCGCGGACCCGAACGCCGCGGCAGCGCCGGCGGAGGCGGACAACGTCGACTCGCTGGAGAAGAAGCTGCAGGCCCGTAAGGGGGCGTGATCCCACGACTCGACGTGAGTCGGGTGATGGTGCGAGACGGCAGGCGCGGGAGAAGACTGAGGAGGGGATTTCATGGTGGTGAGGTTTCCCTCTGAGGCTTCGGACTCCGGGAGTGAGCATGTGGCTCCGGTGACGCCGTTGCGTCGTGCGGGCGCGAGGCGGGATCGGGCAGTCGAGCGTGGGCTGGTAGAGCAGGGGGTGGTTCGGCCGGTGGCTGAGCTTCCGGGGGCTCAGGAGGTCGCGGCTCCCGCTGACGGTGGTTCGTCGGAGCGGTGGAACAACACCTGGGCGGCTGAGCCTGCGCGGCGTTCCGGTGCTCGCGACGTGTCCGATACCGCCGACGCGTCTCACACCGCCTACGCGCCGAACACGGCCGATGCACCGAACACCGCCGATGAATCCGGCGCCGAGGACGAGGAGAGTGAACGGCTCGCCCGCAAGGCGTCGGGCGTCACCATCCGTCA
The DNA here is from genome assembly GCF_013410375.1 of Leifsonia shinshuensis. Lineage (NCBI taxonomy): Bacteria > Bacillati > Actinomycetota > Actinomycetes > Micrococcales > Microbacteriaceae > Leifsonia > Leifsonia shinshuensis. The sequence continues at coordinate 1,959,448 of NZ_JACCFL010000001.1, forward strand.
GCTCGCCCGCCGGGGCATGTCGCGGTGGGAGCTGGAGCAGCTGCTCACCAAGCGCGAGATCGCGCCGGAGGTCTTCGCTCCCGAGCTGGACCGGTTGGAGGCGATGGGCGTGATCGACGACGCCTCGCTGGCGGCGACCCTCGCGTTCACGCAGCACAGCCGGAAGGGGCTCGGCCGATCGGCGATCGAGCTCGACCTCAAGCGGCGGCACATCGCCCCCGAGCTGATCGAGGAGGCGCTGGCCGACATCGCGGACGAAGACGAGCTGGAGCGGGCCACCGAGCTCGCCGTCAAACGCATCGGGCAGCTGTCGTCCTACGACGACGAGACGGCGCGCCGGCGGCTGCACGGCTTCCTCGCGCGCAAGGGCTACGACTCCTCGGTGGTACGGCAGGCGATGGACGCGGCGTTCGCGACCCGCGGTCGTCGCGGCGGCGTGCGGTTCCAGTAAGCGCGAACGGGGGTCGGGCGCTCGTTCGATTCCGGTCCGGGTCGAACGTAGAATCATACGCATCATGAGCACCATCGAGTCGAGCAGCGCAGAGCATTCCCGCGTCTTCGAACCGTCCCCGGCCGCGATCGCCGAGGACGGGCGCCCGCGCACCTACGAGGTGCGCACGTTCGGCTGCCAGATGAACGTGCACGACTCCGAGCGGCTGAGCGGTTCGCTGGAGGCCGCCGGCTACGTCCCCGCCGACGGCGCGGAGGCGGACATCGTGGTCATCAACACCTGTGCGGTGCGCGAGAACGCCGACAACAAGCTCTACGGCAACCTCGGCCACCTGGCGGGGGTCAAGCGGCGCCACGCCGGGATGCAGATCGCCGTCGGCGGCTGCCTCGCCCAGAAGGACAAGAACGTCATCCTCGAGAAGGCCCCCTGGGTCGACGTCGTCTTCGGCACCCACAACATGGGCTCGCTCCCGGGCCTGCTCGAGCGCGCGCGGCACAACGACGCCGCCGAGATCGAGATCCTGGAATCCCTCGAGACCTTCCCGTCGACGCTGCCCACCAAGCGCGACTCCTCGTACTCGGGCTGGGTGTCCATCTCGGTCGGCTGCAACAACACCTGCACCTTCTGCATCGTGCCGTCGCTGCGCGGCAAGGAGAAGGACCGTCGCCCGGGCGACATCCTCGCCGAGATCGGCACGCTGGTCGAGGACGGCGCGATCGAGGTCACGCTGCTCGGTCAGAACGTCAACTCGTACGGCGTCGAGTTCGGCGACCGCCAGGCGTTCAGCAAGCTGCTGCGCGCGGCCGGCCAGATCGACGGCCTGGAGCGCATCCGCTTCACCAGCCCGCACCCGGCCGCGTTCACCGACGACGTCATCGACGCGATGGCGGAGACCCCGAACGTCATGCCGCAGCTGCACATGCCGCTCCAGTCCGGCTCCGACCGCATCCTCAAGTCGATGCGCCGGTCCTACCGCTCGGAGAAGTTCCTCGGCATCCTCGACCGCGTCCGGGCCAAGCTGCCGGACGCGGCGATCAGCACCGACATCATCGTCGGCTTCCCGGGTGAGACCGAGGAGGACTTCCTCGACACGATGCGCGTGGTCGAGCAGGCGCGCTTCGCCTCCGCGTTCACGTTCCAGTACTCGATCCGGCCGGGGACCCCGGCGGCCGACATGGCCGACCAGGTGCCCAAGGAGGTCGTGCAGGACCGCTACGACCGCCTGATCGCGCTCCAGGAGCGCATCTCCCTCGAGGAGAACGAGCGCCTCGTCGGCCGCGAGGTCGAGCTGCTGGTGGCCAACGGCGAAGGCCGCAAGGACGCCGACACCCACCGGCTCAGCGGCCGCGCCCGCGACAGCCGGCTCGTCCACTTCGAGCTGCCCGCCGGCTCGGACGTCCCGCGCCCCGGCGACGTCGTCACCGTGCGGATCACGCAGGCGGCGCCGCACTACCTCATCGCGGACAGCGCCGACGGCGCACCCCTCGCCATCCGCCGCACCCGGGCGGGCGACGCGTGGGACCGCGCGGAGGCGGAGTCGTGCGCGGTCCCGTCGCACGGCGACGGCGCCCAGGCTGCCGGCCGCGTGTCGCTCGGACTGCCCACGCTGCGCCCGCGCGATCCGCTGACCTCCCCGGGCGTGGGCACCATGCCGATCTACGACCCGTCGGACGGCCAGCGCTGAGCGCTCCACGGGACACCGCCGCGCCGCAGGACGACCACGTGACGCCGGGCGCGTCCGCCGCCGCGTCCGATGCCGCTGCCCCGATGACGACCGCGACCGTCGCCGAAGGGTCTGAGGCGTCCGCCGGGCACCCGACGACCGCGTCTGTCGCCGAGTCGACAGACCCGGCTCCCACGGACCCCACCGCGCCCGCCGTCATCGCTATCGTCGGCGCCACCGGCACCGGTAAGACCGAGCTCTCCCTCGCCCTGGCGGAGGCACTGCGCGAGCAGGGCCGGGCCGCCGAGGTCGTCAACGCGGACGCGATGCAGTTCTACCGGGGGATGGACATCGGCACCGCGAAGCTTCCTCCCGCCGAGTGGCGCGGCGTGCCGCACCACCTCTTCGACGTCCTCGACGTCACCGAGGAGGCCACCGTCGCCCGCTACCAGCCGGAGGCGCGGCGGGTCGTCGACGAGATCCGTGCGCGCGGGGCGACGCCCATCCTCGTCGGCGGGTCCGGGCTGTACGTGTCCAGCGTGATCTTCGACTTCCGGTTCCCGGGCACCGACCCGGAGCTGCGGGCGCGGCTGGAGGCCGAGCTGGCGGCGCAGGGGCCCGGGATGCTGTTCCGGCGCCTGGCGGAGCTCGACCCGGAGGCCGCCCGGCGGATCGGGCCCTCGAACGGCCGCCGGATCGTCCGCGCGCTCGAAGTCGCCGAGCTGACCGGGGAGCCGGTGAGCGGCGCCCTCCCCGACGAGCCGCAATACTGGCGCCCCACCACCGTCCTCGGCCTGGCGGCGCCCCGTGACGAGCTCGTCCTCCGCCTCGACGCGCGCGTCGAGCGGATGTGGGCCGACGGGCTCACCGACGAGGTGCGGCGCCTGATCCCGCTCGGCCTGGAGGACGGCGTGACCGCGCGCCGCGCGATCGGCTACGCGCAGGCCCTCGCGGAGGTGAAGGGCGAGCTGACCCGCGCCGAGGCGATCGCGGCCACACAGCAGCTCACGCGGCGGTACGCCCGCCGGCAGGTGAGCTGGTTCAAGCGCTACGCCGGCATCCACTGGCTCGACTACGACGACCCGGACCTGCCCGCCACTGCCCTGGCCGCACTCGGCACTCGCTGAGCCGGCGGCCGATAGGCTGGGACGATGGCGACGCTCCATTTCACCAAGGGTCAGGGGACCGGCAACGACTTCGTGCTCTACTCCGACCCGGACGGGCGGCTGCCGCTGACCGCTCCCCAGATCGCGGCGATCTGCGACCGGCACTTCGGGATCGGCGCGGACGGCGTGATCCGCGCGGTCCGCTCCACGCACCTCCCCGAGGGCGCGGAGGCCCTGGCGGAGGACGACGGCGCCGAGTGGTTCATGGACTACTACAACGCCGACGGCTCCGTCGCCGAGATGTGCGGCAACGGCATCCGCGTGTACGTGCGCTACCTGCTGGAGTCCGGGCTCGCCGAGCTCGCGGACGGCGACACCCTCCCGATCGGCACCCGCTCCGGTGTGCGGGACGTCCAGCGCAACCTCACCGGCTTCCAGGTCGACCTCGGCCGCTGGAGCCTCGACGGCGGCGAGCCGTTGGTGCGCGCCAAGGAGCTCCCGGTGGCCCGTCCCGGTCTCGGCATCGACATGGGCAACCCGCACGTGGTCGTCGCGGTCGCCGACGAGTCCGAGCTGGAGGCCGCCGACCTCACCTACATCCCGCACATCGAGCCGGAGCCCGAGGACGGCGCGAACGTCGAGTTCGTCGTCCCGCAGGAGCCGCTGGTTCGCGACGGCGTCGGCCGCATCCGGATGCGCGTGCACGAGCGGGGGAGCGGCGAGACGCTGTCCTGCGGGACCGGCGCGGCCGCTGCGGCGCTCGCGGTACGGCACTGGGCAGGCGAAGGCGCGCCCGACCAGTGGCGCGTCGAGGTGCCGGGCGGCACCGTCGGCGTGCGCATGTTCCCGACCGAGGACGGCGAGCACGTCGCGCTCTCCGGCCCGGCCGAGCTGGTCTACACCGGCACCCTCGAACTCGCCTGAGCCACCTCCCGAGTACGCGGGAAATCGGGCGATCCGGGGCGGAACACCGGACTTTTCGCGTACTCGGCTGTTCGGTGCGGGGTCAGGAGGCGGCGGGCTTGCGGGCGCGCAGCACGCGGTAGCCCTTGGAGATGGCCGCGCGGGTGGTGGTCAGCTCGGGCATGGTGGCCTGGATCCAGCGCTGCAGGGAGTCGCTGCCGAGGTTCCGCTGCACGACCAGCCACGCGTCCGAGCCCGGCTCCAGCCGCGGCAGCCAGCGCTGCAGGATGTCGTGCAGCTCGTTCTTGCCGACCCGGATGGGCGGATTGGACCAGATCGTGGTGAATTCCACGGACTCGGGAACATCATCCGGCGTCACGGGGTTAACATTTGTCAGACCGAGCTTCTGCGCATTCCGGCGCACCACGTCCAGCGCTCGGGTGTTGACGTCGACCGCCCAGACGGTCGCATGAGGGGATTCGAGAGCAAGTGTGAGAGCCAGAGGCCCCCAGCCGCAGCCGAGGTCGAGGAGCTGACCTCCGGGCGGCGCGGAGGGGACATGGTCGAGGAGCACTCGCGTACCCATATCGATGCGCTCGGGGCTGAAGATCCCGTTCGCCGTCACCAGTTCGTACGTCTGGCCCGCCAGGCGTGCGGTGAACGGCCGCAGGTTCAAGTCGCTCTCGGGCGCGGGTGAGAAGTAGTGATCTCCGCTGGCCATATAGAGGACCGTACAGGACGCGGACCATCAGACAAACACGGCAGAACAGACAGACTAGGGTGTACCCCACCTGGATCAGGGGACAGTGAATGACCGAACGAACAGATTTCGAAGAACAGACCGACGAGCGCACCATCGATCGCAGTGCGGACGACGTCGTCGCGCGCGTGCTCGCCACCCAGCAGAACCGCGCGACGGTGACGCTGTTCGGCTCCGGGGCGCAGGCGCTCCAGTCGAGCGACACCGACGGCGGCGGCCACGACGGCGAGCAGTTCGACCGCGAGGAGCGTGCGGCGCTCCGCCGCGTCTCCGGGCTCTCGACCGAGCTCGAGGACGTCACCGAGGTCGAGTACCGGCAGCTGCGGCTGGAGAACGTCGTGCTCATCGGCGTCTACTCGCAGGGCTCGCTGCAGGACGCGGAGAACTCGCTGCGCGAGCTCGCCGCCCTCGCCGAGACCGCGGGCGCCGCGGTGCTCGACGGACTGCTGCAGCGACGGCCGCATCCCGACCCCAGCACCTACCTCGGCCGCGGCAAGGCGGAGGAGCTGGCCGGGATCGTGCGCGCGCTCGGCGCGGACACCGTGATCGCCGACACCGAGCTGGCGCCCAGCCAGCGGCGCGCGCTGGAGGACGTGGTGAAGGTGAAGGTGATCGACCGCACGGCCGTCATCCTCGACATCTTCAGCCAGCACGCCAAGAGCCGCGAGGGCAAGGCGCAGGTCGAGCTCGCGCAGCTCGAGTACCTCCTCCCGCGCCTGCGCGGCTGGGGCGAGTCGATGTCCCGCCAGGCCGGTGGCCAGGTGGGCGGCGCGGGCGCAGGCATGGGCTCGCGCGGACCCGGTGAGACGAAGATCGAGCTCGACCGACGCCGCATCCACTCGCGGATGGCGAAGCTGCGCAAGCAGATCGCCGGGTTCAAGCCGGCGCGGGAGGCGAAGCGGGCGAACCGCAACCGCAACTCGGTCCCGTCCGTCGCCATCGCCGGATACACCAACGCGGGCAAGTCCAGCCTCCTGAACCGGGTGACCAAGGCGGGCGTGCTCGTCGAGAACGCTCTGTTCGCCACGCTGGACGCGACCGTGCGCCGCTCGGTGACCGCCGACGGCCGGCTCTACACGCTCGCCGACACGGTCGGCTTCGTGCGCAACCTGCCGCACCAGCTGGTGGAGGCGTTCCGCTCGACGCTGGAGGAGGTCGCCGACTCCGACGTCATCCTGCACGTGGTCGACGGCTCGCACCCCGACCCGGCGTCGCAGCTGGCGACCGTCCGCGACGTGATCGGGGAGGTGGGCGCGCGGGACATCCCGGAGATCGTGGTGTTCAACAAGGCCGACCTCATCCCCGCCGACGACCGGCTGGTCCTGCGCGGCCTGGAGCCCGGCGCGATCTTCGCGTCCGCGCGCACCGGGGAGGGCGTCGACGAGGTGCTCGCCGCGATCGCCCGCCTGCTGCCCGACCCGTCGGTCGAGGTCGAGCTCGTCGTCCCGTACGACCGCGGCGACCTGATCTCCGCGCTCCACGAGCGCGGCCGGGTGCTCTCCACCGACTACGTCGAGGACGGCACGCGGGTGCGCGCGAGGATCATGCCGGAGTACCAGTCCGTGTTCGAGCCGTTCGCGGTGTAGCGGCAGGAGATCGACCGTCCGGAGGCCGGGTGGAGGCCACTGTGTCACAAGATGACGCGGTGGGTTCCGCCCGGCCTCCGGCGTTGTTACTGTGACTGCACAACCGAAGCGGGCGACCGCTGACGTGGTGCGACAGCCGAGCCCGGCACCCGCCCGCCCCCTCCTTTCGACGGTCACCGCCGCCTGCGAGCGAGGGCGCCCGTGACGCTGATCGACACCGAGGAACCATGGACTGTACCGACGCGCGGTTCTCTTTCGAACTGTATCCGCCGCGCAACGAACGCGCCGCCGCCGCACTGCCGACGACGATCGACCGTCTCGCCGCCGCAGGACCCGACTTCATCTCGGTGACCTACGGAGCGAACGGGTCGTCGCGCGAGTCGTCGCTGGAGGTGCTGCGCTACATCCTCGAGCACACCGACGTCAGCCCGATGGCGCACCTCACCTGCGTCGGCTCCACCCACGCCGAGGCGAACCGGCTGATCCGGGAGTTCCTGGACGCGGGCATCCGCCGCTTCCTCGCGATCCGCGGCGACCCGCCCGCGGGCCTGGCGCCCGGGGAGGACGGGCTCGGCGACCTCAAGAGCTCCGCGGAGCTCGTGCAGCTCATCCACCGGGTCCAGGCCGAGCGCGTGCCGTACGACGCGCTCCCGGTGCCCGGACTGCACGCGGAGGCCGTGCTCTCGCGCCGCGAGCACGTCCAGATCGCCGTCGCGGCGTTCCCGCACGGCCACCCGTCGTCGCACTCCGCCTCGCAGGACATCGACGCGCTGCTCGCCAAGCAGGCGGCCGGCGCCAACCTCGGCATCAGCCAGCTGTTCTTCCATGCGGAGGACTACCTGTCGTTCGCGCAGAAGGCGAAGGACGCGGGCGTGCTGTTCCCCATCCTCCCCGGCATCATGCCGGTGACCTCGCCCGCCCGCCTCAAGCGCATGCTCGAGCTGAGCGGCGACGACCTGCCGAGCGACCTCGCCATCCAGCTCGAGGTCGAGCCCGACGAGGAGGGCCGGCGCCAGATCGGCATCGACTGGACCGCGCGGCTCGCCGAACGGCTGCTCGCCGGCGGCGCCCCCGGCATCCACCTCTACGCGTTCAACCAGCACGCGGCCGTCCTCTCGGTCCTCGAGAGGGCAGGGCTGCTGCACCCCGCATCGACCACCTCCGCCACCCCGCAGAAAGCAGGCGATCCCGCATGACCGACACCACCACCCGCTCCGCCTTCCCGGTGGGCACCATCATCGGCTACCCGCGCATCGGCCGCCGCCGTGAGCTCAAGAAGGCCGTCGAGGCGTTCTGGGCCGGCTCGACGACCGCCGACGAGCTGGAGGCCACGGCCGCCGAGCTTCGCGCGAGCACCCGGGAGCGCCTCGCCGCGCTTGGGCTCGGCCGCGACGACGCCGCCATCCCGGAGAGCTTCAGCTTCTACGACCAGGTCCTCGACGCCGCCGTGACCGTCGGCGCGATCCCGTCCCGGTTCGCCGGACTGGCCGCCACGGACGGCTCGGTCGACCTCGCGGGCTACTTCACCATCGCGCGCGGCGAGGGCGAGAAGGCCCCGCTGGAGATGACCAAGTGGTTCGACTCCAACTACCACTACCTCGTTCCCGAGATCGGGCCGGAGACGGACTTCCGGCTCGCGTCCGACCGCATCGTGCGCGAGTTCGAGGAGGCCCGCGCCGCCGGCTTCGTCACCCGTCCGGCGATCGTCGGCCCGGTCACCTTCCTCCTGCTGAGCAAGCCGAGCGACGAGGCGCCGGAGGGCTTCCGCCCGCTGTCCCGGCTCGGCGACCTGCTGCCGGTCTATCGCGAGCTGCTGGCCCGCCTCGCCGCGGCGGGCGCGCCGTGGGTGCAGCTGGACGAGCCGGCGCTGGTCTCGGAGAGCATCGAGGAGCCGCGTACCGAGGTGCTCGAGGCCGCGCGCGCGGCGTACGCCGAACTGGGCGGCGCGGCCGAGCGCCCCGCGATCTTCGTGGCGGCCCCGTACGGCAGCCTGGACGACGCCCTCCCGGTGCTCGCCGTGTCGCCGGTGGAGGCGATCTCCCTCGACCTGGTGAAGGGCGCCGTCCCGGCCGGGCTCGACGCCGCCACCCGCTCCGCGCTGGCCGGCAAGACCCTGGTCGGCGGTGTGATCGACGGCCACAACATCTGGCGCGGCGACCTGGAGGCCGCCTTCGGGAAGCTGACCGAGCTGCTGTCGCTGAGCCCCGACGTCGCGGTGTCGACCTCCACCTCGCTGCAGCACGTCCCGCACGATGTGGACGACGAGCCGGACCTCGACGCCCGGCTGAAGACCTGGCTCGCGTTCGCCGACCAGAAGGTCGGCCAGGTCGCGGTGCTCGCGCGCGGCATCGTGGACGGCCACGAAGCCATCCAGGACGAGCTCACCGCGGCGACCGCGGCGCTCGCCGACCGGGCCTCCGCTCCGGGTGTCCGCGTGGAGGCCGTGCGCTCCCGGGAGGCCGCGCTGACCCGAGCGGACTTCCGCCGCGGCGAGTACGGCGCGCGGCAGGCCGCGCAGGACGAGGCACTGCACCTGCCGTTCCTCCCGACGACCACGATCGGGTCGTTCCCGCAGACCGCCGACATCCGCCGCTCGCGCGCCCAGCTCGCCAAGGGGGTCATCGACGAGGCCGAGTACCTGGGCCGGATGCAGGCCGAGATCAAGCGCGTCGTCGACCTCCAGGAGGAGATCGGCCTGGACGTCATCGTCCACGGCGAGCCCGAGCGCAACGACATGGTGCAGTACTTCGCCGAGAACCTGGACGGCTTCGCGGTCACCCAGAACGGCTGGGTCCAGTCCTACGGGTCGCGCTGCACCCGGCCGTCGATCCTGTGGGGTGACGTCTCGCGGCCGAAGCCGATCACGGTCGACTGGTCGACCTACACCCAGACTCTGACCGAGAAGCCGGTCAAGGGCATGCTGACCGGACCGGTCACCATCCTGGCCTGGTCGTTCGTGCGCGACGACCAGCCGCTCGGCGAGACCGCCCGCCAGGTCGCCCTGGCGCTCCGCGACGAGATCGCCGACCTGGAGGCCGCGGGCATCCGCGTCGTGCAGGTGGACGAGCCGGCGCTGCGCGAGCTGCTGCCGCTGAAGCGCGCCGACCAGGCCGACTACCTGGAGTGGTCGGTGGGCTCGTTCCGCCTGGCGACCTCCGGGGTGGCGGACGCGACGCAGATCCACACGCACCTCTGCTACTCGGAGTTCGGCGTGGTCATCGACGCGATCCGCAACCTCGACGCCGACGTGACCAGCATCGAGGCCGCCCGCAGCCGCATGGAGGTCGTCCACGACATCCAGCGCTCCGGCTTCGAGCACGGCATCGGCCCGGGCGTCTACGACATCCACTCGCCGCGCGTGCCGTCGGTCGCCGAGGTGACCGAGCTGCTGGAGACGGCGCTCAGCGCCATCCCGGGCCGCCAGCTCTGGGTGAACCCGGACTGCGGGCTCAAGACCCGCGGGTACGACGAGACGGTGGCGTCGCTGCGCAACATCATCGCCGCGACGCGCGACGTGCGGGAGCGCGTGGGCGTCAACGCCTGACCCGTCCTGCGCCGGAGGCCGCGCTACCCCTGTTCCGCTCTCCGCGGACGGGGGAGCGCGGCCTCCGCCGTTCGGGGATGATGAGCGCATGGTGCGCATCGCGGACGACGAGTTCGAGCGGCTCGTGGACGACGTCTTCGACGGCCTGCCGGACGACATGGTGCGGCCGCTGGAGAACGTGGCGTTCATCATCCAGGATCAGCCGCCGGGGGCGCGGCCGCGGCTCTACGGGCTGTACACCGGGCACCCGCTGACGCGGCGCGGCGTGTACGGCTTCGGGGAGCTGCCGGACCGGATCACGCTGTTCCGCAACAACCTCGAGGCGTCGTGCGAGACGGTCGAGCAGCTCCGCGAGCGGGTGCGCGTGACCCTCGTGCACGAGATCGGCCACTACTTCGGCCTCACCGACGCCCGCCTCCAAGAACTCGGCTGGGCCTGACCCCGCAGCCGAGACGTGACTAATCGCGGAAATCGCCGTGGCGATTCCCGCAACTAGTCACGTCTCGGGTCAGACGGCGCGGAGGACGGCGACGACCTTGCCGAGGATGGTCGAGTAGTCGCCGAGGATCGGCTCGAAGTTGGAGTTGCGCGGCAGCAGCCAGGTGTGGCCGTCGCGCTGGCGGAACACCTTGACGGTGGCCTCCTCGTCGAGCATGGCCGCGACGATGTCGCCGTTCTCCGCCGTGTTCTGCGCGCGGACGACCACCCAGTCGCCGTCGCAGATGGCGGCGTCGATCATCGACTCGCCGACCACTTTGAGCATGAAGAGCTCGCCGTTGCCGACGAGCTGGCGGGGGAGCGGGAAGACCTCCTCCACCTGCTGCTCCGCGGTGATCGGGACGCCGGCGGCGATGCGGCCGACGAGCGGGACCATCGCGGCGTCGCCGACCGGGGTCTGGTTCTCGAAGTCGGGCGTGGCCGCGGACGGCAGGTCGATCAGGATCTCCAGCGCGCGCGGCCGGTTCGGGTCGCGCCGCAGGTACCCGCTCAGCTCGAGCTGGTTCAGCTGGTGGGTGACGGACGAGAGGCTGGAGAGGCCGACGGCGTCGCCGATCTCGCGCATGCTCGGCGGATACCCGCGCTGGCTCACCGACCGCTGGATCACGTCGAGGATGGCGAGCTGCTTCTCGCTGAGGTTCTTGCGGCGCCGCGTGCGCGGAGCCTGGTTCTCGTTCGACACGCTCGTCCCTTCGTGACCGTCCCCGCCATCCGGTGGGACCGAATGTCGGTGGTGCCTGGTTGTCTTACGTCCAGACAATCGAAACTGTATCCACAGTACGGCTGCCCGACAAACATGTGTTCGAGTGTGTCTCGAAATCCGTGCGGGTTTTTTCGCCGGGCCGAGGATTGCGGTCTCGAACATTCGAAGATATATTCGGAACAGAGCTTCGACCGGAGCCTTTGGAGGTCACGATGAGCACAGCAGTGATTCACAGCGTTGGGATGAACCACGTCGACGTGAGTGGTGCGCAGGCGGGTGGGCGTGTTCGGCTGCGGCTCACGCGTCGTGGTCGGTTCGTGCTCACGATGCTGGCCGCTCTGCCGATCGTGATAGGGGCGTTCGTGTTCGCGCTCAACGGCGGGGGAGCTGCCGCGTCGGGGGATCAGGCGAACGTGACCTTCCACTACGTGACCGTGCAGTCCGGAGACTCGCTCTGGTCGGTCGCCTCGCGCATCGCGCCCAACGCCGACCCGCGCGATGTGATCGCCGACCTGGTGAACCTGAACGGGCTGGACTCGGCGGTCGTGACCCCGGGGCAGCAGTTGGCGATCCCGTCGCAGTACGAGAAGTAGCAGCGCAGTACGACAAGGAGCAGCGCAGCGTCACACGGCGGAAGCGCTCAGCGGCGCTGACTACCATTGAAGGGTGACCTCCCTCTCCGATCTTCCGATCCGTGACGACCTGCGCGGTCGCACCCCGTACGGGGCGCCGCAGAAGGTCGTGCCCGTCGCGTTGAACGTCAACGAGAACACGCATCCCGTTCCGGAAGACGTCGCCGCCGACATCGTCGCGCGGGTCGCGGTCGCGGTCACCGGCGTTAACCGGTACCCGGACCGGGAGTTCACCGAGCTGCGAGAGGCGTTCGCCCGCTACCTCGGGCACGGCCTCACCGCCGAGCAGGTCTGGGCGGCCAACGGGTCCAATGAAGTCCTGCAGCACATCCTGCAGGCGTTCGGCGGGCCGGGACGCAGCCTCCTCGGGTTCGCCCCCACCTACTCCATGTACCCGCTCCTCGCCTCCGGGACCGGCACGGGCTGGATCGCGGCGGGGCGCGACGCCGAGTTCGAGCTGTCGCCGGAGACCGCGGCGGCCGCCGTGCGCGAGCACGACCCCGACATCGTCATCCTCTGCTCGCCCAACAACCCGACCGGGACGCCGCTCTCGCTCGACACCGTCGAGGCCGTCTACGCCGCGGCCCGCGGCATCGTGATCGTGGACGAGGCGTACGCCGAGTTCATGCCCGAGGGCGAGCCCTCGGCGCTCACGCTGCTGCCCGGACGCGAGCGGCTGCTCGTCTCCCGCACGATGAGCAAGGCGTTCGCGTTCGCGGGCGCGCGCGTCGGCTACCTCGCAGCCGACCCTGCGGTGGTGGACGCCCTCCGGCTGGTCCGGCTGCCCTACCACCTCTCCGCGATCACCCAGGCCGCCGCGCTCGGGGCGCTCGCGCACTCCGACGAGATGCTCGCCATGGTCGGCGAGATCCGCGCGCAGCGCGACCGGCTCGTGGTCGAGCTCGCCGAGCTCGGCTACCTCCCGCACTGCAGCGGCAGCAACTTCGTGCTCTTCGGCGGCGTGGACGACCCGCACGCGGTGTTCGAGGCGCTGCTGGAGCGCGGCGTCCTCATCCGCGACGTCGGCATCCCGCACCACCTCCGGGTGACCGCCGGCACCGAGACGGAGACGACCGCGTTCCTGGAGGCGCTCCGCGCGCTCGGCCGCCCGTCCGGGGCCGTGCCGGCCGGCGCGCAGTCGGTAAGCTCGCAGTCATGACGAATCGGACCGCCCAGCTCCAGCGCGCGACCAGCGAGTCCAGCATCGAGCTCAGCCTCGACCTCGACGGCACCGGGATGTCCGACATCCAGACGTCGGTGCCGTTCTACGACCACCTGCTGACCGCGTTCGCCAAGCACTCGCTCACCGACCTCCGGGTGCGGGCGAGCGGCGACACCGATATCGACGTGCACCACACGGTGGAGGACGTCGCGATCGTCCTCGGCCAGGCCATCAAGGAGGCGCTCGGCGACAAGTCCGGCATCTCCCGCTACGGCGACGCCCTCGTGCCCCTCGACGAGGCGCTGGTCCAGGCGGTCGTCGACATCTCCGGCCGTCCGTACCTGGTGCACGCCGGCGAGCCGGCCGGGTTCGAGTTCCACCTCATCGGCGGGCACTTCACCGGATCGATGGTGCGGCACGTGTTCGAGGCGATCGCGTTCAACGCCGGGCTGACCGTGCACGTCACCGTCGTCGGCGGGCGCGACCCGCACCACATCGCGGAGGCCGAGTTCAAGGCGTTCGCGCGCGCGTTCCGCCAGGCCAAGGCCCTCGACCCGCTCGTGTCCGGCATCCCCTCGACGAAGGGCGCCCTGTGACCGCACCCGACGTCGTCGTCTTCGACTACGGCACCGGCAACGTCCACTCCGCGGTCAAGGCGCTGGAGGCCGCAGGCGCGAACGTCGAGCTCACCGGCAACCGCCGCCGCGCGCAGGAGGCCGACGGCCTGCTGGTCCCCGGCGTCGGCGCGTTCGCCGCAGTGATCGAGGCGCTGCGCCGCTCGCACGGCGACGAGGTCATCGACCGCCGGCTCGCGGGCGGGCGGCCGGTGCTCGGCATCTGCGTCGGCATGCAGGTGCTCTTCGAGCGCGGCGTCGAGCACGGCCTCGAGACCGAAGGACTCGGCGAATGGCCGGGCCAGGTGGACCTGCTCCGCGCCGACGTGGTCCCGCACATGGGCTGGAACACGGTCGAGGCGCCTGAGGACTCCGTGCTGTTCGACGGCGTCCGCGACGAGCGCTTCTACTTCGTCCACTCCTACGCCGCGCAGGACTGGACCCTGGAGGCGACCGGGCCGTTCCCGCAGCCGCGCGTGACCTGGGCCGAGCACGGCTCCCGGTTCGTCGCCGCGGTGGAGAACGGACCGCTCAGCGCCACCCAGTTCCACCCGGAGAAGTCCGGCGAGGCCGGACTGAAGCTGCTGCGCAACTGGATCGGTTCGCTCTAGCGCCCTCCCCGGCCGCCGCGCGGCCCGAACGACCCCGACAGAGGAAACCCACCGATATGAGTGAATTCACGAACACGCCCAAGCTGGTCCTGCTGCCCGCCGTCGACGTCGCCGACGGCAAGGCGGTGCGGCTGACGCAGGGCGAGGCCGGCAGCGAGACCAGCTACGGCGACCCGGTCGACGCGGCCGCCGAATGGGTGGACGCCGGGGCCGAGTGGATCCACCTGGTCGACCTGGACGCCGCGTTCGGCCGGGGTGACAACCGCGACCTCCTCAAGAAGGTCATCCGTCAGACCAAGGGCGTCAACATCGAGCTCTCCGGCGGCATCCGCGACGACGCGTCGCTGGAGCACGCGCTGGCGATCGGCGCGACCAGGGTGAACCTGGGCACCGCGGCGCTGGAGAACCCGGAGTGGGCGGCGAACGTCATCGGGCGCTACGGCGAGGCCATCGCGGTCGGCCTGGACGTCCGCGGGACCACGCTCGCGGCGCGCGGCTGGACCCGCGACGGCGGAGATCTCTGGCAGGTGCTGGAGCGCCTCGAGGAGGCCGGCTGCGCCCGCTACGTCGTCACCGACGTCACCAAGGACGGCACCCTCAAGGGCCCGAACCTCGACCTGCTGCGCCAGGTTATGGAGCGGACCGAGCGCCCGGTCGTCGCCTCCGGCGGCATCTCCAGCCTCGACGACATCGCCGCGCTGCGCGAGCTCGTGCCGCTGGGCCTGGAGGGCGCGATCGTCGGCAAGGCGCTCTATTCCGGCGCGTTCACGCTGCCCGAGGCGCTGGATGTCGCCGGCGACTGAGCCGGGGGACGAGACCGCGGGCGACGGCCGCCAGGCTGCGCCCGGCTCCGCTGCGCCCGGCTCTGCTGCGCCCGGCTCTGCTGCGCCCGGCTCCGCTGCGCCCGGCCCCACCGCCACCGGCGCCGACCGGCTGGCCGGGTTCGCGGCGACCCTCGCCGGCTTCACCGCCACCTCCGGCGACTCCGCAGGCCAGCCCTGGGCGGGCCGGGAGTTCGACGACAACCCGTTCGGCGACGACGACGGCTCCGCGCCGCCCGAGCTGCTCGGCGCGCTCGCGGCCTTCCGGGCCGGCGAGGTCGGCGCCGAGGCCGTGGTCGACGCCGTGCGCGCGGCGCGCCTGCTCATCCCGCTCGTGGCCGAGCTGGGCGAGGAGGGCACGAGCGACGCCGGGCTCGCCGTCGACAAGACGCAGGAGCTCTCCATCGTCACCGTCGCCGCACCCGACGGCCGCCGGGTCCTCCCCGTCTTCTCGTCGGTGACGGCGATGCGGGCCTGGAACCCGGCCGCCCGCCCGGTGCCGGCCGCCGGGCCGCGCGCCGCGCTCGCCGCCGCGTCGGAGGACACCGAGCTGCTGGTGCTCGACCCGACCTCCGAGACCGAGTTCGTGCTCCGCCGCCCCGCCGTCTGGGCGCTCGCGCAGGGGCAGCCGTGGCTGCCGAGCCACCGCGACCCCGTCGTCGTGGCCGCGTTCCGCGCCTCGATCGGCTCCGAGCTCGGCGTGCACGACGTCGAGCTGCTGGCCGGCGACCCCGACTACCGGCTCGCCGCCGACGAGCTGGTGGTGCGCCTCACGCTCGCCGCGGGCCTGACGGCGGAGGAGCTGAACGCCGTCCTCTCCCGGCTCGCCCAGCGCTGGGCCGCGGACGACGCGATCGCCACCCGCGTGGACTCCCTCCGCGTGCAGCTCACCGCCGCCTCCTGAGCCGCCCCCAGGCCTCCGTACGAAACCGCCGAGTACGCGGATAGTCTGCGTACTCGGCGGTTTTCGCTCGATTATTCGCGTACTCGGCGGTTGCGGGCGGCGGGTCAGGCGGCGGTGGGGAGCATGCGGAGGGCGGCGACGACGGAGAGGACGCCGATGATCGCGACGAACCCGACGAGAACCGGCACCAGCGGCCACAGGATGAGCGCGACGCCGACCAGGAGCACCGGCAGCGCCAGCCCGACGTAGGCGACGAGGAAGATCGCCGACAGCACCTCCCCGCGGCGCTCCGGCGCCGCCAGCGAACCGGCCACCAGGATGGACGCCCGGAACAGCAGCCCCACCCCTGCGCCGGCCAGCACGCCCGCGATGAGGAAGACCGGCAGAGAGTCGCCGAGCACTCCGACCGCCAATCCCGCGAGGCCGACCGCGACGAGGACGATGGCGACGATCAGCGCCGTACGGGACCGCAGCGGGGCGAACGCGATCTGCGACAGCGCCGACGCGGCGAACACCGAGAACGGGACCACGCCGGCGAGCAGGTGGGACGCGACGTGGAACGTGCCCGCCAGCACGCTCGGCGCGAGCGAGGTGAACAGCCCGAAGACGGCGAAGCCGGCGAACGCCGCCACCGCTGCGGCTGAGAACGCGCCCCCGGAGGCCGCCGGCAGCGAGATGCGCTGCGGCCGGTACGCCGGGCGCTCCTCCGCGCGCTCCACCGTCTCGGGCACGAGCGCGACGGCCAGCGCCGCGAGGGCGAGGATCACCAGGAACACCGCGTAGGGCAGCAGCAACGGCGCGGGCAGGAACTGCGCGAACACCCCGCCGATCAGCGGTCCGAGCGCCAGGCCGCCGGTGTTGACGACCGTGGAGACCGTGCTCGCCAGCCGCGGGCCTTCGGCCGGGCGGGAGACGGACCGCAGCTCGCCGAGGTGCGCCGTCGCGCTCGCGGTCAGCGCGCCGACCCCGACACCGGAGATGAGCCGGGCGACGATGAGGCCGCTCACGTCGTTCCAGACCAGGAAGAGCGCCGCCGCCACGATCTCCAGCACGATGGCGACCAGCACCATCCTGCGCCGGCCGGCCCAGTCGCTGAGGTGGCCGATCAGGAACAGGCTCGCGATCACACCGACCGCGTACGCGGCGAAGATCACCGTCACGACCCAGGTCGGGAAGCCGTCGCGCTGCTGGTACAGCGCGTAGAGCGGCGTCGGGATGGTGGAGAACGCCATGACGCCGAGGAAGGCGGCGGCCACGATCCAGAACCCGGCGCCGTGGCGGAGCCGCCACGGCCGGCGGTCGGGGGTCGTCGCCGACGGGATGGTCACCGACGGGATCGGCTGGGAGACAGGCGTGTTCGTGGACATGCTGCAAGGATGCTCCCGTCCGGCGATCGTGTCCAACGAAAGCACTCGATCATTGCGATCGAATCTATCGATTGCAAGGATAGTCGCGTGGACACCCGCCAGCTGGAGTACTTCGTGGCCGTCGCCGAAGAGCTGAACTTCACCCGCGCCGCCGCCCGCGTCTTCGCCGCCCAGTCGACCGTCTCGGCCGGGGTCGCCGCGCTGGAGCGCGAACTCGGCGCGCGGCTGTTTGAGCGGGACGCGCACGGGGTCACCCTCACGAGCACGGGGGAGGCGGCGCTCGCCGAGGCGCGCACCGGCCTGCAGTCGATCGAACGGCTGCGGGACCTCGCCGCGGGCGACGGCGCGCTGCGCGGGGTCGTCCGGGTCGGGATCTTCACCAACCTGACCTCCATCGACCTGCCGGGGATCATGGGCGAGTTCCGCCGGCGCCATCCGGGTGTCGACCTGCGGCTGGGGCCGTCGCCGAGCGGCTCGACCGGGCTCGCGGACGACGTCAGGCAGGGCCGGCTCGACGTCGCGTTCTACGGCCTCCCGGATCCGGTGGCGGGAGCGATCGCGCTGCCGCTCGTCGAGGTGCCGTTCGTCGCCGTCCTGCCCGCGGGGCATCCGCTCGCGCGCCGGCCGACCGTCCCGCTCGCCGAGCTCGCGGCGGAGCGCTGGGTGGACGCGCGGGAGGGCTTCGGCAACCGCGTCACGCTCGACCGCGCGCTCGCCGCGGCCGGACTCGCCCGCGAGATCGCGACGGAGGTGTCCGACCTCGGCGAGATCCCGCGCTTCGTGGCCGCGGGGCTCGGCGTCGGCGCGCTCCCCGAGCTGACGGTCAACGCCACCGAGGGCGTGGTCGTCCGCCCGTTGTCGCCGGGCGTCGACTGGCGGTTGAGCGTGATCGCGCATCCCCGTCCCGGTGCGGCCGCCCGCGCGCTGCTGGAGCTGATCGCCGAGCGCTTCGGCCGGCCGATTCCGGCGGCGCGTCCGCCTAGGCTGGAGGGACCATGACCGTCTTCGCCGCCCTCGTCCTGTTCGTCAACGCCGTCTTCAACGTGATCGCCTGGCCGCGCTTCTTCGCCCGGGTCCGCTCCGATCGGCGCGCCAGGGACGAGGCCGGCCGTGCGACGGCCTTCCTCCGCGTCCACGCGACGCTGCTCGGCATCGCCCTCCTGCTCGCGCTCCTGTCCGCGGTCGCCGGGGTGCTGTTGCTCGTCGGCTGAGCCGGATGGGAGCATGAGGCATGCCCATCTCGATCACCGGCGACGCCGAAGCCGACGCCCTCCTCGACCAGTCCCCGTTCGCCCTGCTCGTCGGGATGCTGCTCGACCAGCAGATCGCGATGGAGACCGCGTTCACCGGACCCGCCAAGCTGCGCGACCGCCTCGGCGCCCTCGACCCCGCCGGGATCGCGTCGCTCGACCCGGACGAGCTGGTCGCGGTGATGAAGCAGACCCCGTCGGTGCACCGGTTCCCCGGCTCGATGGCCGGCCGGCTGCAGTCGCTCGCCGCCGCGATCGTGGACGACTGGGGCGGCGACACCGCCGCCATCTGGACGCAGGGCGACCCGACCGGCGCCGAGGTGCTGCGCCGGCTCAAGGCGCTGCCCGGCTTCGGGGAGCAGAAGGCGAAGATCTTCCTCGCGCTGCTCGGCAAGCAGAAGGGCCTGCAGGCGCCCGGCTGGCAGGAGGCCGCCGGCGACTACGGCGCGGACGGCTACCGCTCGGTCGCCGACATCGTCGACGCGGACTCGCTCACGAAGGTGCGGGAGCACAAGCGGGCGATGAAGGCGGCCGCAAAAGGCTGAGCAGCGGCCGGCTCCGCTCGGGCCGGCTCCGCCCGGGATGTCGGCGGGCGCCGATAGCGTAGCGGTGTGTTCCTACTCGACGGAGTGATCGTCACCAGCGCCAGCGACCTGACCGAGGCGTCCAAGTGCGAGTTCGCCTTCCTGCGGACGCTCGACGTCAAGCTCGGCCGGCTGGAGAAGACCGACGAGGTCGAGGACCCGATGTACGTGCGGTCGTCCCGGCTCGGCGACGAGCAGGAGCACCACATCCTGGAGCGGTACCGCGAGCGCTTCGGCGACGGCGTCGCCGAGATCGAACGGCCGGAGACGCTGACCGCCGAGAGTCTCGCGGAGGCCGTCCGCCGCACCGCCGACGCCTTCGCCCGGGGGAGCGAGGTGGTCTTCCAGGCCACCTTCTTCGACGGCTCGTTCGTCGGGTTCGCGGACTTCATCGTCCGGCTGCCCGACGGCCGCTACCGCGTGCAGGACTCCAAGCTCGCCCGCAGCGCGCGTGTCACCGCCCTGCTGCAGCTCGCGGCCTACGCCGAGCAGCTGCGGCGCACCGGGGTCGACGTCGACGGGACGGTCGAGCTGCTCCTCGGCGACGGCTCGATCAGCGAGCACCGGCTCTCCGACATCGAGCCGGTCTACCGCAAGCGCAGGGCCCGGCTGCTCGACATCATCGCCGAGCACGTGGCCGACCCGGGTCCGGTGGCGTGGGGCGACCCGCGGTTCACGGTCTGCGGGCGCTGCGGCACCTGCGACGCCGAGGTCACGGCCGCCCGCGACGTCCTCCTCGTCGCGGGAATGCGGGTCACCCAGCGCGAGCGGCTGGCGGCGGCCGGCATCACGACGATCGACGCGCTCGCCGCGTCCACGGGCCCGGTCGAGGGCATCCCGGACGGGACGCTGTCGGGGCTGCGCGAGCAGGCGGCGCTGCAGCTGCAGGCCGTCGAGGGCGCGCCGCCGCCGGTGCGGGTGTTCAACGCGCCCGTGCTCGCGGTGCTGCCGGAGCCCGACCCCGGTGACATCTTCTTCGACTTCGAGGGCGACCCGCTCTACACCGAGGGGGCGGGGGAGCGCTGGAACCTCGACTACCTGTTCGGCCTGGTCGACCAGGACGCCCGGTTCACCGCGTTCTGGGCGCACGACTTCGCCGAGGAGCGGGTGGCGCTGGAGCGCTTCCTGGCCTTCGTCCGCGAGCGCCGCGCCGCGTTCCCCGGCATGCACATCTACCATTACGCGGCGTACGAGCAGACCCACCTGCTGTCGATCTCCGCCCGGCACGGCGTCGGCGAGGAGGAGGTCGACGGCCTGCTGCGCGACAACGTGATGGTCGACCTGTACCCGCTGGTGCGCAAATCCGTGCGGGTGGGGTCGCGGTCGTACTCGATCAAGAAGCTGGAGCCGCTCTACATGGGCTCGGAGCTGCGCCAGAGCGAGGTCACGAACGGGGCCGACTCCATCACCGAGTACGCGAACGCCCGCGACCTGATCGCGCTCGGCCGCGTCGAGGAGGCCCAGCCGCTGCTGGACGCGCTCGGCGACTACAACCGTTACGACTGCGTGTCGACGCTGCGCCTGCGCGACTGGCTGCTCGCCCGGGCCGCGGAGAACGGCGTCCCGATCGGCGCCGCGCCGCTGGAGGAGCCGGAGCCGGCTCCGGAGGAGTCGCCGCTGCGCGCGGGCCTGCTCGGGTTCGCCGGCGACCCGCTCGACCCGCACCGCACGCCCGACCGCGAGGCGATGGCGCTCGCCGCGGCGGCGATCGACTTCCACCGCCGCGACCAGAAGAGCTTCTGGCAGAGCCACTTCTCCCGGCTCATCCAGCCGGTCGAGGAGTGGGCGGACACCCGGGACGTGCTGGTCGTGGAGACGGCGCGCGTCGTGCGCGACTGGTACCTCGACGAGGGGCAGCGCGTCGAGCGGCGCGAGCTGCTGCTCTCCGGCCAGTGGGGCGCGGGCAGCGCGGTGCGGGTCAGCGAGAGCTCCGGGCCATACCTGCTCTACGAGTACCCCGGTCCGTTCCGGCTGCTGCGCGCGCAGCCCGGCGCCCGGACCGTGCGCACGGTCGCGGTCATCGACGTGCGAGACGATGGGTCCGTCCTGGTGCGGGAGACGCTGCCGGAGGACGTCGAGGCGTACCACCAGCTGCCGATGGCGCTCACCCCGGCGCCCCCGCCGAACACGCGTCCCCTCGCGGAGGCGGTCCGGGAGTGGGGGACGACCCTGCTGGCGGCCCGCCGGAACGGCGGCTGGCCGACCGGCGCCACCGTGGACCTGCTCCGCCGCACGCCGCCGCGCACCCGCTCGGGAGCTCTCGCGCCGGAGGGGCCGGCGGACGGGAGCGGGCGCATCGCGGCCGTCACCGCGAGCCTGCTCGACCTGGACCGCTCCTACCTCGCCGTGCAGGGCCCTCCCGGCACCGGCAAGTCCTACCTCGGCGCGCACGTGATCGCGCGGCTGGTCGCGGACCACGGCTGGCGCGTCGGCGTGGTCGCCCAGTCGCACGCGGTGGTCGAGAGCCTGCTCGACCGCGTCGTGGACACCGGGCTCGACCCCGCCCTGGTCGGCAAGGTGCCGAGCGGCGCGAGCGAGGCGCCGCGGTTCACGGCGCTGCGCCGCAACGGCCACCTGGAGTTCGCGGCGGAGCGCGAGGCGAGCGGCTACGTCGTCGGCGGCACGGCCTGGGACTTCGCCAACGCCGCGCGCATCCCGCGCGACAGCCTCGACCTGCTCGTGATCGACGAGGCCGGCCAGTTCTCGCTCGCCTCGACGATCGCGGTCGGTGTGGCGTCCCGCAACCTGCTCCTGCTCGGCGACCCGCAGCAGCTCCCGCAGGTGAGCCAGGGCAGCCATCCGGAGCCGGTCGACGGCTCCGCCCTCGGCTGGGTGAGCGACGGCCACGACGTGCTCCCCGCGGAGCTCGGCTACTTCCTCGCCGAGAGCCGCCGGATGCACCCGGCTCTCGCGCACGCGGTCTCAGTGCTCTCCTACGAGGGGCGCCTGCACGCGCATCCGGATGCGCGCGAGCGCGAACTGGACGGGGTCGAGCCCGGCCTGCACCCGGTGCCGGTGTCGCACGTGGGCAACGCGACCGCCTCGCCGGAGGAGGCCGCGGTCGTCGTCCGCCTGGTGGACGAACTGATCGGGCGCTCGTGGAGCGACCCCCGGGCCGGTATCGAGGACGCGCCGCTGGGTCAGGAGGACGTCATCGTCGTCACCCCGTACAACGCCCAGCTGGCGGAGGTGCGCGAGCTGCTCGACGCCGCCGGCTTCGCGCAGGTGCGCGTCGGCACCGTCGACAAGTTCCAGGGCCAGGAGGCGGCGGTCGCGATCGTCAGTCTCGCCGCGTCGTCGGCGGCGGACGTTCCGCGCGGGATGTCGTTCCTGCTGATGAAGAACCGGCTCAACGTGGCGATCTCCCGGGCGAAGTGGGCGGCGTTCCTGGTGCACTCGCCGGAGCTGACCGAGTTCCTGCCGACCACGCCCGCCGGGGTCGGCGAGCTGAGCGCCTTCATCCGGCTGGTCGAGCCCGGCTCGCCCGCCACCCTGCTCGACACCGCGGGTGAGGCCGCTGGTGAGGCGCGGGTCTGAGAGCTACGGTAGAGGCGTGTCCCCGGAGGAACTGCAGGAGCTCGTCATCCTGCGACGAGCGCGCGACAAGATCGACCGCGAGTACGCCGAGCCGCTCGACGTCCCGACGATGGCGGCGTCGGCCTTCATGTCGCCGTCGCACTTCGCGCGCCGGTTCCGCGCCGTCTACGGCGAGACGCCGTACAGCTACCTGATGACCCGGCGGATCGAGCGCGCGATGGCACTGCTGCGGGAGGGGATGAGCGTCACCGAGGCCTGCATGGCCGTCGGCTGTACGTCGCTCGGCTCGTTCAGCTCCAAGTTCGCGGAGGTGGTCGGGGAGTCGCCCACCAGCTACCGGGCCCGCGAGCACCGCGCTGTGCTGGCGATGCCGAACTGCATCGCGAAGCAGCGCACCCGGCCGGTGCGGTCCAAGCCGCTCCCGGGCTGAGCAGAAATGGAGAAGCGCGGACCGCTGGCGCGTTCCTAGAGTGGCGTCATGACCATTTCGCTGCAGTACTCGCACATCACCGTCACGAACCCCGAGGAGTCCCTCGCCTTCTACCGTGACGCGCTGGGCCTGGACGTCCTCAACGACGTCGAGTCGGGCGGCCACCACTGGATCACCCTCGGTGTCGCAGGCCGGGAGGGCACCGAGATCGTGCTGTCCGACCCGTACGCGGGCCGCTCCCAGTCCGACGGCGACGCCATCCAGGAGCTCGTCGCCAAGGGCGTGCTCACCAACGTCGTCTTCCGCACCGAGGACGACCTCGACGGCGTGTTCGAGCGCGTGCGAGCGACCGGCGCCGAGGTCCTCCAGGAGCCGAAGGACCAGCCCTGGGGCCCCCGCGACTGCGCCTTCCGCGACCCGTCGGGCAACATGGTCCGCATCCTGCAGTCGACCGCGCAGCCGCAGAACGCGTAGCCCCGCGACGCGCGCGTGCGCCGGAGAGCCCCCACGGCATCCGGCGCACGCGCGTCCCCCGATCGCGAGCGGCGCACTCCCGATCCTGGCCGCTCGGAGCGGCTCGAGCCAGAGTGTTCGCACCTCGGATCCTGAGCCTGCGCCGCGTCGCGCCGTCACATTCCGGAACCTGTTTTGCCCGGATGCGCGTCTCTTGGAAGGCTCGATGTGCCGCCAACCGTCCGCCGGCACATCCCACCCCTTCACAAGAGAGGCACAGCCATGTCCGACGCCACCCCGCCCGTCCCCGCGCTCCCCGAGAAGCCGAAGCGCTCGAAGACCCCCTGGATCGTCGGCATCGCCGTCGTCGCGGTCGTCGCCGTCGCCGGCGGCGTGTTCGCGGCCGTGAACGCCAACAGCAGCGGCTCGGCCGGCGCCGCGGGCAAGACCGTCACCGTGAAGATCGGGACGACCGAGCAGGCGGCTCCCTATTGGCCCATCCTCGAGAAGGAGGCCGCGAAGCAGGGCATCGACATCCAGGTCGTCGGCTTCCGCGACTACACGCAGGCCAACCCGGCGCTCGCCGACGGCCAGCTCGACCTGAACCTGTTCCAGCACCTGCAGTTCCTGGCGAACTACAACGTGCAGTCGAAGCAGGACCTCGTGCCGATCGCGTCCACCCTGGTGGTCCCGCTCCCGCTCTACTCGAAGAAGTACACCTCGGTCGACGCCATCCCGCAGGGCGCGCAGATCGCGATCCCGAACGACCCGACCAACCAGGCCCGCGCACTGCTCGTGCTGCAGAAGGCCGGCCTGCTGAAGCTGAAGGACGGCGGCAACACCCTCGCGACCCCCGCAGACATCGTCGCGTCCGAGTCGAAGGTGCGCGTCATCCCGGTGGACGCCGCGCAGACCGCGCCGGCGCTCGACTCGGCCGCAGCCGCCGTCGTCAACAACAACTTCGCCCTGACGGCCGGCCTCGACCCGAAGTCCGCGCTCTTCCAGGA
The DNA here is from genome assembly GCF_013410375.1 of Leifsonia shinshuensis. Lineage (NCBI taxonomy): Bacteria > Bacillati > Actinomycetota > Actinomycetes > Micrococcales > Microbacteriaceae > Leifsonia > Leifsonia shinshuensis. The sequence continues at coordinate 1,984,034 of NZ_JACCFL010000001.1, forward strand.
CGACCCGAAGAGCTCCACGGCCGAGCCCTACATCAACGCCTTCGTCGCCCGCGCCAAGGACAAGGACAACGCGACCTACCTCAAGGTCGCCGAGCTCTACCACACCAAGGCCGTGCAGGACGCGGTGCTGGCCGACTCCAAGAACACCGCCGTGATCGTGCAGAAGCCGCAGGCCGACCTCATCGCGATCCTGAACCGGCTGGAGAAGACCATCGAGGCGGCGAAGTAGGCACGTGAGCTCCCTCATCGAGTTCCGCGGCGTCACCAAGAGCTTCCGCTCCGGTGACGCCGCGGTCGCCGCCGTGGCGGACATCGACCTGACCATCGAGCGCGGGGAGATCTTCGGGATCATCGGCTACTCCGGCGCGGGCAAGAGCACGCTGCTGCGGCTGATCAACGCGCTGGAGCACGCCACCTCCGGGTCCGTGATCGTCGACGGCCGCGACCTCACCACGCTGCGCGAGCGCGAGCTGCGCAGCGTGCGCGCCGGGATCGGGATGATCTTCCAGCAGTTCAACCTGTTCCGCTCCCGGACCGTGTTCGCGAACATCGCCTACCCGCTGAAGGTGGCGGGCTGGCCGAAGGACAAGCGCACGGCGCGGGTCACCGAGCTGCTCGCCTTCGTCGGCCTGACCGAGAAGGCGTGGGCGTACCCCGACCAGCTCTCCGGCGGTCAGAAGCAGCGCGTCGGGATCGCCCGGGCGCTCGCGACCAACCCGGCCATCCTGCTCGCCGACGAGGCGACCAGCGCCTTGGACCCGGAGACGACCGCCGATGTGCTCGCGCTGCTCAAGCGCGTCAACGCGGAGCTGGGCGTCACGATCGTGGTCATCACGCACGAGATGGAGGTCGTGCGCTCCATCGCCGACCGCGTCGCCGTGCTCGACGCCGGCCGGATCATCGAGCTCGGGACCGTCTTCGACGTGTTCTCGGAGCCGCAGACCCCGACCTCGCAGCGCTTCGTCGGGACCGTCCTGCGCAACCAGCCGGGGGAGGCCGACCTCGAACGCCTGCGCGGCAAGCACTCCGGCCGCATCGTGTCGGCGCGCATCCACGACGACGGCCGGCTCGGCGCGGTGCTGTCCGACGCCGTCGGCCGGCACGGGGTGCGGTTCGAGATCGTCTACGGCGGCATCTCGGCCCTGCAGGGCCGGTCGTTCGGCAGCCTCACGCTCGAGCTGCTCGGCGAGCCGGAGGCCGTCGACGCGCTGATCGCCGAGCTCCGGACGGTCACCGAGGTCGAGGAGGTGGCCGCATGACCGACTGGTCGACGCTCTGGCCGGTGTACCTGACCTCCATCGGGCAGACCCTCTGGATGGTCGTCGCGACGCTCGTCCTCGGCGGCGTGCTCGGGCTGGCGCTCGGCGTGCTGCTGTACACGACCCGCCCCGGCGGGCTGCTGGAGAACCGGGTGCTGTCCGCGGTGCTGAACGTACTGGTCAACTTCGTCCGGCCGATCCCGTTCATCATCTTCATGACGGCGGTCGCGCCGCTGACGCAGGCGGTGCTCGGGACGTTCCTGGGCACGCCGGCGGCGATCTTCCCGATGACGATCGCGGCGACATTCGCGATCTCCCGCATCGTGGAGCAGAACCTCGTCACCATCGACCCCGGCGTGATCGAGGCGGCGCGCGCGATGGGGTCGAGCCCGTGGCGGATCATCTCCACCCTGCTCATCCCGGAGGCGCTCGGCCCGCTGATCCTCGGCTACACGTTCATTTTCGTGGGGATCGTGGACCTGTCGGCCGTGGCGGGCAGCCTCGGCGGCGGAGGCCTCGGCGACTTCGCGATCTCGTACGGCTACCAGCGCTACAACTGGGTGGTGACCTGGGTGGCGGTGCTCACCATCGTGGTCCTGGTCCAGCTCGCCCAGTTCCTCGGCAACACCCTGGCCCGCAAGGCGCTGCGCCGCTGACGCGACCCGTGGCCGGCCGCTACGCCCTCGGGCTGTAGCGGCCGACCGGGCGGAGGCGGAGCGGAGGCTCGCGGTACTCGGCGAGGGCGTGCACCACCCAGCCGGCGGTGCGCGCGGTGGCGAAGACCACCTCGCCCGCGTCGTCGGCCATGCCGCCGGCGAGGGAGAGCGCGGCGAGGGCCAGGTCCACGTTCGGCGCGGCGCCGGTGCGCTCCCGCAGCAGCGCGGCGAGGGCGTCGACGGCCGCCACCACGGGCGCGGCGCCGGGGATGTCGGCGAGCATCCCGAGCAGGACGCGCCCGCGCGGGTCGCCCGCCGGGTAGAGCGGCTGCCCGAAGCCGGGGACCGGCCCGCGCCCGTCTACGACGGCGTCGGAGACGACCCGGGCGGGCTCCTCGCCCGCGGCGATCCGGGCGAGCATCCGGTGCGCGGCTCGGCTGGCGTTGCCGTGCAGGGGGGAGTCCAGCGCGCCCAGCCCGGCGACGACCACCGCGTAGGGCGTCGCGCGCGCGGACGCCGCGGCCCGGGCGGCGAGCGTGGACACCGCGAGGTCGTGGTCGAGCAGCAGCACGAGGGCGGCGTTCAGCGTCCGGAGGGCTTCGGCGGTGGCGGGCTGCGGCGACAGGCGCGCCCAGAGCTCGGCGGCGAGGGCGGCGGTGGTGTCCGAGCGGACCTCGGCGCCGTCGCCCGCTGCGGTGGCCGGCGACCGCTCCGGCAGCACCGCGACCATCCCCGCGATGAGCCGTTCGGCCGCGCCGGCCACGGCCTCCGGGTCCAGCGAGGTGCGCAGCGGATCGGCCGCCGCCAGCGCGGTCACCGCGACCAGCTGCCGGTCACGGTCGCCCGCGCCGGCCGGCAGCGCCTCCGCGACCCGGCGGGCGTCCTCCAGGCCCGGACCCGCGGCGAAGCGCGCCGACGGCTCCCAGCGGCCGGTGAGCGCCCAGCGCGCCACGACCTCGAACGGCTCCCCGGCCAGCTCCGCGGCCGGGCGGCCGCGGTAGTACAGCTGGCCGTCATCGATGAGTGCGAAGTCGGTCTCGATCACCATCAGCGGCCGTCCCTCGGAGCGCACCGGCGCGGGGGAGGCCCTGCGGCGGCGCGCGGAGGCGAAGGCCTCCACCTCCAAGGGGTCGAACGTGGAGCCGCCTGCGGTGCGCTCGCGGTCCAGCAGACCGCGCGCGACGTACGCGTACAGCGTCTCGAGCTTGACGCCGAGGCGCTCGGCGGTCTGCTCGGCGGTGAGGCGCGGAAGGTCGCTCATATTGATCCGATCAACGTTGACGTACGCATAATCCACGTTCACACTACTGGCATGGACCGCATGAACGACACCCTCATCGACGTCCCGCGCGGGCTGACCAACGTGGTCGCCGCCACCACCGCGCTCGGCGACGTGCGCGGGCACGAGGGGTTCTACCACTACCGCCAGTACTCGGCGATCGATCTGGCGCGCGAGCGCAGCTTCGAGGAGGCCTGGTACCTGCTGCTGTTCGGCGAGCTGCCGGCCGCCGGCGAGCTGGCCGCCTTCCGCACGCGCATCGCGGAGGCCCGCCGGCTCCCGGAGCCGGTTGCGGAGCTGCTGCCGGCCATCGCCCGCCTGACCGCGGGCGGCGACGCTCTGGCCGGGCTGCGGATGGCTCTCGCCGCCGTCGCCGCGGCCGACGGCATGCGGCCGGTCTACGACGAGGACGAGGAGGCCAGACTCCGCGACGCGATCCGGATCGCCGCGGTCACCCCAGTGCTGCTGGCCTCCCTCCACGCCTACGCCGAGGGGCGCACGCCGCTCGAGCCACGCGACGACCTCGGCCACGTCGCCGACTACCTGCGCCTGATCACCGGGCGCACGCCCGACGCCGCGCACGAGCACGCGCTCAGCGCCTACCTGACGGCCGCGATCGACCACGGCTTCAACGCCTCCACCTTCACCGCCCGGGTCATCGCGTCCACCGGAGCGGACGTCGGTGCGGCGGTGGACGGCGCGCTCGGCGCCCTGTCCGGCCCGCTCCACGGCGGCGCGCCGAGCAGGGCGCTGGACACCCTCGACGCGATCGGGACGCCCGAGAGGATCGACGCGTGGATCACCGAGACCGTCCGCTCCGGCGGCCGGGTGATGGGCTTCGGGCACGCGGTCTACCGCACCGAGGACCCGCGATCTGCGCTGTTGAAGGAGGTCGCAGAGGGCTTCGGCGGCGAACGGGTGGACTTCGCGGTCCGGGTGGAGGAGCGCGTCCAGCAGCTCCTGGCCGAGCTGAAGCCGGGCCGCGAGCTGCACACGAACGTCGAGTTCTACGCCGGCATCGTCATGGAGCTGTGCGGCATCCCGCGCGAGCTGTTCACCCCGACGTTCGCGGCCGCGCGCGTCGTCGGCTGGACGGCGCACATCCTGGAGCAGGCGGCGGACGGCAAGATCCTGCGGCCGTCGTCCCGCTATGTCGGGCCGCCGGCGCCCGAGCCGCTCCCGGGGCGGCCGATCGCCGCCTGACCGCGGGCCGCTCCGGGGCGTATCGTGCTGCTCGGGCGGCCCCGCCGGGGACCGCGGGACAGCGACGGAGGCGGACGCGATGCGCGGAGCGGTGCGGCACGTGGAGTGGGTCGGCGACGAGGACCCGGAGCGGCTGGAGGCGGCGGTCGTCACCTTCGCGCCCGACCGGCTGGACGCGTTGGGCACGTCGCGCACGACGGACTACGTCACGAGCTGGGCGCTGGAGACCGGCCCGGACTGGGTGACCTCGCGGCTGTCGATCGCGGTCGATGGGCGCGGTTTCACCCGCTGGCTGGTCCTCACCCGCGACGCCCACGGCCGCTGGGCCGCCGAGTCGTACACGCACGGCGACGACCGCTACCACGACGAGCCGATGGCGGCTCCCGGGATCGCGGATCCGGGCAGCCTCGACGGCGCGCTCGACTGCGACCTGGCGCTCTGCCCGGTGACGAACACGATGCCGATCCTCCGGCTGGGTGCCCTGCAGGGTCTCGAGGAGACCGAGCTCACCATGGCCTGGGTCGACCTCCCGTCGCTCGCCGTGGTCGCGAGCAGGCAGGCGTACAGCGCGGCCGAGCCGTTCGACCCGGGGGCGGGCCGCTCGGTGGTGCGTTTCCGCAGCGTCGGCAGCGGCTTCACGGCGGACCTCGGCGTGGACGAGGACGGCCTCGTCATCGACTACCCGCGGCTCGCCCGCCGCATCCGCACCCGCTGACCTCGGAGCCGCGGATCAGGGGGTGGGGGCGAGGGCGTCGTAGTCGCGGAAGCCGCGGCGGACGCGCACGATCGTGGACACCAGCACCACGATCAGGAGGCCGCCGAGCAGCGGAGGGAACCAGAGCGCTCCGGTGAGCGCGAGCACGCCGATGTACAGGTCGCCGAGCCGGGGACCTCCGGTGACGACCACCGTGAACACGCCCTGGAGCCTCCCGCGCATCACATCCGGCGCCGACGCCTGCAGGATCGTCATGCGGAAGATCGAGCTCACGTTGTCGGCCGCGCCCGACGCCGCAAGCAGCACCGTCGCCGCGACCAGCGCGGGCAGGTTCGCGTCGGCGAACGATGCTCCGCCGCCCGCTGTGCCGCTGAACGCGACGATCGCCAGCACGATGCCGAAGCCGAGGATGGCGGCGCCGTACACGACGATCGCCCGCTCCACCGCGCGGCCCTGCCTGCGGACGCCGCCGAGCCGGCCGGAGAAGACGCTCGACACCAGCACACCGACCGCTCCGGCCGCCGTCAGGATGCCGACCGTCACCGGGCCGCCGCCGATCAGCAGCGCGCCGACGGCGGGGAACAGGGCCCGCGGCTGGCCGAAGGTCATGGCGATGATGTCGAGGACGAACGTCATCGACAGGTTCGGGGCGGTCTTCAGGAAGCGCAGCCCCTCCAGCACCGACGACAGGCCCGCGCTCTGCCGCTCGCCCTCCGGCACGATCGACGGCAGCGTGAAGATCCCGAGGAACGCGGCGGTGAACAGGATGACGTCGACCGTGTACGTCCACGGGATGCCGACGCTCGCGACCAGGAGGCCGGCCAGCGCCGGCCCGACGGTGACCATGACGCCCATGCTGATCCCGCCGAGCGCGCTCGCCGCCGGCAGCAGCCGGGCGGGGAGGAGCCGCGGCGTGATCGCCTGCCGGGTGGCGCCGATCATGACCGTGGCGACCGCGTTGATCGTCGTGAGCACGTAGAGCGGCCACACCACCTGCACGTGCATCCAGGCGAAGACGGCGATCCCGGCGGTGGAGGCCCACGCGACGACCGCCGTCACCAGCGCGACCGTGCGCCGGTCGAACGCGTCGGCGAGGACGCCGCCGTACAGCCCGAACACGATCATCGGGACCAGCGCGAACAGGGCCACCAGCGACACCGCCAGCGTCGAGTGCGTGAGGTCGTAGATGTGGAGGCCGACGGCCACGACGGTCATCTGACCGCCGATGCCGGACACCGCGCCGCCGAACCAGAGCCGGGCGAACGCCGGCGACTCCCTCAGCGGGCTGAGGTCGACGAAGTGCCTGGCATGGGCGAGACGCGGCTCAGCGGCGCCCGGCTCGCTCGTATCGTCGGGCTCCTTGGTGCCGGGGGCCTGCCCGGCGCTCAGAAGCGGGGCTTCTTGCTGAGCGACACCGCCGCGAGCGAGAAGACGACGCCGAAGGCCATGATGGTCACCGTCACGGCCTGCAGCACGACCTGCCAGAACGGCAGGAACGGCGTGACCGACACCCAGAGCCAGAGCACCGCGCCGATCAGGGTGATGACGTAGCTGAAGGTGCGCCGCGCGTAGAGAGCGTTGAGCGACACGATGGTGCCGGCGACTGTCATCTGGAAGAGCGGGAGGAACGACCCGGCGTTGCCGGTCCAGGTCGCGACCAGGCTGATGATGCCGAGGACGAGGGTGACCAGCACGACGAGGGTGGCGAGCAGGTTGCCGAGCATCGGCGGCAGCGTGCCGCTCAGGCTGCGGACGAGACCGCTGCGCTCGTCGTCGTTCTCGATCTCGGTGCGGGGCTCAGCGATGATGTGCGTGGTCACGACGACGATCCTACCGCCCGCCCGCGGGCGGTCGCACACGCTTCCGGCCCGGCGCTGAGCGGGTACGTTGGAGGCCATGTCCGCTGACCGCCGCCGGGGGCCCCGGCTCAGCCTGCCCGCCCGCGTCGTCCGCACGGACGAGGCGGTGGCCCGCAGCATCGATCGCCGCACGACCGGACCGGCCGCCGACCGGTTCTGGCGCCTGCTCAGCGGCGCCGCCGACCACGGCAAGCTCTGGTTCGCCGCCGCCGGGGTGCTCGTCGCGCTCGGCAAGCCGCGCGCGGCGGCCCGCGGCCTGGTCTCGCTCGGGGTCGCCAGCCTGGTCGCCAACGTGGTGGGCAAGCGGCTCGTCGGCGGCGAACGGCCCGCGCCGGCCTCCATCCCGGTCGCGCGGCGGCTGGACCGCTCGCCGACGTCCCCGTCGTTCCCGTCCGGCCACACCGCGAGCGCCGTCGCCTTCGCGACCGGTGTCGCGCTCGACGCGCCGGCCGCGGGCGCCGCCCTGGCGCCGCTCGCCGCCGGCGTCGGCTACTCCCGGCTGCACACCGGGGCGCACTGGTTCTCCGACGTCGTCGGAGGAGCCGCGATCGGGGCCGGCGCCGCGGTGCTGGTGAAGGCCGTCGGTCCGGCGCTCCGGAGTCTGCGCCCGGTCGTGCGCCCCGGAGCCCCCACGGCGCAGACCGCCGAGCTGCCCGTGCTCCCGCGCGGCGCCGGCGCGTTCATCGTCGTCAACCCGGGCTCGGGCGCCGGCCTCGACCGGCCGGACCCGCGCCGGCTGCTCGCGGAGCGGTTCCCCGAGGCCCGCGTCCACGAGCTCCAGGAGGGCGACGACATCGCCGCGCTGGTGCAGGAGCGACTCGGCTCGGCCGAGCCGCCGCGGGTGCTCGGCGTCTCCGGAGGTGACGGCACGGTGGCCGCGATGGCCCACGAGGCGCGGCTCGCCGGCCTGCCCCTGCTCGTGCTCCCCGGCGGCACGTTCAACCACTTCGCCAAGGCGATCGGGGCCGACATCCTGGAGGTCGCGCTCGACGCGTTCGCGGCGGGCACGGGACGGCGCGTGGACGTCGCCGAGTTGCGGCTCCCGGCCGGCGGCGACGGCGAGAGCGTGACACGCACCGTCCTCAACACATCCTCCGTCGGCGTCTACCCGGCCTTCGTGGCCGAGCGGGAGCGGCACCAGGGCCGCTGGGGCAAACCGCTCGCGGCCGTGATCGCGGCGATCCGGGTGGTGCGGAAGAGCACGCCGATCGAGCTGGAGGTCGACGGCCGTTCCCGGTCGGTCTGGTCGGTCTTCGTCGGGGTGGACCGCTACTACCCGGTCACCGTCGCCCCGATCGAACGCCGGCGGCTCGACGACGGCCTGCTCGACATCCGCATCCTCGCCGCCGGCCGGAAGCCGAAGACCCGCGGCGCGATCGCGCTCGCGTTCGGCGGCCGCACCGACGCGCTGGTGGCGCGGCTCCCCTTCCTGCAGGGGCCGCCGGTGATCGACGGCTTCACCGCGGAGCGGATCTCCCTCCGCCGACGCGACGTGGACCCGGGCTACGCCCACGACGGCGAGGCCTCCACCACGACGCCCGGCGACGGGTTGGAGCTGCGCATCCTGCCCGCGGCGCTCGCCGTGTACGCGCCGGTCAGCTCTCCTTGACCACCTGATCCACGCGCTTGTCCGGCCGGAGCCCGCGCCAGGACGGCTGGCGCAGCCGGTCGGTGCCGGTCCACTCGGCGAACTCGACCTCCCCGACGTACTCCGGCCGCACCCAGTGCGCGCCGCGCGCGTCGAGCGACGGGACACCCGTCAGCGGGGGAGTCGTGCGCGGGTGCGCGGCCAGCTTCTTCGCCAGGTCGTCCAGCATCGCGTCGGTGAAGCCGGTGCCCACCTTGCCGACGTAGCGGAGCCCGTCGCCGTCCGGGATGCCCAGCAGCAGCGCGCCGATGCCGTTCGCCCGGCGGCCGTTGCCGGGGGTCCAGCCGCCGATGACGACCTCCTGCGTCAGGTGGTGCTTGATCTTGATCCAGGTGCGGGAGCGCCGGCCGGTCGCGTACGTGCCGTCGCGCTGCTTGGCCATCACGCCCTCCAGGCCCAGCTCGCGGGACGAGGAGATGGCGTGGTCGACGTCCCCGGCGAAGGCCGGCGGAACCTGCACCGGGTCGTCCTTCGGCGGACGCAGCGTGTCCTGCAGGGCGGCGCGGCGCTCGTCGTAGGTCTTCTTCCGGAGGTCCGTCCCGTCGAGCTCCAGCAGGTCGAAGACGAAGTAGTGGGCGGGCGCGCGCTCGGCCGCCGCGCGCACCTCCGCGGGACGGGTCAGTCCCATCCGGGTCTGCAGCAGGCCGAAGTCGGGGCGGCCCTGCGGGGTCAGCGTGACGATCTCGCCGTCGAGGACCAGGTCGTGGCCGTCCGCGAGCTCCACCAGCCCGGCGAGGTCGGGATAGGTGCCGGTGACGTCGTTGCCGTTGCGGGTGGTGAGGCGCATGGCGCCGTCCCGGACGACGGCGATGGCGCGGATGCCGTCCCACTTCATCTCGAACGCCCACTCGGACTCGTCGTGGATGTCCGCGCGCGAGCCGAGGGTGGCGAGCATGGGGGAGATGGGGGCGTCGGTGATGGGCTTCGACTCCGCCGTGTGCTCGGGCTTCGCCGCACTCTCGGGCTTCGCCGTGGCCTTCTTCTTCGGTGTCGTCGTCGCCGCTCCCGCGTCCTTCATCAGGTGGATCAGCCAGTTCTTCTCGTCGCCGCCCTGCTTCGTGGCGATGAGGGCGAACTTCCGCGGCTCGCCGCCGAGGCCGCCGTCGGGCTGCCCGTGCAGGGTGGCGATCACCTCGTCGTCCCGCCACTTCTCCAGCTCGTACTCGCCGTGGTCCCAGATGTCGACGTGCCCTGCGCCGTACTCGCCGTGCGGGATGTCGCCGGCGAACGTGCCGTACTCCAGCGGGTGGTCCTCCACGTGCACGGCGAGGTGGTTCTGCTTCGGGTCGGTCGGCGGTCCCTTCGGCAGCGCCCAGCTCACCAGCACGCCGTCGTGCTGCAGCCGGAAGTCCCAGTGCAGCCGACGGGCGTGGTGCTCCTGGATGACGAACGAGCGTCCGTCGACGGCGTCCGGGCTGACCGACGGCACCGGCTCGGGCGTCTTGTCGGCGTCGCGCTTGGAGCGGTAGGTGGTGAGCCGGTCGGTCTCCGCCGCGCTGATGCCGTCGGCCTCCGCCCGCCCCGCCGACAGGTCCGCCAACGGGTCGCCCCGGCGCTTCACCCGCTCCAGCACCTCCGGGTACTCCAGCTGCCGCAGATCTTTCGACGCCAGCTCCCGCCAGGTCCGCGGCGCCGCGACGGTCGGCCGGAACCGTCCGCGCAGCGAGTACGGCGCGATCGTCGTCTTGGCCCCGTTGTTCTGGCTCCAGTCGACCAGCACCTTGCCGGTGCGGAGCGCCTTCTTCATGTCGCTGACGACGAGGTCGGGGTGGTCGGCCTCCAGCGCCCGCGCCAGCTCGTGCGCCACCGCCGAGACCTGGTCGCTGGTCTGCGAGCCGTCGAGCGGCGCGTACAGGTGGATGCCCTTCGACCCGCTCGTGACCGGCAGCGGGTCGAGGCCCATATCGGCGAGGATGGCGCGGGCCAGCCGGGCGACCTCGGCGCAGTCCTGCAGCGTCGCGCCCTCGCCCGGGTCGAGGTCGAGCACCATCCGGTCCGGGTTGTGCCGCGCGTCGCCGCGCCCGACGCGCCACTGCGGCACGTGCAGTTCCAGCGAGGCGATCTGCGCGAGCCAGACGAGCGTCGCCCGGTCGTTCACCAGGGGATAGGTGTTCTCGCTGGTCTTGTGCCGGACGGTGCGCGTCTTCACCCAGCCCGGAGTCGAGGCCGGGTCGAGGTTCTTCTGGAAGAACACCTCGCCGGGGTGCTCGGGCGTGCCGACGCCGTGCACCCAGCGCTTGCGTGTGGCGATGCGGTCGCGGGTGTGCGGGATCATCACGTCGGCGATCGCGTTGTAGTAGCCGATGACGTCGGCCTTGGTGGTGCCGGTCTCCGGGTACATGACCTTGTCGAGGTTCGTCAGCTTGAGCCGGTGGCCGTCGATCGAGACCGTCTCGGTGTCCTCCGCAACCATGACCACACCGTACGCCGCCCCCAACCCCGCCGAGTAGACCCGCGAGTACGCAGAAAATCAGGCGGAAACCGCCGAATCCGCAGATAATTCGCGTACTCGGCGGATGGTGTGTGTTGAAATTGCGGGGCGGCGCGGACACGATGGACCCATGAGGGCCATATGGACGGGAGCCATCACCTTCGGGCTGGTCAATGTGCCGGTGAAGGTCTACAGCGCGACCGAGGACCACGACGTGGCGCTGCACCAGGTGCACGACGCCGACGGCGGGCGCATCCGGTACAAGCGCGTCTGCGAGATCGACGGCAAGACGATCCCGTACGAGCACATCGCCAAGGCGTACGACGACGGCGAGCGGACGGTGATCCTGACGCCGGAGGACCTGGAGTCGCTGCCCGCCGAGCGCAGCCGCGAGATCGACGTCGTGGAGTTCGTACCGAACGACCAGCTCGACCCGATCATGTTCGACCGCAGCTACTACCTGGAGCCGGACTCCAAGTCGCTGAAGGCCTACGCGCTGCTGCGGAAGACCCTGGAGGACGAGGACCGCACCGCGATCGTCAACTTCGCGCTGCGGCAGAAGACCCGGCTGGGCGCGCTCCGCGTGCGCGGCAACGTCCTGGTGCTGCAGACGATGCTGTGGCACGACGAGATCCGCGCCGCCGAGTTCCCCTCCCTGGAGACGACGCCGCGGATCACCGAGCGGGAGCTCTCGCTGTCCTCCGCCCTGATGGAGAGCTTCGCGGGGGACTTCGAGCCGGAGAAGTTCAGCGACGAGTACCAGGACGAGCTGCGCAAGCTGATCGACGCCAAGCTGGAGCAGGGCGAGAGCATCGACACCGCCGCCACCTTCGGCGAGGAGCAGGAGGAGGCCAAGAAGGGCGGCGGCGAGGTCATCGACCTGATGGAGGCGCTGCAGCGCAGCGTCGAGCGGAGCAGGGGAGGCGCCGCGAAGGACGCCGCAGAGAAGAAGCCGGCGGCGAAGGAGAAGAAGGCTCCGGCCAAGAAGACCGCGACGAAGACTCCAGCGAAGCCCGCGGCGAAGGCCAAGAAGCCCGCGTGACGCGCCTGCGCCGCAGCGACCCCTCCGGGCCGGGCTATGCCCGCCGCAGCTCCGCGAAGGGTCCCGTGTACGAGGACGAGGCGGGCAACCGCATCGTGGACGAGCGCGAGCTGGAGCGCATCCGCTCGCTCGTCATCCCGCCCGCGTGGAAGGACGTCTGGATCTCGCCGGACGCCCGCGGCCACATCCAGGCGGTCGGGACGGACGCCGCCGGCCGGCGGCAGTACCTCTACCACGAGTCCTGGCGGCTGCGGCAGGACCGGATCAAGTTCGAGCGCGCCGCCCAGCTCGCCGAGACGCTGCCCGGCGCTCGCCGCAAGGTCACGATGGACCTGCGGCAGGAGGGCTTCGGGCGCGACCGCATCCTGGCGGCGGCGTTCCGCATCATCGACCTCGGCAGCCTCCGGATCGGCAGCGAGGAGTACCTGCACGCCAACGGCAGCCGCGGCCTCACCACGCTGCTCTGCCGCCATGTCGCGATCGACGGCGACGAGGTCACCCTGACCTTCCCGGCGAAGTCGGCGCAGAAGTGGGCCAGCACGATCGAGGACGCCGACCTGGCCGCCCTGCTCGCGGAGATCGTGGCCGTGCGAGGCCAGCGGTCCCGGCTGCTGTCGTGGAAGGACGGCACCTGGCACACGATCCGCCCGGCGTCGCTGAACGAGTACATCCAGCGGCAGACCGGCGGCGAGTTCACGGCGAAGGACTTCCGGACCCTGCACGGCACGATCGTCGCGGCGGAGGCGCTCGCCGGGCTCGGGGTCGCCGACAAGGAGGCCCAGCGCGCGAAGCGGGTGACGGCCGCGGTCGCCGAAGCCGCGGACGCCCTCGGCAACACCCCGACGATCGCGCGCAACAGCTACATCGATCCGCGGGTGTTCGACCGCTACCGCGCCGGGGAGGTCATCGACGTCCGCCGCGGGCGCGCGCCGGAGCCCGCACTCCTGGAACTCCTGAGCTGACGCGTCCGGCGTGACGGCCTACCGCTTGGCCCCCGACTGCGCCGGCGTCTGGGCCGACAGCGGCGCCGCCACGTCCTCCAGCGACTTCCGCTCCGCGTCCACGCCGAGGAAGAGCTCGACCAGCCCGGCCGCGATCATCAGCCCGGCGCCCAGGTAGTAGCCGAACGCCACCGCCTGCACGCCGCCGCCGATCAGCTGGCCGAACAGGATCGGGCCGACGATGCCGCCCGCCGCGGTGCCGACCGCATAGAAGAACGCGATCGCCATCGCCCTGGTCTCCATCGGGAAGATCTCGCTCACCGTCAGGTAGGCCGCGCTGGCGCCCGCCGACGCGAAGAAGAAGACCACCATCCAGCAGGCCGTCAGCCAGACGGCGTCGAGCGCTCCGGCGGAGAACAGCAGCGCGGTCCCGATCAGCAGCACGCCGGAGCCGACGTACGACAGCGTGATCATGAACCGCCGCCCGATCGAGTCGAACAGCCGCCCGAGCAGCAGCGGCCCGAGGAAGTTGCCGATCGCGATCGGGATCAGCGACCACGGCGCCACATCCGCGGGCACTTTGAGCAGGTTGGTCAGCACGAGCGCGTAGGTGAAGAACACGGCGTTGTAGAGGAACGCCTGCCCGACGAAGAGCGAGAGCCCCAGGATCGACCGTTTCGGGTACACCCGGACGCCGACCCGGATGATCTCGCCGAACCCCGTCGAGCGACGCTGATGGATCTCGATGGCCTTGTCGTCGGGGACGGACTCCAGCTGCGAGCCGGCCTCCTCCTCGATGCCCCGCTCGATCTCGGCGACCTCCTCCTCGGCCGCTCGGTCGCGGCCGTGGATGAACATCCACCGCGGCGACTCCGGCACGTTCCTGCGGACCAGCAGGATGACCAGGCCGAGCACCGCGCCCAGGCCGAAGGCGATGCGCCAGCCGACGTTCGCCGGGAAGATGGCCGTGTTGAGCAGGAACACCGTCAGCACAGCGCCGAACGCGGTGCCGAGCCAGTACGAGCCGTTGATGGCGAGGTCCACGACCCCGCGACGGCGCGCGGGGATGAGCTCGTCGATCGCGGAGTTGATCGCCGCGTACTCGCCGCCGATGCCCGCGCCGGTGAAGAACCGGAACACGAAGAACATCCACGGCGCGACCGAGAAGGCCGTGAGCACGGTCGCGAGCAGATACAGCCCGAGCGTGACGATGAAGAGCTTCTTCCGGCCGAACCGGTCGGTCAGGTAGCCGAACACCAGGGAGCCGGTGCAGGCGCCCGCGACGTAGATCGCGGCCGCGAGCCCGACCTGCGCGGTCGTGAGCCCGAGGCCGGACGACGGCTCGGTGAGGCGGCTGGCGATCGCGCCGACGATGGTGACCTCGAGGCCGTCGAGGATCCAGACCGTCCCGAGGCCGACGACGACGAGCCAGTGGAAGTGGGACCAGGGCAGGCGGTCCAGCCGCGCGGGGATGGTGGTGCGGATGGTGCGGAGCCCGGTGCCGCGCTGCCCGGTGGCTCGCTGTCCTGTGGTTCGCTGCCCTGTGGCTCCCTGTCCTGGGGGCAGCTGGGAATCCGATGTGTGCTCGCTCATCTTCAGGACAGTACGAGCCTCCGCATCTCCCGACAGGCCCTTGACAACCGAGTATTTGCGAGAAAGCAAGCGACACGCCTAGCGAGTCGTATCACGGCTGTCAACCCCTTGTTGGGGTAGTGAGCAATCTGACACCGTTGACTTCCGAATCGAGGCAGAAAACACCTGCGCACGACGGAATGGGATGACACGATGACGACGCTCGAAGTGACCAATGATCCAGTTCGCGACTACCTCAATTCGATCGGGAGGACCCGCCTGCTGACGGCGGACGAGGAAGTCGCCCTGGCCAAGCGGATCGAGATCGGCGTGCTCGCGGGCGAGCGGCTCGCGACGCGCCCCGGCCTCACCCCGCGCGAGAAGCGCGAGCTGCAGTACCTGGCCGACGACGGCAAGCGCGCCTTCGAGCGCTTCATCGAGGCGAACCTGCGCCTCGTCGTGAGCATCGCGAAGCGCTACGCCGGCCGCGGGCTCGCGGTCATGGACCTGATCCAGGAGGGCAACCTGGGCCTGGTGCGCGCGGTCGAGAAGTTCGACTACCGCACCGGCAACAAGTTCTCCACCTACGCGACCTGGTGGATCCGCCAGTCGATCCTCCGCGGCATCGCCGACACCGCCCGGCTGATCCGGATCCCGGTGCACACCGTCGAGAAGATCGACAAGCTGGACCGCATCCGCCGCGACCTGGGCGGGGAGCTGGGCCGCACGCCGACGCTGGAGGAGCTGGCGGAGGCCGCCAACCTGACGCCGGCCGAGGTGCACAAGCTGCGCATGAGCGACTCGGAGACCGTGTCGCTGGCCGTGCCGGTCGGCGAGAACGAGGGCGCCGAGCTCGGTGACCTGATCGAGGACGGCGACGCCCCCGGCCCGTCGGAGTCGGTCGAGGTCGAGTTCCGCCACCGCGACCTGGAGGAGCGCCTCCGCGAGCTGCCGCCGCGGGACGCGAAGGTCGTCCGGATGCGCTTCGGGCTCGACGGCCAGAAGCCGATGACCCTCGACGAGGTCGGCGCCGTCTACGGCATCACCCGGGAGCGAGTGCGCCAGCTGGAGACGCGCAGCCTCAAGCGCCTGCGCTGCCCCGAACTGCTCGAGTACCTGCGCTGAGCGCGGAGCCGGATAGGCACAGGGGAGCCCCGGGCTCCGGCTGAGGCGAACTCAGCCGAGCGCGGGGTTCTCGTGTTCCGCGACCGCTTGGTCGAACGGGATGTCGCCGGGGTGGTCCCCCGGGGCGGCCTCGTCGGCGCCGGCCGCCGCGTCGGCGGGAGCCGTGACGGTCTCCGCCACAGGCGCTTCCGCCGGAGGGGCGGCGGCGACGACGGGTTCTTCTGATTCCGGTGCCATGGCGCCTCCACTTCTTGCCATGCTCCTGCCACAACACTAGGTGTGTGCCGAAGCCCGATCAAGCATGGCTGAGCTTCTCTCAGCGAGTTGGCGGCCCTGCCGCCGGAACGTGCGGCTCAGCGCCCGGGCGGAGTGTCCG
Source organism: Leifsonia shinshuensis (assembly GCF_013410375.1). Taxonomy (NCBI): domain Bacteria; kingdom Bacillati; phylum Actinomycetota; class Actinomycetes; order Micrococcales; family Microbacteriaceae; genus Leifsonia; species Leifsonia shinshuensis. Next base: position 2,000,140 of record NZ_JACCFL010000001.1, read on the forward strand.
CGTTGACCTCGTCGGCGCCGAGCGCGCCGATCTCCTCGGTGAGCTGGAGGCCCTGGGCGCTGTTCGACGAGAGCGTGAGCTGTTCCAGCCACTGCTTGTTGATCGAAGGCTGCCGTCCTCCGCTGTAGCGGAAGAGGAGCGGGATGGCGGGATCGATCCAGATCGCGCTCCGGCCGTCTCCGACCGCCTGCTCATCGCGCCAGGAGAAGAAGAAGCCCTCCTTGCGCCGGAGCTTGAGTCCGACGACGATCTGCAGGTGCGCGAGGACCCGGTCTTCGAATCCGATCTCGGTCGTTCCCCCGTATACGAGCTTGCCCATGCGTGAAACCGTACCGGACCGGACGCGAATGCTGGCATTCCGGCGCGGGAAAAGTGTCTGCGGGAGAAGTGCCCGGGCGCGATCCGCCCGCGCCGGGGTATGTTCGGGCGGTGGAAGCTCGACGTGTGCTCGTCACCGGCGCGACCGGGTACATCGGCGGACGGCTGGTGCCGCGCCTCCTGGAGCGCGGCTACCGGGTGCGGGTGCTGGTGCGTTCGCCGGCCAAGCTCACCGACGTGCCGTGGGCGGATCAGGTGGAGGTCGTGCAGGGCGACCTGCACGACCGGGCGGCCGTCGCGGCGGCCGTGCGCGCTGTCGACATCGTGTACTACCTCGTGCACTCCATGCGCGCCACCGGCGACTTCGATGAGGAGGAGGCGGACGCCGCGCGCTCGGTCGCCGAGGCGTCCGCGGCGGCCGGTGTGCAGCGGATCGTCTACCTCGGCGCGCTGCACCCGGACGGCCCGCTCTCGCGGCACCTGCGCTCGCGCGTGGCGGTCGGGCGCATCCTCCTCGGCTCCGGCGTCCCCACTGTCGTGCTGCAGGCCGGGGTGGTGATCGGGTCGGGGTCGGCGTCGTTCGAGATGATCCGACAGCTCACCGACGTCCTGCCGTACATGCCGGCGCCGCGCTGGGTGCGCAACCGCATCCAGCCGATCGCCGTGCGCGACGTGCTGCACTACCTCCTGGCGGCCGCCGAGCTGCCGCCCGAGGTCTCCCGCGCGTTCGACATCGGCGGCCCGGACATCCTCCGCTACGGGCAGATGATGAACGGCTATGCGCTCGAGGCCGGGCTGCGCCAGCGGCCGATCGCGTCGCTGCCGGTGTTCACGCCCTGGCTGGCCTCGCAGTGGGTGAACCTGGTCACGCCGATCCCGCGCGCGCTGGCCGTGCCGATCATCGAGTCGCTGCAGTACGACTGCGTGATGCGCGACCACGACATCGACGCCGTGATCCCGCCGCCGGAGGGCGGCCTGACCGGCTACCGGGCGTCGGTGCGGCTCGCGCTGACGCGCCTGAACGCGGGCACGGTCGAGACGAGCTGGCAGGACGCCTCCGTGTCCGGGGCGCCCAGCGACCCGCTGCCCAGCGACCCGGAGTGGTCGGGGCACACCGTCTACACGGACGTGCGCGAGCGCACCAGCACCGCGACGCCGGACGAGGTCTGGCGGGTGATCGAGGGGATCGGCGGCGACCGCGGCTGGTACTCCTTCCCGCTCGCGTGGGCCCTGCGCGGCTGGCTGGACAAGCTGGCGGGCGGCGTGGGCCTGCGCCGCGGGCGGCGTCACGCCGACCGGCTGCAGACCGGCGACGCCCTCGACTGGTGGCGGGTCGAGCGCATCGAGCGCGGGTCGTCGCTGCGGCTGCGCGCCGAAATGCGCGTGCCGGGCCGGGCGTGGCTGGAGCTCGGCGTCGAGCCGGACGGCGCGGGCGCGCGTTACCGCCAGCGCGCGGTGTTCTTCCCGCAGGGCCTCGCCGGACGGCTCTACTGGCTGGCGATCCTGCCGTTCCACGGCGTGATCTTCTCCGGCATGGCCGAGCGGATCGTCGTGGAGGCCGAGCGGGCCGCGCCGGCCGGCGACGGAGGGGTCACTCCGGGGGAGCCGTGATGAGCGTCGTGGCGCTGAGGTCGGTGAGGAACCGGGTCACGATCTCGCGCTCGGCCGGGCTGAGCGCCCGGGCGACCTCGAACCGCCTGGCGTGCTGAAGCCCCATCGTGCGGCGCACCTGGCGGTGCGTCTCCGGGGTGATCTCGACGGTGACCGCGCGGCGGTCGGTCGGGTGCGGCTTGCGCACGATGTGCCCGGCCCGCTCCAGCCGGTCGAGCAGCTTGGTGACGGAGGCGGTCGAGATGTGGAGGTGCTCGGCGAGCGCCCCGGCCGTCACGGCGACGTTGGCGTTGGTGGAGGCGATGATGTAGCGCAGCGCCTTCATGTCGGTCTCGTTGAGCTGCATGGCGGTGCGGGACTCGAAGCTGAGGCGCTGCTCCGCCTCGCGCCAGCCGCGCACCGCGTCGAGCACGCCGATGACCTGGGCCAGCTCCTCGTCGCTCAGGTCGTCGTGGCGGACGAGCTCCTGCCGCGGGTCGATCACGCGCGGGTCGATCAGCGACCCCGAGATGCGCCGGGCATCCTCCTTCGAACTCATGCGGACATCCTATTGCCACCTGTAAGAAGCGTGCTAAGTTATTTGCTAACCAGGCTAGGTAAAGGACGTCGACATGACCCAGCTGCGCCCGGACCTCACCGAGCCGCGCACCGCTGCGGACGCTCCAGGTCCCGACTTCGTCGAGGCGGATCTCCGCTCCGTCGAGCGCGAGCTGGAGGACTTCCTGGCGGCGCGGGAGCGCGACGCCGAGCCGTACGGCGAGGAGTACGTCCGGCTCTGGCTCGCGGTCGGCGAGTCCGCGCGCGGCGGCAAGCGACTGCGGCCGCGACTGGTGCTGTCGGCGTTCCATGGGCTGAGCGGCGGCCACCGCACGGCCGACGCCGCCACCCGCCGGGCCGCGGTGCAGACCGCCCTCGCCTTCGAGCTCCTGCACAGCGCCTTCCTGCTGCACGACGACGTCATCGACGGCGACACCGTGCGACGGGGGCGGCCGAACGTCGCCGGCGAGTTCAGCGCAGACGCCCTCTTCCGGGGGGCCGGGTTCTCCCGCGCCCGGCTCTGGGGCGAGTCGGCCGCCATCCTCGCCGGCGACCTGCTGCTGCACGCCGCCGCCCAGCGCGTCGCGCGCCTGACCGTCCCGGAGGCCACGCGCTCCCGGCTCCTGGACCTGATCGACCGGGCGGTCTTCGTGACGGCCGCGGGCGAGCTGGCGGACGTGGGGCTGGCCACCGGGATGTCCGCGAGCGCGCTTCCCGACGTCCTCTCGATGACCGCGGACAAGACCGCGGAGTACTCGGTGTCGGGGCCGCTCGCCGCGGGGGCCCTGCTCGCGGGTGCCGACGACGCGGTCGTGGAGCTGCTCGCGCGGTACGGCCGGCTGGTCGGCGTCGCCTTCCAGCTCGGCGACGACCTGCTCGGGGTGTACGGCGACGAGAGCGTGACCGGCAAGAGCGCGGTCGGCGACCTGCAGCAGGGCAAGGAGACCACCCTCATCGCCTTCGCGCGCGGGACGTCGCACTGGGCGGACATCGAGCCGCTGTTCGGCCGCACCGACCTGAGCGCAGCCGACACCGCCCGCCTGGCGGCGGCGCTGGAGGGCTGCGGCGCGCGCGACTTCGCCGAGCGGCTGCTCGCCGACCACGTGGACGCGGCGATCGACGCTCTGGACTCCCCGCTGCTGCCGTCCGCCCTCGCGGACACCCTCACGCGCGTCGCCCTCGGCTGCGTCGGGAGGGCGGCATGACCCGTATCGAGACGTCGGCGCGTGGGTGCCGCCCTCCCCGGCCGGCCCGCGAAGGAGCGTGAGATGACCCGTATCGAGACGTCGGCGCGTGGGTGCCGCCCTCCCCGGCCGGCCCGCGAAGGAGCGTGAGATGACCCGTATCGAGACGTCGGCGCGTGGGTGCCGCCCTCCCCGGCCGGCCCGCGAAGGAGCGTGAGATGACCCGTATCGAGACGTCGGGGTCGGAGACCTCCCCTGAGGAGCCCCCCGCTCCCGCCTCCGACACCGACCTCGCCCTGTACGGCCGGGCCGCCCACCGCAGCGCCGCCACGATCATCCACGAGTACTCGACGTCGTTCGGGATGGCGACCCGGCTGCTGTCGCCGTCCGTCCGGCCGGGGGTCGAGGACGTCTACGCCTTCGTCCGCGTCGCCGACGAGATCGTCGACGGCGCGGCGGCGGAGGCCGGCCTGTCCGCCGATCAGATCCGGCAGGTGCTCGGCGCGCTGGAGGACGACACCGAGCAGGCGCTCCGCACCGGCTACAGCGCCAACGTCGTCGTCCACGCCTTCGCCCGCACGGCGCGGTCGGCCGGCTTCGGCGCCGAGCTGACCCGCCCGTTCTTCGCCTCCATGCGCCGGGACCTGGACCCCGTCGACTTCTCGGCGGACGAGCTGAGCGCCTACGTGTACGGCTCGGCGGAGGTCGTCGGGCTGATGTGCCTGGCGGTGTTCCTGGCGGACTCGCCCGTGCCGGACGCGACCCGGCGGCGGCTGGAGGCCGGAGCCCGGCGGCTCGGGGCGGCGTTCCAGAAGATCAACTTCCTGCGCGACCTCGCCGTCGACTACGCGGAGCTCGGCCGCAGCTACTTCCCCGGCATCGACCCGGCGCACCTGACCGAGCGGCAGAAGCTCGCCCTGGTCGTGGACATCGACTGCGACCTCGGCGCCGCCGCTGACGCGATCCCGGAGCTCCCGGACAACTGCCGCCGCGCGATCGCCGCCGCCCACGGCCTGTTCGCGGAGCTCAGCGATCGCATCCGGGCGACCCCGGCGCCGGAGCTGCTCGTCCGCCGGGTGCGGGTGCCCAACCCCGTGAAGCTCGCGATCCTGCTCCGGGCCTCGACCGGGACGCTGCGGTGACTGCACGTCCGAGCGCCGCGGACCGTGTCGGCGACCGCGTCGTCATCATCGGGGGAGGGATCGCGGGGCTCGCGACCGCCGCGCTGCTCGCCCACGAGGGCCGCCGCGTGACGCTGCTGGAGCAGCACGACGTCGTCGGCGGCCGGGCCGGGCTGTGGGAGTCGGACGGCTTCCGGTTCGACACCGGACCGTCCTGGTACCTCATGCCGGACGTGTTCGACCACTTCTTCCGGCTGCTCGGCACGAGCACGGCGGAGCAGCTCGACCTGGTGACGCTCGACCCCGGCTACCGGCTGTTCGCGGAGCAGGGCGGGCCCGCGCTCGACATCCGGGCCGACGGGCGCGCCAACCGCGCGCTGTTCGAGAGCGTCGAGCCGGGCGCCGGAGCCGCACTCGACCGCTACCTGGCCGGGGCGGCCGAGACCTACCGGCTCGCCGTCGACCGCTTCCTCTACGCCACCTTCGCCGGCTCCGGCCCGCTGCTCGACCCCGCCGTCCTCCGCCGCGCCGGCCGGCTGGCGCGGCTGCTGCTCGAGCCGCTGGACCGGTACGCCGCCGGGTTCGTGCACGACACCCGGCTGCGCCAGCTGCTCGGCTACCCCGCGGTGTTCCTCGGCACCTCCCCGGGACGCGCGCCGAGCATGTACCACCTGATGAGCCACCTCGACCTGGACGACGGGGTGCGCTACCCGCTCGGCGGCTTCACCGAGCTGATCCGGCGGATCGCGGCGCTCGCCGAGTCCGCGGGGGCCGAGCTCGTGACCGGGGCGCGCGTGACGGCGATCCGTACCGAGCGGGGCGGATCGCGGGCCCGCGGCCGTCGAGCCAGGGCGACGGGCGTCGAGTACGTCGACGCGGGCGGGCGCACGCGGGTCGCCGAGGCGGATGTCGTCGTCTCGGCCGCCGACCTGCACCACACCGAGACGCAGCTGCTCCCACCCTCGCTGCGGACCCACCCCGAGCGCGTGTGGGAGCGCCGCGATCCCGGGCCGGGCGCCGTGCTCGCCATGCTCGGCGTGCGCGGCGCCCTGCCGGAGCTCAGCCACCACAACCTGTTCTTCACGACCGACTGGGAGGCCGGCTTCGCCCACCTGGACGGCTCCCGCCGCGGATTCGGCGCGCCCGCCGGCATCCCGGACCCCGTGTCGCTGTACGTGTGCAAGCCGAGCGAGACCGACCCGGGTGTCGCGCCGCCCGGAGCCGAGAACCTGTTCGTGCTGATCCCGGTCGCGGCCGACGTCTCGATCGGCCGCGGCGGCGTCGACCGGACGGGCGACCGCCTCGTGGAGCGCACGGTCGACGCGGCGGTGGAGCAGATCGGCGCCTGGGCGGCCATCCCCGGGCTCGCCGACCGGATCGTCGTGCGCCGCACCGTCGGCCCCGACGACTTCGCCCAGGGCTTCAACGCCTGGCGGGGCGGCGCGCTCGGGCTCGCGCACACCCTCCGGCAGAGCGCGTTCCTGCGGCCGGGGAACGCGTCCCGCCGGGTCGACGGCCTCCTCTACGCGGGGTCGTCGACCATCCCCGGCATCGGCCTGCCGATGTGCCTCATCAGCGCGGAGCTCGTGCTCAAGCGCCTGCGCGGGGACACCACCGCCGCCCCGCTGGCGGAGCCGCTGCGCCGGGCGCCCGCGGGGGAGCGGGTGCCGTGACCCTCGCCTACCTCGCCTGCCTGCTGGTCGCGCTCGGCGCCCTGGTGCTGCTCGACCGGCGCTTCGCCCTGGTGTTCTGGCGCGGCGGCCGGGAGACGGCCCGGCGCGCCAGCCTCGTCCTCGCGGCCGGCGTGGTCTTCTTCCTCGCCTGGGACGTGCTCGGCATCGCGCTCGGCGTTTTCGCGCGCGGGCGCTCCCCGTTCATGACCGGGATCGAGCTCGCGCCGCAGCTGCCGCTGGAGGAGCCCGTGTTCCTGGCGTTCCTCTGCTACCTGACGCTGATCCTGCTGTCCGGGACGCGGGCGCTGCTCGACCGGCGCACCCGGGCCGCCGCCGGCCGGCGGCGCGGAACGGAGCGCCGATGACCTACCCGCTGCTCAGCGTCGCCTTCCTCGCGCTCGCCGCGGCCGTGCTGGCGGCCGGCCTCGCGCGGACGCCCGACCGTGCCCGCGTGGCCGAGCGGTGGCTCGTCCCGGCGCTGGTCGCCGGCGTCGTGCTGGTGGTGCTCACCGGCGTCTTCGACAACCTGATGATCGCGGCGGGGCTGATGACGTACGCCTCCGGCGCGATCTCCGGCCTCCACCTCGGCCTCGTCCCGGTGGAGGACCTCGCCTATCCGGTCGCCGGGCTCCTCCTGCTGCCCGGTCTCTGGTTGCTGCTGCAGCGGACGGCGGAGGGGTCGCCGCCCGACTCTGTGCAGGCCGACTCCGAGCAGGCCGGCTCCGAGCAGGCTGGCTCCGTGCAGGCCGGCACGCGCCGCAGCGATCGCACCAGCCGCGATCGGAGCAGCCGATGACCACCGCCGTCGCCCCGTCCGCCCTCCGCCAGCTCGTCCTCGCCTCCCGCCCGCTGAGCTGGATCAACACCGCGTTCCCCTTCGCCGCCGCCTCCCTGGTCGCCACGGGCCGCGTCGACGCCGTGCTCGTGGTCGGGACGCTGTACTTCCTGATCCCGTACAACCTGGCGATGTACGGGGTGAACGATGTCTTCGACTACGAGTCCGATCTGCGCAACCCGCGCAAGGGCGGCGCGGAGGGCGCGCTGCTCGACCGGGGGATGCACCGCCGCACCCTGATCGCGGCCGCGGCGACGAACGCGCCGTTCCTGGTGTTCCTCGTCGCGGTCGGCTCGCCGCTGTCCTGGCTGGTGCTGGCCGCGAGCGTCTTCGCCGTGCTGGCGTACTCGGTGAAGGGACTACGGTTCAAGGAGGTCCCGTTCCTCGACTCCGCGACCTCCAGCTTCCACTTCGTGAGCCCAGCGCTCTATGGGCTCGTCCTCGCCGGCGCGGTGTTCACGCCGGCGCTGTGGCTGCTCCTGCTCGCCTTCTTCCTCTGGGGCGTCGGCAGTCACGCCTTCGGCGCTGTGCAGGACGTCGAGCCCGACCGGGAGGCCGGCATCGCGTCGGTCGCCACCGTGCTCGGCGCGGCGCGGACGACGCGGCTCGCCGTCGTCGCCTGGGCCGCGGCCGGCGTCGCGATGCTGGGGACGGCGTGGCCCGGCCCGCTCGCGGCCGTGCTCGCCCTCCCGTACATCCTCACCGCCGCGCCGTACTGGTCGGTCCCGGACGAACGCGCGAGCGCCGCCAACCGGGGCTGGCGGCGCTTCCTCTGGATCAACTACGCGTGCGGGTTCGTGGTGACCCTGCTGCTGATCGGCTACGCGCTGGGGTCGCCCCGCTAGCGGTTCTGCGGCACCAGCTGCTGGAGGCTCCAGCCGTTGCCGTCGGGATCGGTGAAGAAGACGAACCGGCCCCAGGCCTGCTCGTCGACGCCCTGCGCCTCGATGCCGTTGCTGCGCAGGTGCTCGAGCGCGGCGTCCGCGTCGGGGATGACGATCTGCAGGCCCTTCATCGTGCCCGGCGCCATGTCGGTCAGCCCCTCGCCGAACGCGATCGAGCAGGCCGAGCCGGGAGGCGTCACCTGCACGAACCGGAGCGTGTCGGAGACCCGCTGGTCGAAGTCCGCGTGCCAGCCGAGAGCGTCCACGTAGAACGCCTTGGCCCGGTCCACGTCGCTGACGGGGACGATGATGAGCTCGATGCGCCAGTCGCTGATGGTCATGATTCCTGCCCTTCCGGTTGGTGTGATCCCAGGCTAATTCGGCATGCGGTCAGATTCCGTCCGCAATCGAAATCGAGCGAATCCACGGATCCGCCCGCTACTCTCGTGAACCATGAGTGACAGTCCCGCCGCGCCGAGCGCCTACGAGGTCCTCGGCGTCAGCGCGACCGTCAGCCAGGAGGAGTTGCGCCGCGCCTACCGCCGGCTCGCCCGCCTCACGCACCCCGACACCGGAGGCACCGCCGCCGCGTTCCAGGCCGTGCAGAACGCCTGGGAGCAGGTCGGCGACCCGGAGGACCGCGCTCGCTACGACCGCGGCGAGAGCCTCGTCATGGACGCCGTCTCCGGCGAGTCCGGCCACGGCGGCTTCAGCGCGACCGTGCACCCCACCCGGTCGACCGCGCGCGGGGCGACGGTGCGCGCCCGCAGCTACGGGCACCCGGGCGGCCGCGCGCGCGAGCGCTTCCTGAAGCTGATGCGCGAGTGGATGGGCCGCGGCACCGACCACGCCGACCCCTACGACCCCGCGCTGGTGCGCTCGGCGCCGCGCGAGATCCGGATGCTCCTGGCGGAGGCGCTCGCCGAGGAGGCGACGGCCCGCGCGGTCTCCGGCCTCGGCATCGGCTTCACGATCTGGAACGACGTGGCCGTGCACCCGGCGACCGACGCCAAGCTCGACCACATCGTCCTCGGCCCGGCCGGCCTGTTCGCGATCCGCTCCGCCGACTGGGGGAGCGAGGTCAAGCTGGCGAAGGGCGAGCTGGTCGGTCCCGCCATCGGCCGCGACGAGGAGCCGTTCCACGAGCTGTACAACGCGGCGAAGAGCTTCGGCCGCCAGGCGGGCGTCCGCTTCACCGGCCTGATCGTGGTCGTCCCGGACGACGCCCTTGCGGTGCCGCTGGATGTCGTCCAGCGCGGCCGGCTGTCCGGCGCGACCGTGGTCCGCCGCTCGCTGCTGCCGAAGATCCTCCGCGACGGCGCCGACGCCGCAGGCCGCGCGAGCGTCGACCGCGCCTTCGAGCTGCGGCCGCGGCTGCAGGAGGCGGTGCGGTTCGTCTAGACGCCGCCCGCGTCCGGGAGCAGAGTGGCCTTCATGGTCAACGCAATCGACATCTTCAGCGGCTTCAGCGTGAACGACATCGACGCCGCCCGGGACTTCTACCGCGACGCCCTCGGGCTGGACGTGACGGAGGGGCCGATGGGCAACCTCGACATCGCCCTGCCCGGCGGCGGCCACGTGTTCGTGTACCCGAAGCCGGACCACACCCCGGCGAGCTTCACCATCCTGAACCTCGCCGTGGACGACATCGACGCCGCCGTCGACGAGCTGAACGCCAAGGGCGTCGTCACGAAGATCTACGACGACGACGACCTGCACACCGACGAGAAGGGCATCGCCCGCGGGCGCGCCGCGAACCGCGGGCCGGACATCGCCTGGTTCCGCGACCCGGCGGGCAACGTGATGTCGGTGCTGGCGGGCTGATCCGGCCGGCTCAGCGCAACCGCGCCAGCAACCCCATCGCGTCGTACGGCGCCCGCACCTTCAGGTCGTTGTCGAAGTACGCGTACACATCCAGCCCCTCCGCCAGCCGCTCCCGCAGCTCTCCGGCCCACCGGTCCAGCGCCTCGTCCGTGTACCCGCTCGCGTACAGCTCCTCGTCGCCGTGCAGCCGCACGTAGACGAAGTCCGCCGTCGTCTCGCGCAGCACCGGATAGCGCCCTGCGGTGTCGGCGAGCACCACCGCCACCCCGTGCGCGCGGCAGATGCGGGCGAAGGCGGGGTCGGTGAAGCTCGCGTGCCGGGCCTCCACCGCGTGCCGGAGCGGGCGGTCGTCGCTGCCGGAGTAGTCGGTCCGGTCGGACTCCAGGGTGGTCTCCGCGGCCAGGGAGCGCGCCTGTGCCGTCGTCACCGGCAACATCCCCAGGAACGCGTCCAGCGCCTCCGGGTCGAACTGCAGCGTCGGTGGGAGCTGCCACAGCAGCGGGCCGAGCTTCGGGCCGAGCGTCAGCACGCCCGACGCGAACAGGTTGGCGACGGCCGCCCGCGCGTTCTTCAGGCGGAGGATGTGGGTGATGTACCGGCCGCCCTTGACCGAGAACACGAAGTCGTCCGGCGTGCTCGCCGCCCAGGTGCGGTAGCTGGAGGGCTTCTGCAGCGCGTAGAAGCTGCCGTTCAGCTCGATCGAGTTCAGGCGCTCCGACGCGTACGCGAGCTCGGCGCGGTGCGGCAGGCCCTTCGGGTAGAACACTCCGCGCCACGGCGCGTACGTCCACCCGGAGATCCCGACCCGCGCCACCGCCATCAGCGGCCCCTGAGCTGCTCGAGGAGACGCCGGTCGCGCTTGGTCGGGCGGCCGGAGCCGCGCTCGCGCGTGACGTCGGACGGCGTCTCGGCCTTCGGCGGTGGGGGAGGCGTGCGGTCCTCGAAGCACTCCGCCGCGACCGCCGCTCCGACGCGCTTCACGATCAGCTTGCGGGCGATGTAGATCTTCTCCGAGCCGCCGACGTAGGCGCGCACCTCGTCGCCGACCTTCACCTGCTGCGACGGCTTCGCCCGGTCGCCGTTGACCTTCAGATGGCCGGCCTTGCACGCGTCCGACGCCGCGGAGCGGGTCTTGTACAGCCGCACCGCCCACGCCCAGGCGTCGACGCGGACCCCGGTCATGGCCGGTGGGCGACCGCCGCGGTCACCGGCGCGCCGACACCCTCTGCGCCCTGCTCCTCGGCCAGCTGGGCCTTCCACTTCACGAGGCTGCGCACCGTGCGGCTGCGGTCCTTCGCGAGCTTCTCCATGACGTCGGCGGGGACGTAGTAGTTGACGGCCACCCAGCCGCGCACCGTCTCCGAGCGGTCGCTCGCGAGCGTCCGCAGGATGTCGCAGGGCGTCGCTTCGTTCTTGGCCACGCAGCCGCGGACGCCCTCGTCCGGGTCGCTCGCGAGCGCCAGGAAGAGGTCCTCCGGCGTGTTGTAGCTGGAGGCCACCGCCTCGCGGATCTTCGGGTTCGGGTCCGCCGCCAGCAGGCGGAGCCTGCGCAGCTTGCTCTCCGTGAACTCCGGCGCCGGGTGCAGCGCGGCGGCCTCCTCCGCGGTGAGCATCGCCGGGCTGTGCTCGCGCATGGCCTGACGCTGGGCGGGGGTGTTGAACCGGATGCACGACATGCCTCCACGGTACGCGCTCGCACCGACCGTCGCGGGATGACGGACCGGAGGTTCCATCGAAAGATGGAAGCGCCTCCCAGCGCGCCGGGTTACCGTGGATACATGGATTCACTGCTCCGACGGCTCGACCGGATCGCGGGCGGACGCCACGCCGGTTACACCGTCCCGGAGGAGGGGCGCGACCACCCGCGGACGCGCCGCGCGTTCGTCGTCATCGCCTGGCTGCTCGTGGCCGAGCTCGTCATCGGGACCACCGCCGTCGTCATCGCCCTGGTGCTCACGCTCGACGGCGCGGCCGTGCCGTTCGCGGTCTGGATGCGCTCCGTCGTCGTGCTCGGCATGACCGTCACGCTGTTCTACTTCGCATGGCGCGCGCAGAAGGGCTATTACTGGGCCTACTCGCGCCTGCGGCTGTTCTCGAAGATCTTCCCGGTGGTCACCCTCGTGATCGCGGCGATCCCCGGCCTCTACCCGTTCTGGATGGTCACCGAGCAGATCGTGTTCAGCCTCATCCTGATCGGCGTGGCCGACTACCTCGACTCCGACCACATGCGGGAGGCCTTCCCGCGCCCGGCGCGCGCCGTCACGACCGCGCCGTGACCGCCTCCCCGCCGCGCCGCGGGAACCACGGCACGATCGGCGACGTGCGGCGCTGGTACTCGGCGTACTCCGGGTAGCGCGAGCGCGAGATGCTCTCGGTGAAGACCGTGGAGCCGATGAACAGCCCGGTCAGCAGCAGCGGCCCGAGCACGGTCCACTGCAGCAGCGACCCGGCGGCCACGCAGCCGAACAGGAACACCACCCACCACTGCGCCTGCTCGCAGAAGAAATTCGGGTGCCGGGAGAACCGGAACAGCCCGGTCTGCAGGAAGCGCGGGCTCGGCTCGCGCCCCGCGGCGACCTCCGCGTTCTTCCAGCGGTGGAAGTCCCACTGCTGCTGATCCGCGACGGTCTCGCCGGTCAGGAAGAGCAGGAACAGCACGGCGCAGAGCACGTCGAGCCCGTTCAGCGGCGTCGGGTGCTGGTACGCCGTCCACGCCGGGAGGGCGATCAGCAGCAGCAGCACGTTCTGGTAGATCACGATGAAGAAGAGGTTGAAGACCGCGAACGCGCCCCGGCTCATCCGGCCGCGCAGCACCTCCCAGCGGTAGTCCTCCCCGCCCGGCGCGTAGCCGCCCTTGCGCGCGAAGTTGAAGGTGAGCCGCGCGCCCCACAGCGTCACGAGCCCGGCCATCAGGTCCAGCCGGGCGTCCTGCAGGCCGGCGGCCGCCGCGAACACCCACACGTAGACGACGGGCACGATCGACCAGATCCGGTCGACCCACGAGTGCTCCCCGGTGACCAGCGACAGCACCCAGGTCGCGGCGCAGACGCCCGCGAGGATCCAGAGACACACGAAGAAGGGCTCCACGCCCCACATCCTAGGGTCGTGCGCCCCACTCGACGGGATGATCGCGGTCAGTAGAGTGGAATCGTGGATGGTGTCGGCGCGGTGAGCTCGCGCGTGTGGACGATCCCGAACGTCCTCAGCTTCTTCCGGCTGGCTCTGGTGCCGGTGTTCCTGGCGTTCGTGGTCACGGGGGAGGACGCGCTCGCGCTGCTGGTCCTCATCTTCTCCAGCGTCACCGACTTCCTCGACGGCTGGCTGGCCCGGCGGCTGAACCAGGTCTCCCGGCTCGGCCAGCTGCTCGACCCGGCGGCCGACCGGCTCTACATCTTCGCCGCCCTCGTCGGCCTCGCCTGGCGGGAGGTCATCCCGTGGTGGCTGGTCGCGGTGATCCTCGCCCGCGACGTCATGCTCGCCGTCCTCGGCGTGATCCTCGCCAACCACGGCTTCGGCCCGCTGCCCGTCCACCACCTCGGCAAGGTCGCCACCTTCTGCCTGTTCTGGGCGCTCCCGCTGCTCATGCTGGGCGAGGCGTACGCCCCGGTCGCGCCCTACTCGCTGCCGCTCGGCTGGGCGTTCGCGCTCTGGGGCGCGTTCCTCTACTGGTGGGCCGGCATCGTCTACATTCGGGAGACCGCGCGCGTCATCCGCCTTCCGGCCGATGACAGCGGGCCACATTCCGATAGGCTTGATCACGAGGAGGTTGACGGTGCCTGACGAGAACTACCCTGCTTCTGCTGCTGACGACGACGGCCGCGACGCCGCGAACCCCCTGCGCGATGCCGCGACGGGGAACGAGGACACGACCGCGCGCTTCGGCGAGGAGTTCATCTCCAAGATGTTCCCCATGGACGGGGAGATCAGTCCCGAGGAGCAGGAGGCGATCGCGGCGCTGCCGTCCGGTTCCGCCCTGCTCATCGTGCGCCGCGGCCCCAACACCGGCGCGCGGTTCCTGCTGGACGCCGACGTCACGAGCGCCGGCCGCCACCCGAACGCGGACATCTTCCTCGACGACGTGACCGTCTCGCGCCGGCACGCGGAGTTCACCCGCCGCGGCACGGCCTTCGAGGTCCGCGACCTGGGCTCCCTCAACGGCACGTACTACGACGGCGTCCGCATCGAGAGCGCCCTGCTCAGCGACTCGTCCGAGGTCCAGATCGGCAAGTTCCGGCTCACCTTCTACGCCTCGCGTCAAGATCTCGCCGCCGCGGCGAAGAACTAACGAACCGGTGGCCCGGCAAGCAGCGAGGGCGCACACCGCCCCGCCCGCACTGCTCTCGATCGGCCAGGTGCTGGCGCGCCTGACCCCCGAGTTCCCGGACCTGTCGTCGTCCAAGCTGCGCTTCCTCGAGGAGCGCGGGCTCGTCACGCCGTCCCGCACGGCGTCGGGCTACCGCAAGTTCTCGCCCGCCGATGTCGAACGACTGCACACCGTGCTGGCGATGCAGCGGGACAACTACCTCCCGCTCAAGGTCATCAAGAAGTACCTCGCCGCTCTCGACGCGGGCGAGAACCCGCCGCTCCCGGGCGGTGCGCGGGAGGGATCGACGTCGATGCTCCCGGCCGGCCGCCGGTTCAAGCGCGACGAGCTGCTCCGCGAGGCGGGCGCGACGCCCGAGCTCCTGCAGGAGGCCATCAGCGCGTCGCTGATCGTGCCGGCCGAGGTCTACGGCGAGGAGTCGCTGACGGTGCTCCGAGCGCTGGCCGAGCTGGCGCGCACCGGCATCGGGCCGCGCCACCTGCGGGGTTTCCGCGCGGCAGCGGAGCGCGAGATCGGGCTGATCGAGACCGCCCTGGTGCCCCTCGCGCGCCGCAAGGACGTGACGGCCGGGCCGCAGACCGCCGAGCTCGCCCGCGAGATCGCCGGACAGCTCGACGTGGTCCGCGGCAGCATCATCCGGGCGGCGCTGGCGCGCATCCAGCCCTGACCGGCTCGACACGCCGAGGGCGTTTGCCGGATGTCGTTGCCCGGCGACCGGGGGATGGGTACCGTTGATGAAGCGCCTCATCACGAAGCGCAGCATCCGTCAACCGAGGGGCAGTCATCATGAGCGAACTGAGTCGTGACAGCGACGCCGCCCGGTACGACCTGGGGCTGCTGTTCACCGACGGCCTCCCCGAGATGGACGACGCCAACGGCTACCGCGGCGCCGTCGCGGCCCGCGCGGCCGGCATCTCCTACCGCCAGCTCGACTACTGGGCGCGCACCGGCCTCGTGGAGCCCACGGTCCGCGGCGCGGCCGGCTCCGGCTCGCAGCGCCTCTACGGCTTCCGCGACATCCTCGTCCTCAAGCTGGTCAAGCGCCTGCTCGACACCGGGATCTCGCTCCAGCAGATCCGCACCGCCGTCAACCAGCTCCGCGAGGCGGGCGTCAACGACCTGGCGCAGACCACGCTGATGAGCGACGGCGCGAGCGTCTACCTGTGCACCTCGAACGACGAGGTCATCGACCTGGTCAGCCGCGGCCAGGGCGTCTTCGGCATCGCCGTCGGCAAGGTCCTCCGCGAGGTCGAGTCCTCGCTGGTCGAGCTCGACACCGCCGGCGACGACCTCGACGAGCTCGCGGCCCGCCGCGCGGCCAAGTCCAAGGCCTCCTGACCCCGTACCACCCGCAACCACCCGCCGAGTACGCGAATAGTCTGCGTACTCGGCGGTTTTTCGCTGATTTTTCGCGTACTCGCGGGGTGCGGAGGAGTCTCGTTAGTTGCCGGCGGCCGCGTACTCGCCGATCTTGGCGGTGCGCAGCACCCGCTCCAGGAGCAGGTCGAAGTTGTGCGCCATCTCCTGGGCGCTCTCGCCCGGCCAGACGTGCAACGGCTTCGCCGCGCCCTGAGCCTGCTGCAGGGAGGTGCGCTCGGGGAGCTGAGGAGACAGCACCAGCGGGCCGAACATGTCGCGCAGCTCCTTGATGCGGAACTGGTGCTCCAGCGACTGGACGCGGGCACGGTTGACGATGATGCCGAGCGGCTGGAGGCGCGGGGACAGGCCGCGGCGGATCTCCTCGATCGCGCGCAGCGCGCGGTCGGCGGCGGCCACCGAGAAGAGGCCGGGCTCGGTCACGACCGCTACGCGGTCGCTGGCCGCCCAGGCCGTTCGGGTGAGCGCGTTGAGCGACGGGGCGCAGTCGATGAGCACCAGCTCGTAGTCGTGCTCGACGTTGGCCAGCGCCTCCTCGAGCTTCCAGATGTCGCGGATGCTGGGGTGCGGACCGTCGAAGTTGATCGCGGACGGGCTGCCGATCATGACATCGACCTTGCCCGGACGTCCCCTGGTCCAGCCGGACGGCGCGATCGCCGCGCGGACGATCTTCTCCTTGGGGGAGGCGAGCACGTCGGCGACGTTGAGGTGACCGGCGACCTGGATGTCCATGCCGGTCGAGACGTCGGACTGCGGGTCGAGGTCGACGACCAGCGTACGGAGCCCTTTGGCGAACGCCGCCGAGGCCAGACCAAGCGTCACCGTGGTCTTTCCGACACCGCCCTTGAGGGAACTAACGCTGAGTACGTGCACGACAGCCACGTTACCTTCACTAGTCTTGGAGTACCTAACCGTTTGCTGTGTGGTGCCGACCCCTGCTCGAAAGGTCCCCATGTTCCGTAAGATCCTCGTTGCCAACCGCGGTGAAATCGCCATCAGGGCCTTCCGCGCCGCCTACGAACTGGGCGCCGCGACGGTCGCCGTCTTCCCCTACGAAGACCGCAACTCGATGCACCGGCTGAAGGCGGACGAGGCCTACCAGATCGGGGAGCCGGGCCACCCGGTCCGCGCCTACCTGGATGTGCAGGAGATCATCAGGGTCGCCAAGGAGTCCGGCGCCGACGCGATCTACCCGGGCTACGGCTTCCTCTCCGAGAACCCGGAGCTCGCCGAGGCCGCCCGCGCGGCGGGCATCGCCTTCATCGGCCCGCGCGCCGAGGTGCTCGAGATGGCAGGCAACAAGGTCACGGCGAAGGAGCACGCGATCGCCGCGGGCGTCCCGGTCCTCAAGTCCACCCCGCCGTCGCGCGACATCGAGGAGCTGCTCGCTGGCGCCGACGAGATCGGGTTCCCGATCTTCGCCAAGGCGGTCGCCGGCGGCGGCGGCCGCGGCATGCGCCGGGTCGCCCGCAAGGAGGACCTGCGCGCGTCGCTGGAGGAGGCCATGCGCGAGGCGGACAGCGCGTTCGGCGACCCGACCATGTTCCTGGAGCAGGCCGTGCTGCGCCCCCGCCACATCGAGGTCCAGATCCTCGCCGACGGCCAGGGGAACACCATCCACCTGTTCGAGCGCGACTGCTCGGTGCAGCGCCGCCACCAGAAAGTGGTCGAGATCGCGCCGGCGCCCAACCTCTCCGACGAGATCCGCCAGTCGCTCTACCGCGACGCGGTGGCCTTCGCGAAGTCGATCGGCTACGAGAACGCCGGAACCGTCGAGTTCCTGCTCGACACGGCGGGGGACCGCGCCGGCCAGCACGTCTTCATCGAGATGAACCCGCGCATCCAGGTGGAGCACACGGTCACCGAGGAGATCACCGACGTCGACCTGGTGCAGTCGCAGATCCGGATCGCCGCGGGGGAGACCCTCGCCGACCTCGGGCTCAGCCAGGACACCGTGCAGATGCGCGGCGCCGCCCTGCAGTGCCGCATCACCACCGAGGACCCGACCGCCGGCTTCCGCCCGGACACCGGCAAGATCACCACCTACCGCTCGCCGGGCGGCGCCGGCATCCGCCTGGACGGCGGCACGATCAACCCGGGCGCGCAGATCAGCCCACACTTCGACTCCATGCTGGCCAAGCTCATCACCCGCGGCCGCGACTTCCCGGCCGCCGTGCTGCGCGCCCGGCGGGCGCTGGCCGAGTTCCGCGTGCGCGGCGTCGCCACGAACATCCCGTTCCTGCAGGCGGTCATGGAGGACCCCGACTTCATCGCGGGCAACGTCTCCACCTCCTTCATCGAGGAGCGCCCCCAGCTGTTCAAGGGCCGCGAGTCCAAGGACCGCGGCACCAAGGTGCTCAACTGGCTGGCCGACGTCACCGTCAACCAGCCGAACGGCCCGCGTCCCGAGGTCGCCGACCCGGTGGAGAAGCTCCCGTGTATCGACCTGGGCGTCCCCGCGCCGGCCGGCTCCCGCCAGAAGCTGCTGGAGCTGGGCCCGAAGGGCTTCGCCGAGGCGCTGCGCGCGCAGACCGCCCTCGCGGTCACCGAGACCACGTTCCGCGACGCCCACCAGTCGCTGCTCGCGACGCGCGTGCGCACCAAGGACCTGCTGGCCGTCGCCCCGTACGTCGCCCGGCTCACCCCCGAGCTGCTCTCGGTGGAGGCCTGGGGCGGCGCGACCTACGACGTCGCGCTGCGCTTCCTCGGTGAGGACCCCTGGGAGCGGCTCGCGTCGCTGCGCGAGGCGCTGCCGAACATCAACATCCAGATGCTGCTGCGCGGCCGCAACACCGTCGGCTACACGCCGTACCCGACGCAGGTGACCGACGCGTTCGTCCGGGAGGCCGCCGCGACCGGCGTCGACATCTTCCGCATCTTCGACGCGCTCAACGACGTGTCGCAGATGCGCCCGGCGATCGAGTCGGTGCTCGCTACCGGCTCCGCCATCGCGGAGGTCGCCGTCTGCTACACCGCCGACCTGCTCGACCCGGCCGAGGAGCTCTACACGCTCGACTACTATCTGCGCCTCGCGGAGCAGATCGTGGAGTCCGGCGCGCACATCCTCGCGATCAAGGACATGGCCGGCCTGCTGCGCCCGGCCGCCGCCGAGAAGCTGGTGAGCGCCTTCCGCGAGCGGTTCGACCTACCGGTGCACGTGCACACCCACGACACCCCGGGCGGCCAGCTCGCGACGCTGCTCGCGGCCTCGCGTGCCGGCGCCGACGCGGTCGACGTGGCGAGCGCGCCGATGGCGGGCACCACCAGCCAGCCGAGCGCCTCCGCCCTGGTCGCGGCCCTCGCCCACACCGAGCGCGACACCGGCATCTCGCTGACCGCGGTCGAGGACCTCGAGCCGTACTGGGAGGCCGTGCGCCAGGTCTACCGCCCGTTCGAGTCGGGCCTGCCCGGCCCCACGGGCCGCGTCTACAAGCACGAGATCCCCGGCGGCCAGCTCTCTAACCTGCGTCAGCAGGCCAAGGCTCTGGGCCTGGCCGAGGACTTCGAGCTGGTCGAGGACATGTACGCCGCCGCCAACCGGATCCTGGGCCGCATCCCCAAGGTCACGCCGTCGTCCAAGGTGGTCGGCGACCTCGCCCTCCACCTCGCCGCCGTGCACGCGGACCCCGACGACTTCGCCGAGAACCCGCAGAACTACGACATCCCGGACTCGGTCGTCGGCTTCATGGCCGGGGAGCTCGGCGAGCTGCCCGGCGGCTGGCCGGAGCCGTTCCGCACCAAGGTGCTCGCGGGCAAGACCGTCAAGGTCGGCGTCGAGGACCTGCCGTCCGCCGACGCGGAGGCCCTGGAGGGCTCCAGCGCCGAGCGCCGCGCGACCCTCAACCGCCTGCTGTTCCCCGCTCCCACCCGCATCTACGAGCAGATGCGCGAGCTGTTCGGCGACCTCTCGGTCGTCGACTCGATCGACTACCTCTACGGGCTCTCCCCGGTCGAGGAGCACGTCATCGAGTTCAGCAAGGGCGTGCGGCTCTACATCGGCCTGGAGGCGATCGGCGAGGCCGACGAGAAGGGCATGCGCACGGTCATGACCACGCTCAACGGCCAGCTCCGGCCGGTGTTCGTGCGCGACCGCAGCATCGTCGTGGAGACCAAGGCCGCCGAGAAGGCCGACACAGCCAAGCCCGGCCAGGTGGCCGCGCCGTTCTCCGGCGTCGTGACCCTGCACGTGGTCCCGGGCGACGTGGTCGCCGCAGGGCAGGCCGTCGCGTCGATCGAGGCGATGAAGATGGAGGCCGCCATCACGGCCCCCGTCGCCGGCACGATCGAGCGGCTCGCCATCCCGAAGACCCAGCAGGTGGACGCGGGCGACCTCCTGGTCGTCATCACCCCCGCCTGACCGGCCCCGTCCGCAGCGCTCCCCGCAGTCGCGGGGAGCGCTGCGGCGCGTACGGAGAAGGTCGCTCGCTGTCGTCGCGGGCGGGCCGCCCGATAAACTGTCGCAGTCGCCGCCGTCGGGCGGCAGGAGGAGTGCAAGCGTGGCAGACAAGCCGGAGGAGCCCGAGCGCGGCGACCTCGCGCCGCGGGACGATGAGCCGACGTTCCGGCCGTCCCCGCTCGAGATCGACACGAAGCTGAGCATCGCCGTCGACCTGCCTCCCGCGCCTCCGCAGGAGGTGCCGGAGGATGAGGCCGCCGTCGCGATCGACGACATCCCCGTCGACCCCGGCTTCGTCGCGTCCCCGACCGAGCCGACCACCACCTCCGTCGCGATCGTCGCCTCGCGGCTCGCCACCGGCCCGACCGCCACCCAGCAGGACGCCGGCGACGGCGTCGTTCCATTGCCTGGGCAGGACGGCCATTCCGACGCGTTCGCCCAGTCCCGCCGCGACCGGCTGCGCGGCGAGCACTCGCCGCAGCCCGAGCCCGCCGCGATGCTGACGGCCGACCGGTTGCTGGAGGTCAACCGCAAGACGCGTCCGGGCCCGGAGGGTCCGTGGCAGCGCTTCGTCTACAACGTCACGTTCCGCACGGTCAACCTCGGCGACTCCGCCAAGGTGCGCGCGCGCAAGGAGCTCGACCACCGCATCCAGAAGCAGTTCGAGGGCGGCACCCGCTTCGTCCCGGTGCTGACCCGCAAGGGCGGCGTCGGGAAGACCACCATCACGACGCTGCTCGGGATGGCGCTGGCCGACGCCCGCGAGGACCGGATCATCGCTGTGGACGCCAACCCGGACCGCGGCACGCTGTCCGAGCGCGTCCCCAAGCAGACCCGCGCCACGGTCCGCGACGTCGTGCACAAGGCGGCGAGCATCGGCGGCTTCACCGACTTCTCCGCGCTCGTCTCGCGCGACGAGACGCGCCTCGACATCCTCGCGTCCGACACCGACCCGCTGCTGTCGGAGGCGTTCGACGAGAACGACTACAACGTCGTCGCCGACCTCGCCGCCCGGTTCTACTCGATCGTGCTCACCGACTGCGGCACCGGCATCGTCCACTCGGTGATGCGGGCCACCCTGCAGCGCGCCGACGAGATCGTGATCGTCTCCGGCGGCAGCGTCGACGAGGCGCGGCTGGCGTCCGAGACGCTCACCTGGCTGGAGGCGAACGGCTACACGGACTTGGTCCGCAACGCGGTCGTCGCCCTCAACACCGCCACGCACGCGACGAACCTGGTGAAGCTGGAGGAGATCGAGTCGCACTTCCGTTCGCGCGTGCGTGAGATCGTCCGCATCCCGTACGACCCGCAGCTCGCAGCCGGCAGCGTGGTCAACTGGAAGGACCTCAAGCCCCTCACCAAGCTGTCCGCCCGGGCGCTCGCCGCGCTCGTGGTGGAGGGCCTGCCCGCCGAGCGCGCCTGACCCCGCTCCCGTCCCACCCTGCGCTCTAGGAGACCCCTGTGACCGAACGTCAGATCCGCCTGTTCGGCGACCCCGTCCTGAAGACCCCGTCCGAGCCCGTGCTCGAGATCGACGAGGGCGTCCGCGGCCTCGTCGAGGACCTGATCGACAGCGTGATCCCGCCGGGGCGCGCCGGCGTCGCCGCCCCGCAGATCGGCGTCGGCCTCCGGGCGTTCAGCTACAACGTGGACGGCGAGGTCGGCTACATCATCAACCCGGAGCTCGTGGAGGTCTCCGGCGAGCCCGAGCTGGTGGACGAGGGC
The DNA here is from genome assembly GCF_013410375.1 of Leifsonia shinshuensis. NCBI lineage: Bacteria > Bacillati > Actinomycetota > Actinomycetes > Micrococcales > Microbacteriaceae > Leifsonia > Leifsonia shinshuensis. Next base: position 2,021,949 of record NZ_JACCFL010000001.1, read on the forward strand.
TGCCTCTCGGTGCCCGGCCTGTGGTTCAAGACCGCCCGCTACCCGTTCGCGCGGGTGCGCGGCATCGACCTCGACGGCAACGAGATCGAGCTCTCCGGCACCGGCGTGATGGCCCAGGCGCTCCAGCACGAGACCGATCACCTGGACGGGAAGCTCTACCTCGACCGCCTCGACAAGGACACCCGCCGCGAGGCGATGCGCCAGGTGCGGGAGAGCGACTGGTTCTGAGCCGTCCCCGCTGAGTCCGTAGACTCGGTGGCATGGACATCGCAGTCACCGGAGGATCGGGCAAGCTCGGACGCACAGTCGTCCGCGAACTACGCGCGGCGGGTCACACCGTCGTCAACCTGGACGCGACGGGGGAGCGCGGCCGCGGCTTCGTGCGTGTCGACCTGACCGACTACGGCCAGACGATCGACGCGATCCTCGGCGTCGACGACGCGCACGGCGGCTTCGACGCCATCGTGCACCTGGCAGCCATTCCCGCTCCGGCGATCCTGAGCGACGTCGCCACCTTCCACAACAACATCCGCGTCACGTACAACGTCTTCCAGGCCGCGCGCCGCGCCGGCATCAAGAACATCGTCTACGCGTCCAGCGAGACCGTGCTCGGCCTCCCGTTCGACGTGCCGCCGCCCTACATCCCGGTGGACGAGGACTACCCGGCCCGCCCGGAGTCGACCTACTCGCTGGTCAAGCACCTCGAGGAGCAGATGGCGATCGAGCTGACGCGCTGGGACCCGTCGCTGAAGATCGTGGCGCTGCGCTTCTCGAACGTGATGGAGCCGGCCGACTACGCCGCGTTCCCGTCCTACGACGCGGACGCCAGGGGCCGGAAGTGGAACCTCTGGGGCTACATCGACGCCCGCGACGGCGCCCAGGCCATCCAGAAGGCCCTCGAGTGGGACGCCACGGGCTTCGACCGCTTCATCATCGCGGCGGCCGACACGGTGATGAGCCGTCCCAACTCCGAGCTCGTCGCCGAGGTCTTCCCCGGCGTCCCGCTGAAGCGCGACGACCTCGACAACAACGAGACCCTGCTGTCGATCGACAAGGCCCGCCGGGTGCTGGGGTACGACCCCCAGCACTCCTGGCGCGACGAGGTGTAGCGCCGGCGCGATTCGTCACGAATGTCGCGTTTGTCGCGTTCATTCGCGCGATTCGTGACGAATGTCGCTCGGCGCTGCCGCTCGTGACATTCGTCACGAATGTCGCGTTTGTCGCGCTCATTCGCGCGATTCGTGACGAATGCGGGTGGGCGCGGGAGGCGCGATTCGTTGCGAATCGTGCAGGTGTGCCTCGGTGTGGACAACTCGGCTTGTCCACCGATTCGCCGCCCGCGAGCCACGCGGGCGCATTCGGCCGCCACAATCGGGGCATGCGAACTCCACAACCCCTCCCGGCCGCGCTGGCCGGTGTCGCCTTCACACCCTCGGAGGCGCGTCGCGCCGGAGTCAGCGCGTCACGGCTGCGCGCCCGTGACCTCTACAGCCCGTTCCACGGTATTCATCTTTCCGTGGCGCCTGGCTCGCTTCGGGAGCGGTGCCAGGCGTACCTCCCGCTGCTGGCCGATGGCGCATACTTCAGCCATCAGACCGGGGCTGCCCTCCTCGGCGTCCCCCTGCCGGTGACGCAAGACCAGGGTCCACTTCACGTATCGGTGGAGTTCCCGCGATCTCCGCCGCGCGCCCGAGGAGTGGCGGGTCACAGCCTGGGGAGCCTGGCGGGGCAGGTGGTGGAGGGGTTGCCGGTCAGTACGGCGGCTCACGTCTGGTGCCAGCTCTCCGGAGTCCTCAGCCGCGAGGACCTCGTCGCGGTGGGAGACCATCTGGTCGGCGCGCGCAAGCGCCCCGCTCTCGCCGACATCGACGAACTCGTCGTCGCCGCAGACGAGCTTCGGCGCACGAAGGGGGCTCGGGCTCGTGCCTGGGCGCTCCCTCGTATCCGCCCCGGAGCGGATTCGCGTCCCGAGACGCTGCTGCGCTTGTTCCTGGAGGCTCGCGGCTATGGCTGGTTGGAGGTCAACCATCCGGTGCCGGTAGGTCGCCGAGGCGTCGTGCTGCATCCGGACCTCTCCATCCCGGAGCGACGGCTCGCGTTCGAGTACGAGGGCGATGGTCACCGCGTGGAACGCAGGCAGTGGCACACGGACATCGAGCGCCGCGACCTCCTCGAGGCCGAAGGCTGGCGTGTCGTCAGAGTGACCTCGCACGATCTGTTCGGCGACCGCGATGCGTTCGCCGAGCGCCTCAACAGATTCGTGCCGAATGTCGCGTTTGGCGGCGCCAAAGGCGACATTCGGCACGAATCGTGGAGCGCCTAGTGCGCCAGCGAGATCCCCTGCGTGCTCGGGTTGCCGCTGTAGACGCCGTCGATCACGTCGGCGAAGTCGGCGAGGATCACGTTGCGCTTGATGCTGAGCTTCGGCGTGAGGTGGCCGCTGGCCTCGGTCAGCTCCGTGGCGAGGATGACGAACTTGCGGATGCTCTCCGCACGGGAGACGCCCTGGTTCGCCGCGTCGATCGCGCGCTGGATCTCCGCGTTCACCGCCGGGTTCACGGAGGCCTCGGCGAGGGTCATGTCCTTGTCCTCGCCGTTGTTCGCCAGCCAGGTCGGCAGCATCTCGGTGTCCAGCGTCACGAGCGCGGCGATGAACGGCTTCTGGTCGCCGACGACGATCACCTGGCCGACCAGCGGGTTGGCGCGGATCGGGTCCTCCAGCACGGCGGGGGAGACGTTCTTGCCGCCGGCGGTGACGATGATCTCCTTCTTGCGGCCGGTGATGGTCAGGTAGCCGTCGTCGTCGAACGTGCCGAGGTCGCCGGTGCGGAACCAGCCGTCGTCGAAGGCCGCGGCCGTCGCCTCCGGGTTCTTCCAGTACTCCTTGAAGACGTTCACGCCCCTGACCTGGATCTCGCCGTCGGCGGCCAGCCGCAGGTCGACGCCGGGGAGGGCGGGACCGACGGTGCCGATCTTGAACATGTCGGGACGGTTGACGGTCGCCGGCGCCGTGGTCTCGGTGAGGCCGTAGCCCTCCAGGATCTTGATGCCGAGGCTGTGGAAGAAGTGGCCCAGGTGCGCGCCGAGCGGCGCGGAGCCGGAGACGGCGTACTTCACGCGGCCGCCCATCGCAGCGCGCAGCTTGGAGAACACCAGCCGGTCGTAGAGCGCGAACTTGAGCTTGAGGCCGAACGGCACCGAACCGGCTTCGACGGCCTTCGAGTGCTCCACGGCGACCTCGGCGGCGGCGCGGAAGATCTTGCCGCGGCCGCCGGCCTCCGCCTTCTGCTCGGCCGAGTTGTAGACCTTCTCGAACACGCGCGGCACGGCCAGCAGGAACGTCGGCTTGAAGCTCGCCAGCGCGGGAAGCAGCTGCTTGGTGTCGGCCTGGTGGCCCACCTTCACACCCGCGGTGACGCAGAGCACGGCGATGAACCGCGCGAACACGTGCGCCGTCGTGATGAAGAGCAGCGTGGAGGCGCCGCCCGGCTGCATCACGACCTCCTTCAGCGCCTCGGCGGAGTTGCGCGACAGCTCCACGAAGTTGGAGTGCGTCAGCACGCAGCCCTTCGGGCGTCCGGTGGAGCCGGAGGTGTAGATGAGCGTGCCGATGTCCTCGCCGCGCGCCAGGTTCCTGCGGCGCTCGATCTCCTCGTCCGGGACGCCGACGCCGCCGGCGGCCAGCTTGTCGAGGTCGCCCAGGTGCAGCTGCCAGACGTTCTGGATCAGCGGGAGGTCGGCGTGCACCTCGTCGAACCGCGAGAACATCTCCGCGGTCTCCAGGATGACGGCCTTCGCGCCGGAGTCGGACATGTTCCACTGGACCTGCGCCGGCGACGACGTCTCGTAGATCGGGACGAGCACGGCACCGGCGAACCAGGTGGCGAAGTCGATCAGCGACCACTCGTAGCGGGTCTTGCACATCAGGCCGATCATGTCGCCCGGCTGGATGCCGGCGGCGACCAGGCCCTTGGCGAGCGCGATCACCTGGCGGTAGAACTCGGCCGCGGTCACGTCCTTCCAGCCGTCGCCGTCCGGGAGGCTGAACAGCGCGGCGTCCGGGGTGGCGGCGACCCGCTGCACGAGCAGGTCGGTCGCGTTGGCCTCCGGGTCGGCGGGGACGACTGCGGGGGTTTCGAACTGGTTCACGGTAGCTCCCTCGATACCGGGCGGGCGGGTGATCGGGCCGAATCGCTCCGGCTCGCAGTGGTTGATTACACTCTAGATGGTGCGGCAGGGAGTCTTCCGAGACGGCCCGGTCCGCTCATCCCACCATCGCCCGACCCACGCCCATCCGGAAGGGGCTCGCCTGTGCATGCCATCGGAATCGACATCGGCGGGACCAAGATCGCCGGAGCGGTCGTCGACGAGCTCGGCGCGATCGTCCGCGAGGACCGCGTGCCGACCGACGCCAGCCGTCCGGAGGAGATCGAGAACGCCGTCGTCGCGATGATCGAGCGGCTGTCGGACGGGCCGGAGCAGATCGCGGGCGCCGGGGTCGCTGCGGCCGGGTTCATCGACGCCGCGCAGTCGACCGTCTACTACGCGCCCAACATCAACTGGCGGCACGAGCCGTTCCGGGAGAAGCTCGAGAAGCGGATCGACGTCCCCGTCATCATCGAGAACGACGCCAACGCGGCGGGCTGGGCGGAGTTCCGCTACGGAGCGGGCCGCCTGGTCAGCGACATGGTCATCCTCACCATCGGCACCGGCGTGGGCGGCGCGATCGTCAGCAACGACCGGCTGTTCCGCGGCGGCTTCGGCGCGGGCGCCGAGATCGGCCACATGCGCGTGGTGCCGGGCGGCCTGCCGTGCGGCTGCGGCGCGCACGGCTGCATCGAGCAGTACGGCTCCGGCCGGGCGCTGCAGCGGATGGCGAACGAGCTGGCGGACGCCGGCGGCATCGGGCAGTCCCTCGCCGACATCCGCAGCAGGAAGGGCGAGCTGAGCGGCTCCGACATCTCCGGCCTCATCATGGCGGGCGACCCCGGCGCGCTGGCCGCGCTGCGTCAGCTCGGCGACTGGCTCGGCCAGGCCTGTGCGAGCCTCGGCGCGATCCTCGACCCGCAGCTCTTCGTCTTCGGCGGCGGCGTCGCCCAGGCCGGCGAGCTGCTGCTGGAGCCGATCCGGCAGGCCTACCTCGAGAACCTCCCGGCCCGCGGCTACCACCCGGAGCCGGAGTTCAAGATCGCGGAGCTGGTCAACGACGCCGGGGTCGTGGGCGCGGCCGACCTCGCCCGCCTGCACGCGGCGCTCTGAGCCGCTCCGGCAGCGGTTGCTGCGCGTGTCCGCGCGTGAGCCGGTCCTCCCGGTGAGCGGGGCGGGGCAGTAGGATTTCGAACGATGTTCTACTGGCTGATGAAGAACCTGATCGCGGGGCCGCTGCTCCGCGGCATCTTCCGACCCTGGGTCGTGGGGCTCGACAACGTCCCCGCGAGCGGCGCCGTCATCCTCGCCAGCAACCACCTGTCGTTCATCGACTCGATCTTCCTGCCGATCGTCGTCGACCGGCACGTCTCCTTCCTCGCCAAGAGCGACTACTTCACCCGGCGCGGCCTGAAGGGCTGGGCGACGCGTGCGTTCATGAACGCCACCGGCCAGCTCCCGATCGACCGATCGGGCGGCAAGGCCTCCGAGGCGTCGCTGAACACCGGCCTCGCCGTGCTGGCGCGCGGCGAGATCCTCGGCATCTACCCGGAGGGCACCCGCAGCCCCGACGGCAAGCTGTACCGCGGCCGCACCGGCGTCGCGCGGATGATCCTGGAGGCCGGCGTCCCTGTCGTCCCCGTCGCGATGGTCGACACCGCCGAGATCATGCCCATCGGCCGCCGCATCCCGCGGGTCGGCCGGATCGGCATCATCATCGGAGAGCCGCTCGACTTCTCCCGGTTCGAGGGCATGGAGGGCGACCGCTTCATCCTCCGCTCGGTGACCGACGAGATCATGTACGCGCTGCACGCGCTGGGCTCGCAGGAGTACGTGGACGTGTACGCGAGCACGGTCAAGGAGAAGCGCGCCGCGCTGGCAGACCCCGCGTCCACGCCGCCGGTCGCGGTCCCGTCACAATCCGCTCCCGCGGCGCCGGAGGCCCGTCCGGCGCGATAGGCTCGGTTATCCCATTCACCCGACCGAGCGGAACAGAACAGTGCTGCAGACCACAGATCCCGTCGTGAAACCTGACGACTCCGTGATCGAGGGTCTCGACTATTGGCGCACGCTCCCGATCAAGCAGCAGCCGCAGTGGCCGGACCCGGAGGCCGCCGCAGCGGCGTCCGCCGAGATCGCGACCCTGCCCCCGCTGGTGTTCGCCGGCGAGGTGGACCAGCTCCGCTCGCGACTCGCTCGCGCTGCGCAGGGCAAGGCGTTCCTGCTGCAGGGCGGCGACTGCGCCGAGACCTTCGCCGGGGCGACCGCGGACCAGATCCGCAACCGCGTCAAGACCGTGCTGCAGATGGCCGTCGTGCTGACCTACGGCGCCTCCGTCCCCGTCATCAAGATGGGCCGGATGGCCGGGCAGTTCGCCAAGCCGCGCTCCAGCGACACCGAGACCCGCGGCGGCGTCACGCTGCCGGCCTACCGCGGCGACATCGTCAACGGCTACGACTTCACGCCGGAGTCGCGCGCCGCCGATCCGCGCCGGCTGATCCAGGGCTACCACACGGCCGCCTCCACGCTGAACCTCATCCGCGCCTTCACGCAGGGTGGCTTCGCCGACCTGCGCGAGGTGCACAGCTGGAACAAGGGCTTCGCCGCGAACCCGGCCAATCAGCGCTACGAGGGCCTGGCGCGCGAGATCGACCGCGCGATCAAGTTCATGGAGGCCGCGGGCGCGGACTTCGACGAGCTGACGCGCGTCGAGTTCTACAGCAGCCACGAGGCGCTCCTGATGGACTACGAGCGTCCGATGACCCGCATCGACTCGCGCACCGGCACGCCGTACAACACGTCCGCGCACTTCGTCTGGATCGGCGAGCGCACCCGCGACCTCGACGGCGCGCACGTCGACTTCCTGTCGCGCGTCCGCAACCCGATCGGCGTCAAGCTCGGCCCGACCACGACGGCCGACGACATGCGCCGCCTGATCGACGCCCTCGACCCCGAGCGGGAGCCCGGCCGGCTGACCTTCATCACGCGCATGGGCGCGGGCAAGATCCGCGACGCCCTGCCGCCGCTCCTGGAGGCCGTGAAGAACTCCGACGCCAACCCGCTGTGGGTCACCGACCCGATGCACGGCAACGGGCTCACCACGCCGAACGGCTACAAGACGCGCCGCTTCGACGACGTCGTGGACGAGGTCAAGGGCTTCTTCGAGGCGCACCGCGCCGCGGGGACGCACCCGGGCGGCATCCACGTCGAGCTCACCGGCGACGACGTCACCGAGTGCCTGGGCGGGTCCGAGCACATCGACGAGGAGACCCTGGCCACCCGCTACGAGTCGCTGTGCGACCCGCGCCTGAACCACATGCAGTCGCTGGAGCTGGCCTTCCTGGTCGCCGAGGAGCTCAGCCAGGGCTGACCCCTACCCGCAACAGCCGAGTACGCAAGAATTCAGCCGCAAACAGCCGAGTACGCAGACTATTCGCGTACTCGGCTGTTTGGCGGGCGGAGGGGAGCGCGGTTCAGAAGCCGGCGAAGTTGACGGTGACCGTCGAGCCCTTGGGCGCCTGCGTGCCGGCGTCCGGCGAGACCTTCGAGACCACGAACGCGCCGGGGAGGAGGTCCGCCGCCGAGCTGTACTTGAGCTGGAACCCCGCGGCTTGGAGTGCGGCCTTCGCCTTGTCCCAGGTCTGGCCCACCACGTCGGGCACCGGCACCGGCTGAGGCCCGCGGGAGGTCTCCAGGGCCACCGTGTCGCCGGGGCGAACGGGCTGGCTCTGCGGCTGCGCCGAGATGACGTCGTCCTTGTCGATGGTGTCGCTGTAGCTCTGCGGACCGGCGGTGGTGTGCAGGCCGACCTTCTCCAGCGCCGCCGTCGCCGCCGAGACCGTCTTGCCGGAGACGTCCGGGATCGGGCCGACGGAGACGACGAGGTTCACGGCGGCCGCCTGGAAGTAGCCGCCGCCTCCGGAGATGTCGGAGCCGTCGGAGGCGCGCGCCGCCGAGATGACCGTGTTCGCCGGGACCTTGGCGTCGAACTGCTGCGCGACGTCGCCGACCTTCGCTCCCGTCGCCGTGATCGCGGCCTTCGCCGCGTCGACGTTCTGCCCGGCGAGGGCGGGGATCGTGACCGGCTGCGGGCCCTTGGACACGCGGATCGTCACCGTGCTGCCGCGGTTCGCCGAGGCGCCCGCCTTCGGGTCGGTGCTGGACACCTGCCCAGCGGGGATCGTCACGCTGTACTCCTGCGCCTGCGCCGTCTTGAAGCCGAGGTTCGTCAGCTCGGCCGCGGCCGTGGCCGGCGCCTGCGAGACGACGTTCGGCACCGTCACGAACGAGCCGGGACCCGAGCCGAAGTACCAGCCCGTCCCGCCCGCCACGGCGGCGAGCACCAGGACGAGGGCGAACAGCCACCAGCCCTTGCCGCGCCGGCGGCGGGCGGCCTCGGTCAGGGTGTCCGTCGCCGTGGGCGTGCTGGAGGCGACCTGCTGCCGGATGGCGGGGTTGATGATCTGGGTGTCGCCGTCGGCGATGTCGAACGCGGGAGGCAGCACCATCGTGGGCTGCACCACGGCGTCGCCGCGGATGGACTTCTCCGCCTCCAGGAGACGGTCGAGCATCTCGCGCGCGTCGGAGGGCCGGCGGTCCGGGTCCTTCTCGGTCGCCCACAGCACCAGCTCGTCGAGCTCCGGCGGCACGGCCGGGTTGACGCTGGACGGCGCGGGCACAGGGTCGTTGGCGTGCTGGTAGGCGATCTGCATCGGCTGCTCGCCGTGGAACGGCTGCGTGCCGGTGAGCATCTCGTACATCATGATGCCGAGCGCGTAGATGTCGCTGCGCGCGTCGGCGACGCCGCGGGTGACGAGCTCGGGGGAGAGGTAGGCGATCGTGCCGAGCAGCGCCTGGCCGGTCGCCGTGTTCGCGCTGGCCGCGCGCGCCAGGCCGAAGTCGCCGATCTTGATCCGGCCGTCGTCGGCCAGGAGCACGTTCTCCGGCTTGAGGTCGCGGTGCACGATGCCGGCCTTGTGCGCGGCCGCGAGCCCGCTGAGCACGGCCTCCATGATGTCGATGGTCTGCTCGGGCGTGAGCTTGCCGTAGTCCTTGAGCAGGTCGCGCAGCGTGATGCCGGGCAGGTACTCCATGACCAGGTAGGCCATGTCCGAGTCCTGGCCCTGGTCGAACACGTTGACCACGTTCGGATGGGCGAGCCGGGCGGCCGAGCGGGCCTCCTGCACGAAGCGGCTCTTGAACGTGTTGTCGTCGGCGAGGTGGCCGTGCATGACCTTGATCGCGACGCGCCGTTCCAGGCGCAGATCGGTGGCCAGGTACACCGTGGCCATGCCGCCCCGGGCGATCCGCGAGCGCACCTGATAGCGGCCGTCGATGAGACGTCCGATCATCGGGTCTGTCTGGCTCGTGGTCACGGATCGAGTCTAGGGAACAGCGCGGTCGCGAATCCTGCAAAACACCGGTGTGCGCCGGGGCTGTGACCCGGCTGTGACCTTCCGCCGGCCGGTGGCGTCACCCGAGTTGCGCCAGCCACGCGCGGGCGGAGGTCTCCCACTTGGCGTACGCGTCGGGGAAGGCCGAGATCTGCACCGCCTGAGCGGCCTGGGTCACGCTCAGGGAGGTCCAGCCGGGGATGTCGAGGAGCCCGCGGGTGCGGCCGCGGTTGGGGTTCGCCGGGCCGCCGTAGAAGGCGAGGGTCGCCCTGGTCGGGTCGAGCACCTGGTCGGGGCTGCCCCAGCCCGTGCTCGGCCGCTGCTGGAACAGGCCGAGGGAGTCGCGGTCGCCGTAGCGGACGTTCCGCAGCCCGGACTCCTGCGCGGCGGCGGCGAGGGCCACGACGATGCCCTGGGCGGGGACGCCCTCCTGGCGGCCGATCCGGATGATGAGCTGGGCGTTCGCCCGCATCTCGTCGCTGAGCGGGACGACCTGGCCCGGCTGGATGACCGGCGCCGGCGCGGGCGACGGCGCGGTGACGACCGCGGCGGTGGCCGGGCGGGGCGTGTCCAGCGATGCGGTCGCCATGCCGGGGATGGCGAGCTTCTGGCCCGGGTAGATGATGCTGGCGCCGCTGAGGCCGTTGGCGCTCAGCACCGCCGAGGTGCGCACGCCGAACCGGGCGGCGATGCCGCTGACGGTGTCGCCGGTCACGACGGTGTAGCCCGTCGCGGCCGGCACGGGGGCCGGCGCCTGCGCGACGGGCGCGGGCGCAGCCGCGGGCTTCGGCGCCCCGCTGAGCGCCAGGACCTGGCCCGGGAAGATCAGGCTCTTCCAGCTGAGCCCGTTGAGCGCCAGCACGGCGGCGGTCGACAGCCCGAAGCGCGCGGCGATCCCCGAGACGGTGTCGCCGGTCTGCACGCGGTAGCTCGCGGGCGCGGCGGCGATCTCGATCTGGCCGGGGGAGGCCGCGGAGCCTGTCGTGCCCGCGGCGCCGCTGATCGTGTTCCGCGGTCCGGTCGCGTCGCTCTTCTCCGGCGCCTGCTCCCGCACGGCGCCGGTGGCGGCCTGCGCGGGGGTGAGGAGGTTGAGCGTCACGGCGATCGATCCGGCGATCGCGATCGGCACCGTGCCCAGCATGCGCCGGTTCGTGCTCTCGCTCAGCGACATGGTCGACCCCCTCATGAGTGGCAAATGCACGGTCCACGCTGACACAGAGTGAGTAAGGAGTCAACCAGTGTGACTGCTGTGACAACAGTTAACACAACCGTAACATTCACTCGACGAGGTGAACGCCGCCAGGACGTGGCACGCTTGTGTGTGTGAACGAGCAGGTCCTGGCCACCGAGTGGCTCACCATCCCCGACCTCGTGGAGCAGCTCGGGCTCGGCGTCAGCCGTGTCCGCAGACTCATCGAGGATCGTCATCTCGCGGCGAAGCGCATCGACGGCGTCCTCAAGGTCCCCGCCGTGTTCCTGCGCGACGGGGAGCCGCTGGGCGAGCTGCACGGCACTCTCGTCGTGCTCGCCGACAACGGCTTCGGCGACGAGGAGGCCGTCGACTGGCTGCTCACCGAGGAGGACAGCCTCGGCGCCGCACCCATCGAGGCGCTGCGCGCCGGACGCAAGGCGGAGGTCCGGCGGGTCGCCCAGGCCCTGGCCTGAGCGAGCGGCCCTGAGCCGCCCGGTCCGGAGCCGCCCGGTCCTGAGCCGCTCGGTTCTGAGCCCCGCGGGCCCCTCGCCGGCTAGGAGGCCCGGCGGGTGACCGTCACGGCGAGCTCGCGCAGCTGTGCGCGCGCCGCCGGGCCGATCGGGGCCTCGTCGAGCGCCTCGATGGCGATCGCGACGTTGTCGGCGATCATCCGCTCCACCTTCTCGACGGCGCCCGAGTCGCGGATCGTCATCTGCAGGGTCTGGATCTGCTGCGGCGTCAGGTCCGGGTCGCCGAGCAGCTCGTCGAGCGTCGCGCGCGCCCCGGCGGGCACCGCCTGCCGGGTGAGCGCGATGAGGACCGTCCGCTTGCCTTCGCGCAGGTCGTCGCCGCTCGGCTTGCCGGTGACCTCCGCGTCTCCGAAGACGCCGAGCAGGTCGTCCCGCAGCTGGTACGCGATGCCGAGGGGGAGGCCGAAGCGGCGGAGCGCGTCGAGCTGGCCGACGGTGGCCCCGGCGAGGCTCGCGCCGATGAGCAGCGGCGACTCGATCGAGTACTTGGCCGACTTGTAGACGATGACGCGCTCGGCGCGGGCGAGCTGGTCGGCGTCCGGCCGCCCCGCCCAGCCGATCTCCTCGAAGATGTCGAGGTACTGGCCGGCCGTGACGTCGAGCCGCATCCGGTTGAACTCGGCCCGCGCCGAGCGCCGGGCCGACGCGCTCACCGTCTGGGTGAGGCCCTCGTCGAAGAGCTCGTCGCTGAGGATGAGCAGGTAGTCGCCGAGCAGCGTTGCGGCTCCCGTGCCGAACGTCGCCCCCGAGCCCTGCCAGCCCTCCTGGTCGTGCAAACGCTCGAAGCGGCGGTGCGCGGAGGGCGCTCCCCGGCGGGTGTCGGAATTGTCGATGAGGTCGTCGTGCACGAGCGCCGCGGCGTGGAAGAGCTCCAGCGCGGAGGCGACGGAGACGACCGCGTCGAGCGGGCCGCCCGCGGTCACCGCGGCGTCCGCACCCGGCTCGTCACCGGCCGTCCGGACGGCCTGCCACCCCCAGAAGCAGAACAGCGCCCTGAAGCGCTTGCCGCCGCTGAGAAAATCCCTCGAAAAAGCCGCGATCGGGGCGAGTTCGTCGGCGATGGAGACGAGAATGGATGCACGCGCATCGAAGAATCCATCGATTCTGGACTGGATGAGGTCGACGAATCGGATGCTTTCGGACACACGTATAGCCTAGTCAGAGTGGTGCGGCTACAATCGGCCACACAACGCCTAGAACCCGCTAGAAAGAGGGGGATCCGGATGCCGCTTTCAGAACATGAGCAGCGCCTCCTCGAAGAGATGGAACGCAGTCTCTACCAGAACGACGCGGACTTCGTTGCGAAGGTCGGAGGCAAGCGGGCCCGCCCCGCCTACCGGTCGATCGTCCTCGGAATCCTCGTCGCCGTCATCGGCGTTGCGGTCCTCGTGACCGGCGTCTTCGTCCAGCTCCCCATCGTCGGGATCCTCGGATTCGTGGTGATGTTCGGCGGCGTGCTCCTGGCCATCGCGCCGGGCAAGCGCGTGGCGATCGATCCCGACGCAGCGGCGGCCGGCTCGTCCGGCAAGCCGACCCGCGGCCAGCCCGGCTTCATGGACCGCATGAACGACCGCTGGGACAAGCGCCAGGACGGGCAGCAGTAGCCCCTCCACCCCACTCCCCGCACCCCCCCCGCTCGGGCCGATCTTCGGATCGGCCCTTTTTTCGTGCCCGCACGCTCCCCGGAGGCCTCTTCACCCTCCATTTCCCTCCACCGCGTTTTTCCGCGTATTTCCGCGCCCAAAACACCCCTAAACGGGGCAAAACGGCCGATGGTACTGATTTTGTGGATGGGAGTGGAGTAAAGTGGAGGTACACCGCAACCGTGGCCGGGAGAGTGGGGGGTGGAGTCGATGTTCCTCGGCACCTATGCCCCCAAGCTGGACGAGAAGGGGCGCATCATCCTGCCGGCCAAATTCCGGGATGAGCTCGCGTCCGGACTCGTCCTGACCCGCGGTCAGGAGCACTGCGTCTACGTCTTCTCGCAGCGCGAGTTCGAATCGCTGCACGAGAAGATCCGGCAGGCGCCGGTGACCAGCAAGCAGGCCCGCGACTACCTGCGCGTGTTCCTCTCGGGGGCGAGCGCGGAGGTGCCGGACAAGCAGAACCGGGTCACCATCCCGACCCCGCTGCGGTCGTACGCGGGGCTCGACAGGGACCTGGTGGTGATCGGCGCGGGCAGCCGTGCCGAGATCTGGGACGCCGAGGCATGGGAGACCTACCTCGCCGAGCAGGAGGCAGCATTCGCGAACACGGAGGAGGAGGTGATCCCGGGACTGTTCTAGCGCCTGGCGCCGGACTCCCAGCCATACGCCCTGACACCACTTCCCCGGTGGCAGGTCGGAATGGATGGGGATCCGGAATCAGGAGCCGGTCCACCCGGATGCGGACATGACGGACGACATCCACACCCCCGTCCTCCTCGAGCGCTGCATCGAGCTGCTCGGCCCTGCCCTGCAGGAGCCGGGCGCCGTCTTCGTGGACGCGACCCTCGGCATGGGCGGCCACTCGGCCGGCGTGCTGGAGCGCTTCCCCGGGGTCACCCTGGTCGGCCTCGACCGCGACCCGGAGGCGCTGGCCATCGCCGGCGCCCGGCTGGCGCGCTTCGGCGACCGCGTCCACCTGGTGCACACGGTCTACGACGGCATCCGCGACGCCCTCGACGGCCTCGGCATCGACACGATCGACGGCGTGCTGTTCGACCTCGGGGTCTCCTCGCTGCAGCTCGACCGCGTCGAGCGCGGCTTCTCGTACTCCAAGGACGCGCCGCTCGACATGCGGATGGACGGCACCAGCGACCTCACGGCCGAGGTCGTCCTGGCCTCCTACTCCGAGGCCGACCTGCGCCGGATCTTCCGCGACTACGGCGAGGAGAAGCTCGCCGCCCGCTACGCGCGCCGCATCGTGGAGGAGCGGCAGAACGCGCCGATCGTCCGTTCCGGCCAGCTGGTCGACATCCTGCAGAAGGCCACGCCGGCCGCGATCTCGCGGCAGGGCCATCCTGCCAAGCGCGTCTTCCAGGCGCTGCGCATCGAGGTGAACCAGGAGCTGGCGGTGCTGGAGCGCGCCATCCCGGCCGCGATCGACGCGCTGGCGGTCGGCGGCCGGATCGTCGTGGAGTCTTACCAGTCGCTGGAGGACCGCATCGTCAAGCGCGAGCTGCAGACGCGGTCGCGCTCCAGCGCACCCGCGGGGCTTCCCGTCGAGCTCCCGGAGCACCGGCCGGAGCTGAAGCTCCTGATCCGGGGCGCCGAGCTCGCCGACGACGAGGAGAAGGCGGCCAACCCGAGGGCGACCCCGGTCCGCCTGCGCGCGGCCGAACGAGTGAGGAGGGACTCGTGAGCAGCAACACGATGAGTACGGGGGTCCGCAGGCGTCCGACGATGACCTGGCACGTTCCGGCCTCGACGGCGGCGACCGCGCCCGTGCTCGACGCGCCCGCCCCGCCGCTGGACCGTCCGGAGCGGCCGGCGCGCGAGCGCCGCGCCCACCTCGAGGTGGTGCCGACCAGGAGCCAGCGCCGGGCGCGCCCGCGCACCCTCTACGCGGTCACCGCGGTGTCCGCGCTGCTCGTGATCGTGGTGGCGCAGCTGCTGCTCAGCATCGGCGTCTCGCAGGGCGCCTACCAGCTGAGCTCGCTGCAGGCCCAGCAGACGCAGCTGCAGCGCAGCTACCAGGCGGCATCGGAGGACCTCAACCGGCTCACCTCCCCGCAGAACCTCGCCGCCAACGCCAACGCGCTCGGCATGGTCAGCAACAGCAACCCCGCCTACCTGCGCCTCTCCGACGGGGCGGTGCTCGGCGCGCCCATCGCCGCGACCCCGGCGGCAGGCACGGTCACCGGAGGCCAGGGCAACCTGGTGCCGAACGCGCAGCTCAACGGCGTGCCGCTGGTCGCCGGGCCCGCGGCGGGAGCGGCCGCCCCCGCTGCGGGGGCAGCCGGCCAAGCTGGGAGTTCCGCAGGCGCGGGTGCGTCGTCCACCGCTCCCGCCACGCCGTCCGTACCGTTGCAGGGAGCGTTGCCGACACCGGTGACGCACTGACGACGCGACGGGACGGACGCGGGGCGTGATCAACAGGAAGATGCTTCGGCGGCGGACGGCCCTGACCGTCGTCGCCGTCGCGGCGTTCGTCGCCATCCTCGGCGGCAAGCTGGTCGACATCCAGGTGGTCCGCGCCGACGCGCTGCAGAAGGCGTCGGTGAACGCCAAGGAGGACTCGAACACCCTCTACGGCAACCGCGGCGACATCGTCGACGCGAGCGGCAAGATCCTGGCGACGACGATCTACACCTACACCGCGCAGGCTTCGCCCTCCGACGCGATCGCCGGCGGCCGCGACAAGATGGTGGAGGCCGCCGCGAAGATCGGCGCGATCACCGGCCAGGGCGGCGACGCCGTGGTGAAGCTCTTCGACGACGCCCTGAAGGCGAACGCCAAGTCGAAGTACGTGCTCATCAAGTCGGGCATGGACGTCACCGCCTTCAACAAGCTCGACAAGCTGCCGTACCCCTGGCTGACCTTCAGCAAGACCCAGGCGCGCAGCTACCCCGACGGAGCCGTCGCGGGCAACCTGATCGGCTACGTCTCGCAGGCCGGCAACGGCGGCCTGGAGGAGAGCGAGAACGGCTGCCTGGCCGGCGTGAACGGCCTGGAGACCTACCAGCGCGGCGCCGACGGGGTGGCCATCCCCGGCAGCACGGTCGTCCAGAAGAAGGCCAAGGACGGCGGGACCCTCCAGCTGACGGTCGACAGCGACCTGCAGTGGTTCGCCGAGCAGACGCTGGCCCAGCAGGTCGCGGCGACCGGGTCGAAGTTCGGCTTCGTCACGGTCGCGGAGGCGAAGACCGGCAAGATCAAGGCGATCGCCCAGTGGCCCGCGCTCGATCCGAACAACATCGACGCGACCGACCCGTCGTTCTGGCGCCTCCAGTCGCTGACGGACCCGCGCGAGCCGGGCTCGACGTTCAAGGCGCTCACCGCGTCGATGCTCATCGACCAGGGCAAGGCGACGCCCACCAGCCAGGTCCTTGCGCCCTACGAGTGGAAGTCCGGCAACGGCGCCGACCTGCACGACTCGGGCTACCACGCGCCGGAGCGGCTCACCCTCACCGGCGTGCTGATGAACTCGTCGAACACCGGCATGTCGCAGCTGGGCCGCGCCCTCACCGACCAGACCCGCTACGACTACCTCAAGAAGTTCGGGATCGGCGCCTCGACCGGGCTGCCCTACCCCAACGAGGACTCCGGCGAGCTGCACCCGGTGAAGGACTGGGACGACCAGACCAAGTACGCGACGATGTTCGGCCAGGGCGTGTCGGCCACCCAGCTGCAGATGGTGAGCGCGTACCAGGCGCTCGCCAACGGCGGCACCCGCATCCCGCTCACGATGGTCGCCGGCTGCAAGCAGGCGGACGGCACGATCACCGACGTCCCGAAGCCCACGCCGATCCCGGTCGTCTCGGCCGCCGCGGCCAGCACGACGCTCGGGATGCTGGAGTCGGTGACGACCAAGGGCGAGCTCTCCAAGCAGCTGAACATCCCCGGCTACAACGTCGCCGCGAAGACCGGAACGGCCCAGCAGCCGGACGGCAAGGGCGGCTACCTGCCGTCGTACTACGTGTCGGTGATGGGGGTCGCCCCGGTGGACGATCCGCAGTACGTCGTTTCGGTCAACCTCGGGTTCCCGACTACCATTACTTCGTCGGCTGCCGCCGCTCCGCTGTTCCACACGATCATGAGCCAGGTGCTGAAGACCTACCGGGTCAAGCCCTCCACGACGGCCCCCGCCGACTTCCCGCCCTACTACTGAACCCCGACCGAGACAGCAGTCGCCCGAACCGCCGTCCCGCTTCGAACACCGTCTACTGAAAGTGAGCCCCGTGACAGGACCGGCGCCCTCCTCCCTGCGCCCCGAGCATCCCGTCGCCCGCCCGCTCGCCCAGCTGGTCGCGGAGTTCGGGCTGGATGTGCGAGGGGATCTCGACGCCGTCGAGGTCACCGGCGCGGCTCTCGCGAGCTCGGCCGTCGAGCCCGGCGACCTGTACGTCGGCGTTCCGGGCAAGAACGTCCACGGCGCGAGCTACGCCGCCGCCGCCGTCGAGGCCGGGGCCGTCGCCGTCCTGACCGACGCAGCGGGCGCGGAGCTCGCCGCCGATGCGGGCGTCCCCGTCATCGTCACGCCGGACCCGCGCGCCGCGCTCGGCGCGGTGGCGAGGTGGGTCTACCGCACCGACGAGAACGCGGCGACGCTGTTCGGCGTCACCGGCACCAACGGCAAGACCAGCGTCGTCTACCTGCTCTACGCGATCCTCGGTCAGCTCGGCGTCGTCGCCGGCCTGTCCTCGACCGCGGAGCGCCGCATCGGCGAACACGCGATCACGAGCAAGCTGACCACGCCGGAGGCGAGCGAGCTGCACGCGCTCCTGGCGCGGATGCGCGAGGAGGGTGTGCGCGCCGTCGCCCTCGAGGTCTCCGCCCAGGCCCTCAGCCGGCACCGCGTGGACGGGATCGAGTTCGACGTCGTCGGCTTCACCAACCTGAGCCACGACCACCTCGACGACTACGCCGCGATGGACGACTACTTCGCCGCCAAGCTGGAGCTGTTCCAGCCCGACCGCGCCCGCCGCGGCGTCGTCACCGTCGACTCGGAGTGGGGCCGCGCGCTGGTCGAGCAGTCCCGCATCCCGGTCTCCACGCTCGCCAGCGTGCCGGGCGTCGACGCCGACTGGACCCTCACGGTGCTGGAGGAGACCCTCGCCGAGACGGTGTTCGAGCTCGCCGGCCCGGACGGCCGCCGCCTGGAGACCCGGGTGCCGCTGCTCGGCGCCTACAACGCCGCCAACGCCGCGCTGGCGATCGTCATGCTGGTGGACTCCGGCTACGACCTCGACGCGATCGGGGCCGCGCTGGAGCGCGACGGCGGGATCGACGCCTACGTGCCCGGCCGCACCGAGCGGCTCTCGGGCGACCGCGGCCCGGTGGTCTTCATCGACTACGGCCACACGCCCGACGCCTTCTCGTCGCTGCTGGGCGCGCTGCGCCGCGTCACCGACGGCCGGATCGTGATGGTCTTCGGCGCCGACGGCGACCGCGACACCACCAAGCGCGCCGACATGGGCGCGATCGCGGCCCGCGGCGCGGACGCGGTGGTCATCACCGACTTCCACCCGCGCTCGGAGGACCCCGCCCTGATCCGCGCGGCGCTGCTCGACGGCGCCCGCGCGGCCGTGCCGGACGCCGAGCTCTACGAGGTCGCCGACCCGCGCGCCGCGTTCCGCACCGCGCTCTCGCTCGCCGGCGAGGGCGACGTGGTGCTGTACGCCGGCCCTGGCCACGAGGACTACCAGGAGGTCGCCGGCCAGCGCCTCCCGTACTCGGCCCGCGACGACGCGCGTCTGGCGCTGCGAGAGGCCGGGTGGCTCTGATGATCGCGCTCACCCTCGCCGAGATCGCCGCCGCCACCCGCGGCACGCTGCTCCTCGACGGCGCTCTCCTGCCCGACGGGACCTCGGCCACCCCGGAGACCGTCGTCTCCGGCCTCTCCACCACCGACTCCCGCGAGGTCGTGCCCGGCACGATCTTCTTCGCCAAGCCGGGCGAGGTCACCGACGGGCACCTGTTCGCGCCGCAGGCCGCCGAGTCCGGAGCCGCCCTCCTGGTCGTGGACCACGCACTCGACGTGCCGGTCCCGCAGCTCCTCGTCCCCGACACCGTCGTGGCGCTCGGGGACCTCGCGACCGAGGTCATCGCCCGCGTCCGCGCGCTCGGCGCCCTGAAGATCGTCGGCGTCACCGGCTCCAACGGCAAGACCACCACCAAGAACCTGCTGCGCGAGATCCTGGAGCAGGTCGGCCCGACCATCGCGCCGCGCGCGTCCTTCAACAACGAGGTCGGCGCGCCGGTCACGATGCTGGAGGTCACCGAGGAGACCCAGTACCTCGTCGCCGAGATGGGCGCGAGCGGCATCGGCGAGATCGCGCGCCTGGTCCGGATGGCCCGGCCCGACATCGGCATCGTCCTCAAGGTGGGCCTCGCGCACGCCGGCGAGTTCGGCGGCATCGAGAAGACCCTCGCGGCCAAGACCGAGATGGTCAGCGACCTGCTGGAGTCCGACGTCGCCGTCCTCAACCTGGACGACCCGCGCGTGGCCTCGATGGCCGACAAGACCCTGGCCCGCGTGCTGTGGTTCGGCCTGGACGACCGCGCGGCCGTGCGGGCCACCGACGTGCGCTCGACCGCGCGCGGCACGTCGTTCGTGCTGCACCTCCCGCCGGCCGACGGCGGCGAGGGCGCGGGGGAGTCGCGTCCCGTGCAGTTCCGCGTGCTCGGCGAGCACCACGTGATGAACGCGCTGGCCGCCGCGGCCGCCGCGCACACCCTCGGCGTGGACATCGACACGATCGTCCGCGGACTTCAGACGGTGCAGCGCGCCGAGCGCTGGCGGATGGAGGTGATGGGAGGCGCCCGCGGCGTCACCGTCATCAACGACGCCTACAACGCGAGCCCGGACTCCATGGCCGCCGCGATCAAGACGCTGGCGCAGATCGCCGAGCCGGGGGAGCGCACGATCGCCGTCCTCGGCGAGATGAGCGAGCTGGGCGAGTTCTCCGGCGAGGAGCACGACCGGATCGGCCTGCTGGCCGTCCGGCTCGGCATCGACCAGCTCGTCATCGTCGGGCCGTCCGCGCGCCGGATGCACATCACCGCCATCAACGAGGGCTCGTGGGACGGGGAGTCCCTGTACTTCGAGACCCAGGACGCGGCGTTCGACCATCTCACCGGGGCGCTCCGCTCCGGCGACACGGTGCTCGTCAAGTCCTCCAACTCGGCGGGGCTGCGCTTCCTCGGCGACCGACTGGGAGAATTCTTCTCGTGAGAGCCCTTCTGACCTCCGGCGCGTTGTCGATGGCGTTCACGCTGTTCCTGACGCCGCTCTTCATCCGGCTCTTCCACCGCCTCCAGTGGGGCCAGTTCATCCGCGACGACGGGCCGCAGAGCCACCACGCCAAGCGCGGCACCGCCACGATGGGCGGCATCGTCGTCATCCTCGGCACGCTGTTCGGCTACTTCACCGCCCTGCTGCTGACCGGGGACGAGACGAGCGTCTCGGCCCTGCTGGTGCTGTTCCTCATGGTCGGGCTCGGGATCGTCGGCTTCGTCGACGACTTCCTCAAGACCCGCCGGGAGCGCAGCCTGGGCCTCACCGGCTGGGCCAAGGTCGCCGGGCAGGTCGTCGTGGCCACCGTGTGGGCCTTCCTCGCGGTCCGGTTCCCGGACGCGCGCGGCTACACGCCGGCGACGATGAGCGTGTCGTTCATCCGTGACCTGCCGATCGACTTCGGCTCGATCACCAAGTTCGGCGTGATCGGCGTGCTCGTCGGGTACGGTCTCTACCTGATCTGGATCAACTTCATCGTCGCCGCCACCTCCAACGGCGTGAACGTCACCGACGGGCTGGACGGCCTCGCGTCCGGCGCGAGCATCCTCGCCATCGGCGCGTACATCATCATCGGGTTCTGGCAGTCGATCCAGTCCTGCGCGAACCCCACCCTCAATCCCGAGAACATCGCCAAGTGCTACGACGTGCGCGATCCGTTCGACCTGGCGATCGTGGCGACGGCGATCGTGGGGGCCGTGGTCGGGTTCCTCTGGTGGAACACGTCGCCGGCGCAGATCTTCCTCGGCGACACCGGCTCGCTCGCCCTCGGCGGCGCGGTGGCCGCGCTCGCGATCCTCAGCCGCACCGAGCTGCTCCTGGTCCTCATCGGCGGTCTGTTCGTGATCGAGGCGGGCTCGGTGATCGTCCAACGGGCGTACTTCAAGATCACCCACGGCAGGCGCATCTTCCTGATGAGTCCGATCCACCATCACTTCGAGCTGAAAGGCTGGGCGGAGGTGACGGTCGTCGTCCGGTTCTGGATCATCGGCGGCCTGCTCGTCGCGGCCGGCGTCGGATCGTTCTACCTCGAATGGCTCGCGACGTGACCGGAGCCCGCGAACGCCTGGAGGCGCTGACCAGCTGGCACCACGACTGGTCGGGGCTGCGTGTCGCCGTCCTCGGCCTCGGTGTCACCGGCTTCTCGGCCGCGGACACGCTGGCCGAGCTGGGGGCCGAGGTGCTGGTCGTCGCGTCCCGCGCCGACGCCGAGCGCGCCATGCTGCTCGAGGTGATCGGCGCCGAGCTGCTGGAGGAGTCCGACCTCAGCGCACCGCCCGCGCGGCTGGTCGAGTTCGACCCGGAGCTCGTGGTCGTCTCGCCCGGCTTCCACTGGGACCACCCGCTGCTGCTCTGGGCCGAGCAGGGCGACATCCCGGTCTGGGGCGACATCGAGCTGGCCTGGCGGCTGCGCGACAAGGTCGGCGACCCGGCCGACTGGATCTGCGTCACCGGCACGAACGGCAAGACCACGACCGTCCAGCTCACCGCGACCATGCTGCTCGCCGGCGGCTCCCGCGTCGCGCCGTGCGGCAACATCGGGGTGCCGGTGCTCGACGCCATCCGCGACCCGCAGGGCTTCGACGTGCTCGTGGTGGAGCTGTCGAGCTACCAGCTGCACTGGGTGAACCGGAACCGCGGCGGCGAGCTGTCGCCGTACTCCGCGGCCTGCCTCAACATCGCCGACGACCACCTCGACTGGCACGGCTCCCTGGAGGCCTACATCGCCGCCAAGGCGAAGGTCTACGACAACACGCAGGTGGCCTGCGTCTACAACCGCGCCGACGGCAACACGCTCCGCATGGTCGAGGAGGCCGAGGTGATCGAGGGTGCGCGCGCCATCGGCTTCGGCCTCGACGTGCCGGGCCCGAGCGACTTCGGGATCGTGGACGGCATCCTCTGCGACCGCGCGTTCCTGGAGGACCGCCGCAACAGCGCCATCGAGCTGACCACCCTGGACGAGCTCGCGGAGGCCGGCCTCGCCGCCCCGCACGTCGTCGCCAACATCCTGGCCGCCAGCGCCCTCGCCCGGTCCTACGGAGTCGAGCCGCAGGTCATCCGCGACGTGCTCACCGCCTTCCGGCTCGACGCGCACCGCATCGAGCTGGTGCGGGTGGAGGCCGGCGTCAGCTGGGTCGACGACTCCAAGGCCACCAACCCGCACGCCGCCGACGCGTCGCTGCGCGCCTACCCGTCCGTGGTCTGGGTGGTCGGCGGCCTGCTGAAGGGCGTCGACGTCGAGCAGCTGGTCGCGGCCCACGCCGGCCGGCTGCGCGGCGCCGTGGTGATCGGGGTCGACAGGGCCCCCCTCCTGGCCGCATTCGAGCGACACGCCCCCGGGCTTCCGGTGCTGGAGGTGGTGGCCGACGAGACTGAGGGGGTCATGCCGACGGCGGTGCGGCTGGCCGGCGGTCTCGCCCGCGAGGGGGACACAGTCCTGCTGGCTCCGGCGGCGGCGTCGATGGACCAGTTCACCGACTACGCAGAGCGCGGGCGTCTCTTCCAGGCGGCCGTCAACGAGTTCTTTGGAGGTGGGGCGGATGACGACGAGCCCGCCTCGCGTCCGCCGGGGGCCTGAGCCGCAGGACGCAGAGCCGCCTGCCGGGTCCCGTTCCGGCCTCACCGCGCGCATCTCGCTCGGCCGGGCGATGAACAGCGAGTCCTCGGACTACTTCCTGCTGCTCGGCATCACCCTCTTCATGGTGGTGTTCGGCCTGGTCATGGTGCTCTCGTCGTCTGCGGTGGAGTCGCACAACGACACCGACAACTTCTTCTCGCGGTTCTGGTCGCAGGGCATGTACGCCCTGATCGGCCTCCCGCTGATGTTCATCGTCTCGCGCATCCCGCCGACGTTCTGGAAGCGCTCGATCTGGTTCATCCTCGGAGCCGCGTGCTTCGTGCAGTTCCTCGTGCTGGTGACGCCGCTCGGCGTGGAGATCGGCGGCAACCGCAACTGGATCCGGATCGGCGGATTCGTGGGGCAGCCGTCCGAGGCGATCAAGATCGCGCTCGTCATCTGGCTCGGCGTCGTCCTGTCCCGCAAGCAGGACCTGCTCGACGACTGGCGGCACGTCGCCCTCCCCGTCCTCCCGATCGCGGGCACGGCGATCGGCGTCGTCGTGCTCGGCGGCGACCTCGGCACGACCGTCGTCATGTCGGCGTTCGTCCTCGGCGGCCTCTACTTCGCCGGGGTGCGGCTGCGCTACCTGTTCGTCGGGCTCGTGGGCGTCGCCATCGTGGCCGTCGTGGTGGCGATGTCGAGCGCCAGCCGGATGGGCCGCATCGCCGCGCTCTTCGGCGGCACGAGCGCCGCGAACCCGGACGTGAACTGGCAGATCAACAACGGCTTCTACGCGCTGGCGTCCGGCGGCGTGTTCGGCGTCGGCCTCGGCAACTCGCACTCGAAGTGGTCGTGGCTGCCCGCCGCCGACACGGACTTCATCTTCGCGATCATCGGCGAGGAGCTCGGCCTGATCGGCGCCGTCGTCGTGCTCCTGCTGTTCGTGATGCTCGCGATCGTCTTCCTGCGGATCATCCACGCGTCGACCGACACCTTCCCGCGTGTCACGACCGCGGCGATCATGGTGTGGCTCATCTTCCAGGCGTTCGTGAACATCGCGGTCGTGCTCGGCGTCATCCCGGTGCTCGGCGTGCCGCTCCCACTGATCTCTGCGGGAGGTACTGCGATGATCAGTTCCATGATCGCAATCGGCATCGTGCTGTCCTTCGCCCGCCAGAACGCCCGGAACTCCCGCAGCGGAGGGGGCGCGCGCCGCGTCACGGGCAGCGCCCTGTGAGCCGCTACCTTCTGGCCGGCGGCGGGACCGCCGGCCACGTCAACCCGCTGCTCGCCGTCGCCGACCGGCTGCGCCGCGACGACCCGTCCGCGGAGGTCCTGGTGCTGGGTACCAAGGAGGGGCTGGAGGCGCGCCTCGTCCCCGACCGCGGCTACGAGCTCGCGACCATCCCCAAGCTGCCGTTCCCGCGCCGGCCGAACGGTGCGGCGCTCCGCTTCCCCGGCGAGTACCGGCGCGCCGTGCGCACGGTGACCGACCTGATCCGCGACCGCGGCATCGACGTCGTGGTCGGCTTCGGCGGCTACGCGGCCGCGCCCGCCTACTCCGCCGCCCGGAAGGCGCACGTGCCGTACGCGCTGCACGAGGCGAACGCCCGGCCCGGCCTCGCCAACCGGCTCGGCGCGCGCTCCACCCGGTGGGTGGGCGTCGCGTTCGAGGGCACCCCTTTGCGGCACGCTCGCTTCGTCGGGATGCCGTTGCGCCGCGAGATCGAGGAGCTCGACAGGGAGGCCTCCCGCCCGGCGGCCCTGGCCGAGTTCGGCCTCTCCGCCGACCGCCCGACCCTCCTGGTCACCGGAGGCTCGCTCGGCGCCCGGCGGCTCAACGGGACCATCGCCGAGCGCGCGGCAGAACTGACCGCGGCCGGCTGGCAGGTGCTGCACATCCAGGGCGGCCGCGGCGAGCTCACCGACCCGGGCATCGAGCACTACCGGCTGCTGGACTACTGCGACCGGATGGACCTCGCCTTCGCGCTGACCGACTTCGCCGTCGCACGTGCCGGCGCCGCGACCGTCTGCGAGTTCGCCGCCCTCGGCATCCCCGCGGTGTACGTGCCGTTCCCGATCGGCAACGGCGAGCAGCGCTTCAACGCGGCGGGCGTGGTGCAGGCGGGCGGCGGCATCCTGGTGGACGACGCCGAGTTCCTGCCCGCGTGGGTCGACGGCCGCCTGCTCCCGCTGCTGGCGGACCGTGCGGCAGTGGACGAGATGGCGCGCAAGGCCGCGATCACCGGAGTGCGCGACGGCTCCGACCGGATGGTCGCCCTGATCCGGAGTGCCCTGAAGGAATCCTGAGGTTCGCCGCGTAGCCTGTAACCTGATCAACTCGACTCGCGGAACGAAAGCAGCACCTGTGACGATCAAACCCGACCTCAACGCCACCATCCCCGACGAGCTGGGCAGTCTCCACTTCGTCGGCATCGGCGGCTCGGGCATGAGCGGCATCGCGCGGCTCTTCCTGGAGTCCGGCCACACCGTCACCGGCTCCGACGTGCGCCACTCGGCCAACATCGACGCGCTGCGCGCCCTCGGCGCCACCATCGCCATCGGCCACGACGCCGCGAACGTCGGCGACGCCGACACCCTCGTGGTGACCGGAGCGCTCTGGCAGGACAACCCGGAGTACCAGCTCGCGCTGGCGAACGGCATCCCGGTGCTGCACCGCTCGCAGGCGCTCGCCTGGCTGATCAACAAGAAGCGTCTGGTCGCCGTCGCCGGAGCGCACGGCAAGACCACCTCCACCGGCATGATCATCACCGGCCTGCTCGGCCTCGGCGAGGACCCGAGCTTCGTCAACGGCGGCGTCATCGCCTCCCTCGGCAAGAGCTCGCAAGCCGGCAGCGGGGAGCTGTTCGTGGTGGAGGCGGACGAGTCGGACGGCTCGTTCCTGCTCTACGACACCGCGGTGGCGCTCATCACGAACGTCGACCCCGACCACCTCGACCACTACGGCTCGCTGGAGGCGTTCGAGGACGCCTTCCTGACCTTCGCCCGCGAGGCGGACGAGTTCGTGGTCGTCTCCTCGGACGACGCGGGCGCTCAGCACGTCCACCGCCGCCTGGCCGAGGTGGCCCCGGAGAAGCGCGTGATCTCCTTCGGCGAGGCGCAGGACGCCGACGTACGCGTCCACTCGATCGTCACCGACGGGCCGGTCGCCTTCTCCCTGACCTACGCCGGCGCGGAGTACTCCGCCCGCCTGCGCGTGCCGGGGCGGCACAACGCGATCAACGCCGCGGGCGCCTTCGCGGTCCTGACCGGGCTCGGCTTCGAGCCGGCGGCCTCCCTGGCGGCGATCGCGGAGTTCGGCGGCACCGAGCGCCGCTTCGAGCTGCACGGCAACGTCGGCGGCGTGAGCGTCTACGACGACTACGCCCACCACCCGACCGAAGTCGCCGCCGCGCTGTCGGCCGCCCGCACGGTCGTCGGCGACGGCCGCATCATCGCCGTCCACCAGCCGCACCTCTACAGCCGCACCCGGCTGTTCGCGAAGGAGTTCGCCGAGACCCTGGAGACCTACGCGGACGAGACCGTCGTGCTCGACGTCTACGGCGCCCGCGAGGACCCCGAGCCCGGCGTCACCGGCGCGCTCGTCGCCGAGCGGTTCGAGCACCCGGAGCACGTCGCCTTCATCGCGGACTGGCAGGAGGCCGCCGACCACACCGCGCGCATCGCGCGCGAGGGCGACTTCGTGATCACGCTCGGCTGCGGCGACGTCTACCGGATCGTCCCGCAGCTCCTCGACTCGCTCCGTCACGTTCGGGAGTAGCCGGCGGTGAAGCGTCCCCAGGGTTTCGACCGGTCGGCCGCGCGGCAGGCGCAGGCGGCGCCGTCCGTGCCCGAGGCCGCGCCCGCGCGCCAGGAGACGAGCGGCGGCGCCTCCGCCCGGGCCGAGTCGGCCTCGCCCGTCGGCACGCTCACCGAGCCCGTCCCGATCGTCCGCTCGGACGACCCGACCCGCGCCGGGACGTCCCGGCCGTCCCGCGCGACCGACCCCGTGCCGGCCGCCGAGCGCGTCCCGAGCAACCGCGAGATCTCCAAGGCCCTGCGCGCCGCCCGGGCCGAGCGCAGGCGGGTCGAGCGCGGCGAGGTGCGCCGGTTCACCAAGCGCTCCCGCCGGCGAAGGATGGCCTGGCTGGGGGCCGCGGGCGTCGCGGCCGCCCTGGTGCTCGGCGTCGTCCTGGTCGGGCTCTCGCCGCTGCTGGCCCTGAAGCACATCCAGGTCGTCGGGGCGTCGCGGCTCGACGCCGCCGCGATCGCGGCCAAGCTCGGCGACCAGGCCGGCAAGCCGCTCGCCCTGCTCGACCAGGCCGCGATCTCCAGCGACCTCGCCGCGTTCCCGCTCATCCGCAGCTACACGCTGGAGAGCCACCCGCCGGACACGCTGATCGTGCGGATCGTCGAGCGTCAGCCCATCGGCGCCGTCCAGCAGGGCTCCGCGTTCGTGCTGGTGGACGCGGCGAAGGTGCCGATCTCGTCCAGCGCGACGCGGCCGGCCGGCTACCCGATCATCGCGGCGACCGGCGCGGCCGCCGACGCGAACGCGGACTCCGGCTTCGCCGCGGCGGCCGCGGTGCTGTCGGCGCTGCCCGCCGACGTCCTGAGCCGGGTGGACACCATCTCGGCGAAGACCAAGGACGACGTCTCGTTCACCCTGCGTGAGGGCGGCGCGACCGTCGTCTGGGGGAGCGCGGAGGACTCCGCGCTCAAGTCCGCGGACCTCGCGGCGCTGCTCAAGGGCGCGCCCAAGGCGAGCCGTTTCGACGTCTCGTCGCCGCACAGCGTGACGACGGGATGACCGCGTGGACGGCGCATTTGCCGACACGCCTGCGAACTGCGGCGGAGGGGGCCTTTGCGCCTCTACCGTCGAATCGAGAATTGCATACTCAGCATATCTTTAAACCTCGACTTGAGGTTGAAGGTTCCCGTGGAGGCCGGAAGTGACAGCAAACCAGAACTACCTCGCCGTGATCAAGGTCGTCGGCATCGGCGGCGGCGGCGTGAACGCCGTCAACCGCATGATCGAGCTCGGCCTGCGCGGCGTCGAGTTCATCGCCATCAACACGGACGCCCAGGCGCTGCTGATGAGCGACGCCGACGTGAAGCTCGACGTCGGCCGTGAGATCACCCGCGGCCTCGGCGCCGGCGCCGACCCCGAGGTCGGCCGCCGTGCGGCGGAGGACCACGCGGAGGAGATCGAGGAGGCGCTCGCGGGCGCCGACATGGTCTTCGTCACCGCGGGCGAGGGCGGCGGGACCGGCACCGGCGGCGCCCCGGTCGTCGCGCGCATCGCGAAGTCCATCGGCGCGCTGACCATCGGTGTCGTCACCAAGCCGTTCTCCTTCGAGGGCAAGCGCCGCCAGCAGCAGGCCGAGTCCGGCGTGCAGCGGCTCAAGGAAGAGGTCGACACCCTCATCGTCGTCCCCAACGACCGGCTGCTGGAGATCAGCGACCGCGGCATCAGCATGCTGGAGGCGTTCTCCACCGCCGACCAGGTGCTCCTCGCCGGTGTGCAGGGCATCACCGACCTCATCACCACCCCCGGCCTGATCAACCTCGACTTCGCCGACGTGAAGTCCGTCATGCAGGGCGCGGGCTCCGCGCTCATGGGCATCGGCTCCTCGCGAGGCGCCGACCGCGCCATCAAGGCCGCGGAACTGGCGGTCGCCTCCCCGCTGCTGGAGGCCTCCATCGACGGCGCCCACGGCGTGCTGCTCTCCATCCAGGGCGGCTCCAACCTCGGCATCTTCGAGATCAACGACGCCGCCCGCCTGGTGCAGGAGGCCGTCCACCCCGAGGCCAACATCATCTTCGGAGCGGTCATCGACGACACCCTCGGCGACGAGGTGCGCGTCACGGTCATCGCCGCCGGCTTCGACGGCGGCGAGCCGAAGTCGGTGCAGGCGTCGGCGGCAGACTCGCGCCGCTCCACGTTCGTCGAGGCGGGCTCCGAGGAGCCGGCGATCGCCTCGTCCGCGACGGTGGAGCACACCGAGACCGCGGCGCCGGCCACCGAGTGGCACGCCACCGGCGAGGCGCCCGTGACCGAGACCGCTCAGAAGGACCCGGCGTTCGACGACGAGAATGACGACCTCGACATCCCCGACTTCCTCAAGTAGCCCGCTCGCCGAGCGGCTCGCCGCGGTCCGGGAGGGCGTCGCCGACGCCGCCCGGGCCGCCGGCCGCTCGCCGGAGGAGCTGACGACGATCGTGGTGACCAAGTTCCACCCGGCGTCGCTCGTCCGCGACCTCGCGGCGCTCGGCGTGCGCGATGTGGGGGAGAACCGCCACCAGGAGGCGCAGGAGAAGGCGGCCGAGCTCGCCGACCTCGACCTGCGCTGGCACTTCGTCGGCCAGCTGCAGGGCAAGAAGGCGCGCCAGGTGCGGCGCTACGCGAGCGTCATCCACTCGGTCGACCGGCCCTCGCTGGTGGACGCGCTGAGGATGGACGACGTCCCGGACCTCGACGTGTTCGTGCAGCTGAACCTGACCGACGACCCGGGGCGCGGCGGCGTCGCCGACGGGGACTTGGAGCCACTGGTCGAGCATGTGCTCGCCGCCGGCGGACTGCGCCTCCTCGGGGTCATGGCGGTCGCCCCGCTGGACGAGGAGCCGGCCAGGGCGTTCGAGCGCGTGCGGCTCGCGAGCGAGCGCGTGCGCAGGCTCGCGCCCGACGCGGCCGCGATCTCGGCGGGCATGTCGCAGGACTACCGCGAGGCCGTCGCCGCCGGTGCGACACACCTTCGGATCGGCACCGCCATTACCGGGAATCGGCCGAGCCTTCGTTAATCTCGAAAGGGAAGAAGGTTCATTCAGTGCGTGCGAGGCGTCGGCGCACCGGTCTACACGGAGGAAGCGCATGGCCAACCCGCTGAAGAAGACGATGGTCTACCTCGGCCTCGCCGACGAGGAGCTGGAGTTCGACGAACCCCAGGAGCAGCACCAGCCGGTGCAGCACCAGCCGCGCCGCGAGGCTCCCGCACCGTCGCCGGTCCAGCCCGTCCCGCACCCTGCACCGGTCGCTCCCGTGGCCGGCCGCGCACCGGTGACCCCGCTGCGCAAATCGTCCACCGCACGGAATGTTTCGGTACAGGAAATGAACGAGATCCTCACAGTCCACCCCCGTCAGTACCGCGACGCGCAGGCGATCGCCGAGTCCTTCCGCGAGGGCATCCCGGTGATCATCAACCTGTCGCAGATGAGCGAGGGCGACGCCCGCCGCCTCATCGACTTCGCCAGCGGCCTCTCGCAGGGCCTCTACGGCAAGATCGAGCGGGTGACCCCGAAGGTGTTCCTGCTCTCGCCGTCGCACGTCGTGGTCTCCGGCGAGCACGGCGGCCAGGACGCCGACGTCCACGCCTCCTTCTTCGCGCAGGCCTGACCCAGTTTCCTCCGAAAGCGCACCGCCCGGCCGGGCGGTGCGCTTTCGCGCATGCCGGGTCGTTCATACTGGTGAGGTGCTTGTCGTCTCGATCATCGCGAACGTGCTCTACTACGTCCTCCTGATCTACTTCTTCGTGCTCTGGGCCCGCTTCGTGCTCGACCTGGTGCGCACCTTCGCGCGGCAGTGGCGCCCGCGCGGCTTCGGGCTCGTCCTCGCGGAGTCCACCTACGTCGTCACCGACCCGCCGATCCGCTTCTTCCGCCGCATCATCCCGCCGCTCTCCATGGGGCCGGTCGCGATCGACTTTGGCTGGAGTCTCACCATGCTCGTGGTCATCATCGGGCTGTACGTGACCCTGAGTTTCACCTGACGACCGCCGAGCGTCGTGCGGGAACCGGCTGCGGTCCCGTTGTAATGTGGTCGAGGCCGACGCACCAGGAGTGCGGCGGAGTGCGCGCCCGCCGTGCACTTTGCTAGCGTTGGCTGAACGCACTCAATGTTCGTCTTTTCAAGATCTAAGGTGGCTTGCCATGGCGCTGACTCCGGAAGATGTAGTCAACAAGCGGTTCCAACCGACGAAGTTCCGTGAGGGCTACGACCAGGACGAGGTCGACGACTTCCTCGACGAGGTCGTCGTCGAGCTCCGACGACTGACCCAGGAGAGCGACGAGCTCAAGCAGCGCCTCGTGGCCGCTGACTCGCGCATCGCGGAGCTGCAGCGCAGCGGCGGGTCCGCCCCGGCCGCCGCCGCTCCGGCCGCCGCCGCCGACAACGCGGAGCTCAAGCGCCTCCAGCAGGAGAACGAGGACCTCAAGCAGCGCCTCGCCGCCGCGCAGCAGGAGGCCGCGCAGGCCAAGCAGCAGGCCGCAGCGGCCCCCGCCGCCGCAGGCGCCGCAGCAGGCTTCGCCGCCGGTGCGACCGACGCGAACGACCCCAACGCGACCAACAACCTCCTCCAGCTGGCGCGCCGCCTGCACGAGGAGCACGTCCGCGAGGGCGTCGAGAAGCGCGACGCGCTCATCGCGGAGGGGCACGCCACCGCCGCCCGCATCGTCGCCGAGGCGGAGTCCAAGCAGCGCGCCCAGATCAGCGCCCTCGACCAGGAGCGCGCCGGCCTCGAGCGCCGCATCGACGAGCTCCGCGGCTTCGAGCGCGACTACCGCCAGGGCCTGAAGGGCTACATCGAGGGCCAGCTCCGCGACCTCGACAGCCAGTCCACCTCGTTCGGCGGCAACGCTCCGACTCCGGTCCCCGCCGGCTCCGCCGAGGGCAACCAGGACCAGGGCGCCCAGCCGCCGGTCTTCCCGGGCTTTGGAGGCTAGCCCCTCGAGGGCCAAGGTCAGCATCAGGGCCTTGGCGATCCTGGCCGTGGTCGCGCTCTGCGTGTACCTCGTGGACCAGATCGCCAAGGTCCTGGTCGTCTCGAACCTCTACGAGGGCCAGCAGGTCGAGGTCCTCGGACAGCTCCTCCAGTTCCACTTCGTCAAGAACCCGGGCGCGGCCTTCTCCATCGGCAGCGGGTCGACCTGGATCTTCTCGATCGTCGGCGTCGGCGTGCTCGGCTTCGTCATCTGGTACGCCCCGCGCATCCGCTCGATGGCGTGGGCCGTGCTCTTCGGCCTCCTCCTCGGCGGACTGCTCGGCAACCTGACCGACCGGCTCTTCCGCGAGCCGGGCTTCGGCGTCGGGCACGTCGTGGACTTCCTGCAGATCCCGCTGCTGCCCGCCATCTTCAACCTCGCGGACGTCGCCATCGTCTCGAGCATGGTGCTGTTCCTCATCATCACGCTGCGCGGCATCGGTCTCGACGGGCGGCAGCCCGCAGCCGAGACCGAGGAGGCAGCCGAGACCGAGGACGACGCCGAGACCGAGGACGAGGTCGCGATCGCGGACGACGCCGCCCCGGTCGACGAGGCGCACGAGCACAAGAACCCGCAGTCCTGATGGAGTCCCGCAGCCTCCCCATCCCGGACGGGCTCGACGGCACCCGCGTCGACGCGGGCCTCGCGAAGCTCCTAGGCTTCTCGCGGAGCTTCGCCGCCGAGATCGCCGAGGCCGGCGGCGTCGCGATCGACGGCCGTGAGGCGGACAAGTCCGACCGGCTGACCGCCGGCTCCTGGCTCGAGGTCTCCTGGCAGCCGCGCGAGGAGGCCCGCATCGTGCCCATCGCGGTGCCCGAGCTGACCATCGTGCACGACGACGACGACATCGTCGTGATCGACAAGCCGGTCGGCGTCGCCGCGCATCCGTCGGTCGGCTGGGAGGGCCCCACCGTCCTCGGCGCGCTGGCCGCGGCGGGGTTCCGCATCTCGACCTCCGGCGCCGCCGAGCGCGCGGGCATCGTCCACCGTCTCGACGCCGGGACCAGCGGCCTGATGGTCGTGGCGAAGTCCGAGCACGCCTACACGGTGCTCAAGCGCGCCTTCCACGACCGGACGGTGGAGAAGATCTACCACGCGGTCGTGCAGGGCCATCCCGACCCGCTCACCGGGACCATCGACGCGCCGATCGGCCGGCACCCCCGCAGCGATTGGAAGTTCGCGGTCGTCGCCGGCGGCAAGCCGTCCGTGACCCACTACGAGACCATCGAGGCGTTCCCGGCGGCCAGCCTGCTGGAGATCCACCTGGAGACCGGGCGCACCCACCAGATCCGCGTGCACATGGCGGCCCAGCGGCACCCCTGCGTCGGCGACGCGATGTACGGCGCGGACCCCGCACTGTCGGCCCGGCTGGGCCTCACGCGGCAGTGGCTGCACGCCGTGCAGCTCGCCTTCGAGCACCCGGCGACGGGGGAGTGGGTGACCTTCACCACGACCTACCCGGAGGATCTGCAACACGCTCTCGACGTGCTCCGGGCGTCGTAGGTCCGACGTAGTCTTAAGCCCTCACCTCGACCCGGAGCAATAGTGCCGACCGACTCCTTCGTCCACCTCCACGTCCACAGCGAGTACTCGATGCTCGACGGGGCCGCACGCGTCAAGCCGCTCATCGAGGCGGCCGTCGAGCAGGGCATGCCCGCGGTGGCCATCACCGACCACGGCAACATGTTCGGCGCCTTCGACTTCTGGCGCACGGCGACGGACGCCGGCATCAAGCCGATCATCGGCACCGAGGCCTACCTGACCCCGCGCACCCACCGCACCGACAAGACCCGCGTGCGCTGGGGCGACGGCGGCGGCGACGACGTGTCGGGCTCCGGCGCCTACACGCACATGACCATGCTCGCGGCGACCACCGAGGGCATGCACAACCTGTTCCGGCTGTCGTCGTACGCCTCGATGGAGGGCTACTACTTCAAGCCGCGCATGGACCGCGAGCTGCTCCAGCGCTACTCGAAGGGCATCATCGCGACCACCGGCTGCCCGTCCGGGGAGGTGCAGACCCGGCTGCGGCTCGGCCAGTACGAGGAGGCCAAGAAGGCGGCCGCCGAGTTCCGCGACATCTTCGGCGCCGAGAACTTCTTCGCCGAGATCATGGACCACGGCCTCGGCATCGAGCGCCGCATCATGAGCGACCTGATCCGGCTCGCCAAGGAGCTCGGCCTCCCGCTCGTGGCGACCAACGACCTGCACTACACGCACGCGGCCGACGCCAAGAGCCACGCGGCGCTGCTCTGCGTGCAGTCCGGCTCGACGCTGGACGACCCCAACCGGTTCAAGTTCGACGCCGACGAGTTCTACCTCAAGACCCCTGAGGAGATGCGGCAGCTCTTCCGCGACCACCCGGACGCCTGCGACAACACCCTCGCGATCGCCGAGCGCGTCGACGTGAAGTTCGACACCGCGGCCAACTACATGCCGCGCTTCCCGGTGCCGGAGGGCGAGACCGAGCAGAGCTGGTTCGTCAAGGAGGTCGAGAAGGGCCTCCACGAGCGCTACCCGGGCGGCATCACCGAGGAGGTCCGCAAGCAGGCCGACTACGAGATCGGCGTC
Source organism: Leifsonia shinshuensis (assembly GCF_013410375.1). Classification (NCBI taxonomy): domain Bacteria; kingdom Bacillati; phylum Actinomycetota; class Actinomycetes; order Micrococcales; family Microbacteriaceae; genus Leifsonia; species Leifsonia shinshuensis. The sequence continues at coordinate 2,056,035 of NZ_JACCFL010000001.1, forward strand.
ATCTCGCAGATGGGCTTCCCCGGCTACTTCCTCGTCGTCGCCGACTTCATCAACTGGTCGAAGCGCAACGGCATCCGGGTCGGCCCCGGCCGCGGCTCCGGCGCCGGCTCGATGGCCGCCTACGCCATGCGGATCACCGACCTCGACCCGCTGCGGCACGGCCTGATCTTCGAGCGCTTCCTCAACCCCGACCGCGTCTCCATGCCCGACTTCGACGTCGACTTCGACGACCGCCGCCGCGGCGAGGTCATCAAGTATGTGACCGAGAAGTACGGCTCGGAGCGCGTCGCGCAGATCGTCACCTACGGCACCATCAAGGCCAAGCAGGCGCTCAAGGACTCCGGCCGCGTGCTCGGCTTCCCGTTCTCGATGGGGGAGAAGCTCACCAAGGCGATGCCGCCGCCCGTGATGGGCAAGGACATCCCGCTGACGGGCATCTTCGACAAGGAGCACCCGCGCTACAAGGAGGCCGTCGACATCCGCGCGGTCGTCGAGAGCGACCCGGAGGCCAAGACGGTCTTCGACACCGCGCTCGGCCTCGAGAACCTGAAGCGTCAGTGGGGTGTGCACGCGGCGGGCGTCATCATGTCGTCCGACCCGCTGATCGACGTCATCCCGATCATGAAGCGCGAGCAGGACGGCCAGATCGTCACGCAGTTCGACTATCCGGCCTGCGAGTCGCTCGGCTTGATCAAGATGGACTTCCTGGGCCTGCGCAACCTGACGATCATCAACGACGCGCTCGACAACATCCGCGACAACCGCGGCGAGAACCTGGTCCTGGAGGACCTGGAGCTCGACGACCGCGGTGCGTACGAGCTGCTCTCCCGCGGTGACACTCTCGGCGTCTTCCAGCTCGACGGTGGCCCGATGCGCTCACTGCTGCGCCTGATGAAGCCGGACAACTTCGAGGACATCTCGGCACTCATCGCGCTGTATCGGCCGGGCCCGATGGGCGCGAACTCGCACACCAACTACGCGCTGCGCAAGAACAACCTGCAGGACATCACGCCGATCCACCCGGAGCTGGCGGAGCCGCTGGAGGACATCCTCTCGACCAGCTACGGCCTGATCATCTATCAGGAGCAGGTCATGGCCATCGCGCAGAAGGTCGCCGGGTTCTCGCTCGGCCAAGCAGACATCCTGCGCCGCGCGATGGGCAAGAAGAAGAAGTCCGAGCTGGACAAGCAGTTCGAGGGCTTCTCGCAGGGCATGGTGGACCGCGGCTACTCGATGGAGGCGGTCGGCAAGCTGTGGGAAATCCTGCTGCCGTTCTCCGACTACGCCTTCAACAAAGCGCACTCCGCCGCGTACGGTGTCATCTCCTACTGGACGGCCTACCTCAAGGCGCACTACCCGGCCGAGTACATGGCCGCGCTGCTGACCAGCGTCGGCGACTCCAAGGACAAGATGGCGCTCTACCTCAACGAGTGCCGCCGGATGGGCATCAAGGTCCTGCCGCCGGACGTCAACGAGTCCAACCTCTACTTCGCCGCGGTCGGCGAGGACATCCGCTTCGGCATGGGCGCGGTGCGGAACGTCGGCGCGAACGTGGTCGAGGGCGTGCGGGAGGCCCGCGAGACCAAGGGCCGGTTCGAGTCGTTCCACGACTTCCTCGGCAAGGTCCCGATCCACGCGGCGAACAAGCGCACGGTCGAGTCGCTGATCAAGGCGGGTGCGTTCGACTCGCTCGGCCACACCCGGCGCGCGCTCGTGGAGGTGCACGAGGACGCGGTGGAGTCCGCGGTCAAGATCAAGCGCAGCGAGGCCAACGGCGACGTCGGCTTCGACTTCGACAGCCTCTGGGGCGACGACGAGCCGAACCAGTCGCAGCACCACATCCCGGACCGCCCGGAGTGGGTCAAGCGCGACAAGCTCGCCTTCGAGCGCGAGATGCTGGGGCTCTACGTGTCCGACCATCCGCTGGCCGGGCTGGAGCTGCCGCTGGCCAAGCTGGCGAGCACGTCGATCGCCGAGCTCCTGGCCTCCGACAGCGTGCAGGACGGGGACACGGTCGTCATCGCGGGGCTCGTCACGAGCGTGCAGCACCGCGTGGCTAAGGCCTCCGGCAATCAGTACGGCATGATCCAGGTCGAGGACTTCGGCGGCGAGATGACCGTCATGTTCATGGGCAAGGCGTACCAGGAGTTCTCGCCGATGATGCAGGGCGACTCGATCGTCGTCGTCCGCGGGCGGGTCAGCATGCGCGACGACGGGATGAACCTGCACGCGTTCAGCCTGATGATCCCGGACCTCGGCCAGGCCGACGACGTGGGCACCCTCATGATCACAATGGCGGACCAGCGCGCGACGACCGACACGGTCGCCTCGCTCGCGGAGGTGCTCTCCCGGCACCCCGGTGACAGCGAGGTGCGCCTCCGCCTGGTCAAGGGCCAGGTCGCGCGCGTGTTCGAGGTCCCGAAGCCGGTGAAGGTGTCGCCGGACCTCTACGGCGAGCTCAAAGGCCTCCTCGGCCCCAACTGCCTCGTGTAGGCGCGCACATTCGTGCCGAATGTCGAATTTGGCGCTGCCAAACGCGACATTCGGCACGAATGTGAGGGGGGTCAGTCCAGTTCGCTGGGGCGGTGGTAGCGGCGCTCGTGGTAGAGCAGCGGCTCGTCGGGGGCGCCGAGCTCGCCCTCCTCGATCTGCACGACGACCACGGCGCTGTTGTGCACGGGGAAACGGTCGACGATGCGGCCGACCATCCACGCGGTGACGTCGTTGATGACCGGGAGGCCGTGCGGCCCGCGGCGCCAGTGGTCGCCGAGGAAGCGGCGGGTGTTGTCCGCCGAGAGGATCTCCGCGACGCCCTTGTTCCGCACGCCGAGCATGTGGATGATCACCCGGTCGGTCTCCGCGATCGCCGGCCAGCTCGACGCCGACAGCGCCATGTTGAAGGTCGCCAGCGGCGGGACGGCGGAGAGCGACGCGAGCGAGGTCGCGGTGAACCCGACCGGCGTGCCGTCGGCGGTCTGCGCCGTGATGATCGCCACACCGGCGGCGTGCCGGCGGAACGCCTGCCGGAAGGCGGAGAGGTCGGGGGTCGCGTCAGTCATACGGAGTTATCAAGCGCCGTTCGGGGTGAGGAATTCCGCGAAAGGGTTCGGGATTCGGCGGAGCGGGTGGTGCGGATAGGCTTGACCGGTCATGATGCAGACCATCGATCTCCGCGGAGTCCAGCCTACCCGGGCCGCTTTCGAGCGCCTCGTCCCTCGTCCCGTGGTGGACATCCAAGTCGCCGTGCGCGTCGCGACCGAGCTCATCGACGACGTGCGGGCCAGGGGAGCGGCCGCGCTCGCCGAGCAGGCCGAGACGTTCGACGGCGGCGCCCCCGCCTCGGTGCGGGTCCCGGCGTCCGAGATCGCCGCCGCGGTCACGGCGCTGCCGGCCGATGTGCGCGCCGCCCTGGAGGAGGCGATCGTCCGCGTCCGCGAGGCGACCGCCGCGCAGGTGCCTCCGCCCGCCGAGACCCGGATCGGACCGGGCGCCACCATCGTGCAGCGCTGGCAGCCGGTGGAGCGCGCCGGGCTGTACGTCCCGGGCGGCAAGGCCGTCTACCCGTCGAGCGTCGTGATGAACGCGGTGCCCGCGCAGGTCGCGGGCGTCGCCTCCGTGGCTCTGGCGAGCCCCCCGCAGCGCGCGTTCGGCGGCGCTGTGCACCCGGTCATCCTCGGCGCCGCCGGACTGCTCGGCATCGACGAGGTCTACGCGATGGGCGGCGCCGGCGCGATCGGCGCGCTCGCCTGGGGCGTGGAGGACATCGGCCTCGATCCGGTCCAGGTCATCACCGGCCCGGGCAACATCTACGTCGCCGCCGCCAAGCGCGTCGTGCGCGGCCAGGCCGGCATCGACTCGGAGGCCGGCACCACCGAGATCCTGGTGATCGCCGACGAGACCGCGGACGCGCGCTTCGTCGCCGCCGACCTGGTCAGCCAGGCCGAGCACGACGAGGCCGCCGCCTCCCTGCTGGTCACCGACAGCCCGGCCTTCGCCGATCGCGTCGCCGCCGAGCTGGAGAGGCTCGTCGGCGCGACCAAGCACGCCGAGCGGGTCCGCACGGCGCTCGGGGGCCAGCAGTCCGCGATCGTGCTCGTGGATGACCTCGCCGCGGCGGCCGCGTTCAGCAACGCCTACGGCCCGGAGCACCTCGAACTGCAGACCGCCGACCCGGACGCCCTGCTCGCGCTCATCCAGAACGCCGGCGCCATCTTCGTCGGCCCGAGCGCCCCGGTCAGCCTCGGCGACTACCTCGCCGGCTCGAACCACGTGCTCCCGACCGGCGGCCAGGCCCGGTTCTCGCCCGGCCTCGGCGCGTACTCGTTCCTGCGCCCGCAGCAGGTGATCCGCTACGACCGGGACGCCCTGCGGACGGTGGCCGACCGCATCGTCGCGCTGTCGTCGGCGGAGGACCTGCCCGCGCACGGCGAGGCGGTCACCATCCGGTTTCAGTGAGCGGCGCGGGTCGCCCGGGCTCCCTCGTTCCGGGCGTCCTCCCGTGAATCCCCGCTAGAATTCCCCTCATGTACTGCCCCTTCTGCCGCCACCCCGACTCCCGCGTCATCGACTCCCGCACGAGCGACGACGGGCTCTCGATCCGGCGCCGCAGGCAGTGCCCGGAGTGCGGCCGGCGCTTCTCCACCACGGAGACCGCGAGCCTCAGCGTGATCAAGCGCAGCGGGGTGGTCGAGCCGTTCAGCCGCGAGAAGATCGTGCTCGGCGTCCGCAAGGCCTGCCAGGGCCGCCCGGTGACCGACTCCGACCTCGCGGTGCTGGCGCAGAAGGTGGAGGAGACCATCCGCTCCACCGGCGCCTCCCAGATCGAGGCCAACGACATCGGCCTCGCGATCCTCCCCGAGCTCCGCGAGCTCGACGAGGTCGCCTACCTGCGCTTCGCGAGCGTCTACCAGGCGTTCGACTCGCTGGAGGACTTCGAGGCGGCGATCCAGCAGCTCCGCGTCGAGCACTACGGCGAGCCGGCGGACGTCCAGGCCTGACGCTGTTTCTACAACCTCGGTCGCAGGCCCGGTCCTCGGTCGCAGGCTCGGTCCTCGGTCGCAGGCTCCCTCGGCGCTGGGGTCGCGCCGTCGCTCCGCGCCGCCCTTGAGCTCCACCGCGCGGCGCTGGGGTCGCGGCGTCGCTCCGCGCCGCCCTGAGCTCCACCGCGCGCGCTATTCTCGTAGCGGCATGTATCGCACACTCTTCTCCCTCGTCCTGTCGAAACTCGACCCGGAGCGCGCGCACCATCTCGCCTTCCTGGTGATCCGGGCCCTTCCCGCCCTCGGGCTCGGCGGCCTCGTCCGCCGGTTCACCGCCCCGGACCCGTCGCTGGCGGTCGAGGCGCTCGGCCTGCGGTTCGCGTCGCCGTTCGGCGTCGCCGCCGGCTTCGACAAGGACGGCGAAGCGGTCCTCGGCCTCGGCGACCTGGGATTCGGGCACGTCGAGGTGGGCACGATCACCGCCCTCCCGCAGCCCGGCAACGACCGGCCGCGGCTGTTCCGGCTCATCCCGGACCGCGCCGTCATCAACCGGATGGGCTTCAACAACCACGGCGCGGGGGACGCCGCCAACCGCCTGCTCCGCGTACGCAGGGCGGCGCACCGTCCGGTGCTGGGCGTGAACATTGGCAAGAGCCGGGTGGTCGCCGTCGAGGACGCCACCCAGGACTACCTGACCAGCGCCCGCGCGCTCGCGCCGGTCGCCGACTACCTGGTCGTCAACGTCAGCTCGCCGAACACGCCGGGCCTGCGCGGCCTTCAGGAGCTGGAGCTGCTCGCGCCGCTGCTGTCCGCCGTGAAGGCGGTCGCCGGCGCGACCCCGCTGCTGGTCAAGATCGCGCCCGACCTCACCGACGAGCAGGTCGAGAAGATCGCGGGCCTGGCCGTCGAGCTGGGCCTCGCCGGGATCATCGCGACGAACACCACGATCTCCCGCGACGGCCTGGTGACGGACCCCGCCGTGGTCGACGCCGCCGGCGCCGGCGGGCTCTCGGGCGCACCGCTCGCCGCCCGTTCGCTGGAGGTGCTGCGCCTCATCCGCGCGCACGTGCCCGCCGAGCTCTGCGTGATCTCGGTCGGCGGCGTGGAGACCGCGGAGGACGTGCAGCAGCGCCTCGACGCGGGCGCCACGCTGGTGCAGGGCTACACCGCATTCCTCTACCGCGGCCCGCTCTGGGCCCGGCAGATCAACCGCGGGCTGCTACGCCTCCGGCGTGCCCTGGTGGAAGCGTAGGCGCCAGCGGCCGCCGACGCGCAGCCACAGCGAGCTGCGCAGGCTGGCGCCGCGGTCGTCCACCGTGCGCGCCGTGAGCAGGATGGCGTCCGCGCCGATCCGCTCGGTGCCGAGCACCGCGAGCTCGGCCGCGGGGGCGTCCTCCTCGGCCAGCGCCTCCAGGATCGCGTCGCGGCCCCACAGCCGGCCGGAGCGGCCGATCTCCTCGAAGTCGGGGTGCAGCAGCGCGGCCACCCGGGCGGAGTCCGCGCGGACGGCGGGCTCGACGAGCTCGCGCTCCAGTCGCTTCACGACGTCCTCGTCGGACTCCGACGCCGTGAGCAGGTCGTCGAAGAGGTCGAGCTCGACCGTCTCGGCCGCCGGGGCCGAGGGCGCGGCGGGCTCGGCCACGGCGGGCGCCGGCTCGTGCACCGCAGCCCCCGGCCAGCCGGGGCCGATCGGGATCGGGTCGCCGTCGCGGTACGCGGTGGCGGCGGCGCGGGCGCGCTGATCGGCCGCCTCGTTCAGATCGTGGCCGGCGTGCCCCTTGACCCACTCGAAGGTGTAGGAGCGGCCGTGCAGCGCCCGGTCGAGGCGCTCCAGCAGCTCCCGGTTGAGCACAGGGGAGCCGTCCGACTTGCGCCAGCCCTTGCGCTTCCAGCCCGGCATCCACTTGGTCACCGAGTTGATCACGTACTGGCTGTCGCACAGGATGCGCAGGTCGTCGTCCACGTGGGCGGTCGACTCCAGGAGGTCGATGACCGCCATGAGCTCGCCCATGTTGTTGGTGCCGTGCGGCCAGCCGCCCGCCGACCAGCGATCGTCGTCGACGTACCAGGACCAGCCCGCAGGGCCGGGATTACCGAGGGCGGAGCCGTCCGCCGCTGCGACGATCGTCACGTCAGGCGGGGTACTGGCCGCGCTTGACCTGCGGCTTCGGCAGGCGCATGACGCGCAGCTGCAGCGCGCGCATGGCGGCGTACCACTTGAGCCCGCGCTCCACCTTGGTCTTGCCGAACTTGTCGCCGACCTTCCTGGTCACGACGAGGCCGAGGACGATGCAGTCGATCACGGCGATGAGGAAGAACGCCCACAGGGCCACCAGGCCCCAGACCTGCATGAAGGCCCACGGCAGGAAGCTGAGCACGATCACGAGCAGCATGACCGGGATCAGGAACTCGCCGATGCTGAACCGGGCGTCGACGTAGTCGCGCACGTACCGGCGCTGCGGGCCGCGGTCGCGCGCGGTCAGGTAGCGCTCGTCGCCCGCCGCCATGCCGACGCGGGCCTTCTCGCGCGCCTCGGCCTGGTGCGCGCGCGCCGCCTTGGCCGCCTCCTTGCGGTCGGTGGGCACCAGCGGTCGCTTGCGCGCCGCCTCCTGCTCGCGGCGGGTGGGCGTCGGGGCGCCCTTGCCCTGCAGCCGTGCAGCGGTCTGTTCGGGGGTCTCGGCGGCGGGCGTCTGCGCCTCGGCCGCCGGGTTCTGTCGTTTCGCCAAAGCTCGAGCCTTCGTTCCGGGGTCCGTTTAAGATTACCCGCATGACAGACACCCAGCAGACTCCTTCCGGCCGATCCGCAGCCGGGGACAGCCCGGAGGTGGAGGAGCGCATCCGCGCCTCCGTCGAGACCGGCATCCCGTCGGCGATCGCCGAGCTCTCGCGCCTCGTTCGCATCCCCTCGGTCTCGTGGACCGCCTACGACCCGGCGAACGTCCGCGCGAGCGCGGAGGCGGTGGCGGAGCTGCTGCGCGGCACCGGCGCGTTCGAGAGCGTCGAGATCAAGCAGGCGCCGATCTCCGGCCCGTCGACCGGCGCGGGGGAGACTCTGGGGCAGCCGGCGGTGCTCGCCACGCGCGCGGCGAAGAACGGCCGGCCGACCGTCCTGCTCTACGCCCACCACGACGTGCAGCCGCAGGGCGACGCCGAGAATTGGGACACCCCGCCGTTCGAGCCGACGGTGCGCGGCGACCGGCTCTACGGCCGCGGCGCCGCGGACGACAAGGCCGGCGTGATGGCCCACGTCGCGAGCGTCCGGGCGCTCGTGGAGGCCCTCGGCCCCGACTTCGACCTCGGCCTCGCCGTCTTCATCGAGGGCGAGGAGGAGTTCGGCTCGCGCTCGTTCGCGAACTTCCTGGAGCAGAACAAGACGGCGCTCGCCGCCGACGTGATCGTGGTCGCCGACTCCGACAACGTCGACATCGACACGCCCGCCCTCACCGTGTCGCTGCGCGGCAACGTGACCTTCAAGCTCACGGTGTCGACGCTCGAGCACGCCTCGCACTCCGGCATGTACGGCGGGGCGGCGCCCGACGCGATGCTCGCTCTGGTCGCCCTGCTGGCGACGCTGCACGACGAGAACGGGTCCGTCGCGGTCGAGGGGATGCGGTCGCACGACGACGCCGCGGAGCCGCCGGCGCTGAGCGAGGAGCAGTTCCGCGAGGAGGCCGCCCTGCTCCCCGGTGTGACCCCGATCGGGACCGGTCCGATCCTGTCCCGGATGTGGTCGCAGCCGACCGTCACGATCACCGGCATCGATGCCCCGAGCGTCGTCGACGCCTCCAACACCCTCCTCCCGAGCGTCGCCGTGCGGCTGAGCGCCCGGGTGGCGCCCGGTCAGCCGGCGTCCGAGGCGTACGCGGCCCTGGAGCGGCACCTGCGCGCGCACGCCCCCTTCGGCGCGCACATCGAGATCAGCGACGTCGACACCGGGGACGCGTTCCTGGTCGACACGGCGGGCTGGGCGGCGACCGAGGCCAAGCGCGCGATGACCGACGCCTGGGGCAGGGAAGCGGTGGAGACCGGCGTCGGTGGGTCCATCCCGTTCATCGCCGATCTCGTGCGCGAGTTCCCGGAGGCGCAGATCCTGGTCACCGGCGTCGAGGACCCGGACACGCGCGCCCACAGCCCGAACGAGTCGCTCCATCTCGGGGTGTTCAAGCGGGCGATTCTCGCCGAGGCGCTGCTGCTCGCCCGGCTGGATGCGCGGAACTGAGCGATCTCGCGGGAATGGGACGTACAATCGACCCAGCTTTCGTAATCCGAATCCTGAACCACGTGTGAGGAGTCCCATGACCGACACAGCGCTGACCGCGACCAAGGCCCACGGCGTCGGCCTGACCGACAATGCGGCGGGCAAGGTCAAGAGCCTGCTCGAGCAGGAGGGCCGCGACGACCTGCGTCTGCGCGTCGCCGTCCAGCCCGGCGGCTGCTCGGGGCTGATCTACCAGCTGTACTTCGACGAGCGCATGCTCGACGGGGACGCGACCGTCGACTTCGACGGGGTGGAGGTCATCGTCGACAAGATGAGCGTCCCCTACCTGGACGGCGCCACCATCGACTTCGAGGACACCATCCAGAAGCAGGGATTCACGATCGACAACCCCAACGCGACGGGCTCCTGCGCCTGCGGAGACTCGTTCCACTGAGCGTTCTATAACACAGAAATCAACTCTGGGCCGCCCCTTGTGGGCGGCCCTTTGTGTTCGAATCAGGGTGTCCGGCGGAGTAGGGTAGAGAACGCCACATACAGTTGCATGTGAACTGTCCCCGAGTCTCTCGAAAGGTCACCGGTGCGTCACAATCGCCGTTTCCGATGGGTTGCAATCCCGATCGCAGCGACACTCGCTATCGTCCTCGCGGGCTGCACGCAGGCCCAGCTCCACGGCTTCCTGCCGGGCTTCGTCGAGGGCGAGCAGCCCGTCACCAACCACACCGACCGCATCAGCGGCCTCTGGGTGACCAGCTGGATCGTTCTGCTCATCGTCGGCATCGTCGTCTGGGGGCTCATCCTCTGGGCGGTCGTCGTGTACCGCCGCCGCAAGGGACAGACCGGCCTGCCGGTGCAGCTGCGCTACAACATGCCGATCGAGATCTTCTACACGATCGTGCCGCTCATCCTGGTCCTCGGCTTCTTCGCCTTCACGGCGCGCGACCAGAACGCCATCGAGCAGCCGTACGCGCACCCCGACCTCAAGATCCAGGTGTACGCCAAGCAGTGGGCGTGGGACTTCAACTACGTCACCGACAACGTGTACGACCCGGGCATCCAGGCCCAGCCGAGCGACACGAACGCCACCCCCGGTTCGGTCCAGGAGAGCGAGATCCCCACGCTCTACCTGCCGGAGAACAAGAAGATCACCGTCCAGCTCGACTCGCGCGACGTGATCCACTCCTTCTGGGTGCCGGCCTTCCTGTACAAGAAGGACGTCATCCCGGGCAAGACCAACTACATGTACTTCTCGACCACCGGCCGCACGGGCACCTTCGTCGGCAAGTGCGCCGAGCTCTGCGGCGAGTACCACTCGGCGATGCTCTTCAATGTGAAGATCGTGTCGCAGAGCGAGTACGACGCCCACATCCAGTCGCTCCGCGACAAGGGCTTCGAGGGCCAGCTCGGGTCGGAGTACGACCGCAACAACAACCTGCCCGGCACGGGCGCCCCCACGGGCAACAAGTGATTCCGGCAACGAGTAGGACACACGCATGACGACGACAGCACCGGCGCCCGGGGCGACCACCGCGCCCGCTCCGAAGCCCACCCTCCTCACCGCGAACGGGGTGGAGCGCAAGGGCAACATCCTCGTGAACTACATCACGTCGACGGACCACAAGACGATCGGGTACATGTACCTGATCTCGTCCTTCATCTACTTCCTCATCGGCGGCGTGATGGCGCTCATCATCCGCGCCCAGCTCTTCGAGCCGGGGCTCGCGGTGGTGCAGACCAAGGAGCAGTACAACCAGCTCTTCACGATGCACGGCACGATCATGCTGCTGATGTTCGCGACGCCGCTCTTCGCGGGCTTCGCCAACGTGCTCATGCCGCTGCAGATCGGCGCGCCCGACGTGGCGTTCCCGCGTCTGAACGCTCTGGCCTACTGGTTCTACTCGTTCGGATCGCTGATCGCGGTCGCCGGGTTCCTCACCCCGCAGGGCGCGGCCTCGTTCGGCTGGTTCGCGTACGCGCCGCTGTCGAGCACGACCTTCTCACCAGGGATCGGCGGCAACCTCTGGGTGCTGGGCCTCGGCCTGTCCGGCTTCGGCACCATCCTCGGCGCGGTCAACTTCATCACGACCATCATCACGATGCGCGCCCCGGGCATGACCATGTTCCGCATGCCGATCTTCACCTGGAACACCCTGGTGACGTCGATCCTCGTGCTGATGGCCTTCCCGGTGCTGGCCGCCGCGCTCTTCGCCCTCGCCGCCGACCGCGTGTTCGACGCGCACATCTACGACGCCGCGAACGGCGGGGCGCTGCTCTGGCAGCACTTGTTCTGGTTCTTCGGCCACCCCGAGGTGTACATCATCGCGCTGCCGTTCTTCGGCATCGTGTCGGAGATCTTCCCGGTGTTCAGCCGCAAGCCGATCTTCGGGTACAAGACCCTCATCTACGCGACGATCGCGATCGCGGCCCTGTCCGTCACCGTGTGGGCGCACCACATGTACGTGACCGGCTCGGTCCTGCTGCCGTGGTTCTCGCTGATGACGATGCTCATCGCGGTCCCGACGGGCGTGAAGATCTTCAACTGGATCGGCACGATGTGGCGCGGCTCGCTGACCTTCGAGTCCCCGATGCTGTGGTCGATCGGCTTCCTGATCACCTTCACCTTCGGTGGTCTCACCGGCGTCATCCTGGCGTCCCCGCCGCTCGACTTCCACGTGTCCGACACCTACTTCGTCGTCGCGCACTTCCACTACGTGGTGTTCGGCACCGTCGTCTTCGCGATGTTCGCCGGCTTCTACTTCTGGTGGCCGAAGTGGACGGGCAAGATGCTCAACGACCGTCTCGGCAAGTGGCACTTCTGGCTGCTGTTCATCGGCTTCCACACGACGTTCCTCATCCAGCACTGGCTGGGCGTCGTCGGCATGCCCCGCCGGTACGCGACGTACCTGCCGTCGGACGGCTTCACCTGGATGAACCAGGTCTCCTCGATCGGCGCCGGCATCCTGGCCGTCTCGATGATCCCGTTCTTCGTGAACGTCTACCTGACGGCGCGTAACGCCCCCAAGGTGACGGTCAACGACCCGTGGGGCTACGGCCGCTCGCTCGAGTGGGCGACCTCCTGCCCGCCGCCGCGGCACAACTTCACCTCGATCCCGCGCATCCGCTCCGAGTCGCCGGCGTTCGACCTCAACCACCCCGAGGCCGGCATCCCGATCGGTATCGGCGGCGGCAAGGACGCCCCGGACGCTCCCGTGCTCGATCTCTCGAACGACAAGGTCAAGTGAACCCATGAGAGCCAATTCCATCCTCTTCTGGATCCTCTCGGTCTTCTTCATCCTCTCGGCGATCGTCTACACGCTGTGGAGCCTGCTCGACCCGATGCACATGAAGGTCGAGTGGGTCGGCACCGTGGCGCTGACGCTGAGCGCCATCCTGGCCGCCTTCATCGCGTTCTACGTCGGCCGCTCGCACTCCGCCCAGGGCGGTGAGCTGCCGGAGGACCGCCTCGACGCGAACATCGACGACGGCGACCCCGAGCTCGGCCACTTCTCCCCGTGGAGCTGGTGGCCCGTCGCCCTCGCGACCGGCGCCGCGCTGGTCATCCTGGGCCTCGCGGTCGGCTTCTGGATCTGCTTCATCGGCGCGGCGTTCAGCCTCGTCTGCATCGTCGGCTGGGTCTACGAGTACTACCGCGGCTACTTCGCCCGCTGAGCGCTCACGCACAGTCTGAGGGCCGTCTCCCGCTGGGAGGCGGCCCTCGCTGCATCCCGCACGCGTCCCGCGGCGGACGCGCGGCCCACAGGGGTCGCAACACGCCGCTATGTCGCCACGATAGCGGCGAGTTGCGACCCCTCTCGCCAACGAGATGGCAGGACATGCCGCGCAGGCGGCCGTCGTGACGGCGTGTTCTGCCAGGCGGATGCACGCACGAGGGTCGCGGGGTCGTCTCAGCGCGGCGTGAAGGTGAGGACGTCGACGGAGACCGTCGTCTCAGTCGCCTCGGCGGGGGACGCCGCGGCGTGGCGGGCCGACGGTCCCATGCCCGCCAGAGCGAGCCGAAGTGTGTCATCGAGCGCGAGGTCGTAGGCGACGTGTTCGCGCGCCAGCGGGGCGTACAGCGCGTCTGCGGAGGCGATGACGTCCTCCGCTTTGTCGGTGGGGATGTCGAGCATGGTGCCGGCCTCCCGGAGCGACGCCAGGTGCTCGGCGCGCGGGACCACCACGGCGAGCGTGCCGCCCGGGCGGAGGACGCGGTGGAACTCGGGCAGGTTGCGGGGCGCGAACACGTCCAGCACCGCGTCCGCCCGGTGCGAGCGCACGGGGAGCGGTCGCCAGGTGTCTGCCACCAGACCGTCGACATCCGGCGACGAGCGCACGGCGCGGGCCACCGCGGTGGGGGAGAGGTCCATGGCGAGGCCGGCTGCTCCCGAGGAGGCGGCCAGGACGGCGCGCAGGTAGTAGCCGGTGCCGGCGCCCGCGTCGAGGACGTGCGCGGCCGGCGCGACGGCGGCCGCCAGGGCTGTGGCGATCGGCGCGTAGGCCCCGCCCTCCAGCACCATGTCGCGCGCGTCCAGCATCTCGGCCGTGTCGCCGGCGAACTTGCTCCCGCCGCCGAGGAGGGACACGTAGCCGCGCTTGTTGACGTCGTGACGGTGCCCGTTCGCGCAGCCCAGCGTGAGGCGGTCGACCGGCTCCAGGTCGAGCTCGCAGACGGGGCAGCGCAGCCAGGACGCCAGGCGGGTCAGGTCGGTCACAGGGGCCTCCAGGACGATCGGGAGCGAGCGGACGCGGATACGCGAAAGCGCCGGTGCAGAAGCTGCACCGGCGCTCTCACGGGAGATCAGCGAGGGATCAGTGGTGGCCGTGGTCCGACTCGAGCTCGCCGCGGGTCGGCGGGACCAGGCGGTCCTCGAAGAACCAGCGGGACAGGCTCGCGCGCATCCGGGTGCCGGCGGTGATCTTGCCGCGCTTGTTCGGGCGGATCATCAGCGGCTCGTAGGCCTCGTAGCTCACCAGGCGCCAGCGCTCGTAGTCGCTCAGCTGCTCGTGCACCTCGATGAACTCGCCGCCGGGGAGCTTCACGATGCGGCCGGTCTCGTAACCGTGCAGCGCGATCGAGCGGTCCTTCTTCTGCAGCGCCAGGCAGATGCGCTTGGTGAGGAAGTACGCGACCACCGGGCCGACGAACAGCAGCGCCTGGAGGGTGTGGATGACGCCCTCCATCGTGAGCTTGAAGTGCGTCGCGATGATGTCCGACGACGCCGCAGCCCAGAACACCGCGTAGAAGGTCACGCCGGCGGCGCCGATGGCCGTGCGGGTGGCCGCGTTGCGCGGACGGTCCAGGATGTGGTGCTCGCGCTTGTCGCCGGTGATCCACGCCTCGATGAAGGGGTAGATCATCACGGTCACGATGAAGAGACCGAGGATGGCGACCGGGACGATGATGTTGAACGACCAGGTGCGGTTGAGCCAGACGAACTCCCAGCCCGGCGGGACGAGGCGCAGCGCGCCGTCCGCGAAGCCGATGTACCAGTCCGGCTGGGTGCCGGCGGACACGGGGGAGGGGTCGTACGGGCCGTAGTTCCAGATCGGGTTGATGGTGAAGAGCGACGCCATGAGCGCGACGACACCGAACACGATGAAGAAGAAGCCGCCGGCCTTCGCCGCGTACACCGGGAGGACCGGGTAGCCGACGACGTTGCCCTGCGTGCGGCCGGGGGCCGCGTACTGGGTGTGCTTGTGCACGACCACGAACACGAGGTGCAGCGCGATGAACGCGACCACCAGCGCGGGCAGCAGCAGGATGTGCAGCGTGTAGAGGCGTCCGACGATCGCCGTGCCCGGGAACTCGCCGCCGAAGAGCAGGAACGAGATCCAGGTGCCGACCACCGGCAGGCCCTTGATGAGGCCGTCGATGATCCGGAGGCCGTTGCCCGAGAGCAGGTCGTCCGGGAGGGAGTAGCCCGTGAAGCCCTCGGCCATCGCCAGGATGAACAGCGTGAAGCCGATCACCCAGTTGAGCTCGCGCGGCTTGCGGAAGGCGCCCGTGAAGAAGATGCGGAGCATGTGCAGGCCGATCGCGGCCACGAACAGCAGCGCCGACCAGTGGTGGATCTGGCGCACCAGCAGGCCGCCGCGCACCTCGAACGAGATGTTGAGGGTGGACTCCATCGCCGCGGACATGTGGATGCCCTTGAGCGGGACGTACGAGCCGTTGTAGACGACCTCCGCCATCGACGCCTGGAAGAAGAACGTCAGGAACGTCCCGGTCAGCAGGATGACGATGAAGCTGTAGAGGGCGACCTCACCGAGCAGGAACGACCAGTGGTCGGGGAAGATCTTGCGACCGAACTCCTTGACCGCGCCCGAGATGCTGGTGCGGTCCTCGATGTAGTTGGCGGCGGCAGCGGTGAAGCCGCCGCTCTTGGCCGTGGTGGGTGCCGCGGGGGCCGCGGCGGTCGAGGTGCTCAATGACGCTCCCAGAAACTCGGGCCGACGGGCTCGTGGAAGTCGCTGCGGGCGACCAGGTAACCGTCGGCGTCAACGGTGATCGGCAGCTGCGGCAGTGGCCGCTTCGCCGGTCCGAAGATGACCTGCGCCTCGTGCGTGATGTCGAACTGCGACTGGTGGCACGGGCACAGCAGGTGGTGGGTCTGCTGCTCGTAGAGGGCGACGGGGCACCCGACGTGCGTGCAGATCTTGGAGTAGGCGACGATGCCGTCGTAGTTCCAGTTCTCGCGGCCCTTGGACACGTGCAGGTCCTCGGGCTTGAGGCGCATGAGCAGGACGGCCGCCTTGGCCTTCTGCTCCAGCATGTCGGGGGCGTCGTTGAGGCCCTCGGGGATGACGTGGAAGGCGCTGCCGAGCGTGACGTCGGACGCCTTGATCGGGGTGCCGGAGGGGTCGCGGGTGAGGCGGACGCCCTTGGCCCACATGGTCTGGGACAGCAGCTCGGCCGGGTCCACGCCCTGGGGTGCGAGACCGCGGAACAGGATGACGCCGGGCAGCGGGAAGGCGATCAGCGCGCCGATGAGGCTGTTGCGGATCAGGACGCGGCGGTTGAAGCCCGACTCCTCGTCGGCCTGGCGGAAGATCTCCGCGGCGCGCGCGGTGGTCTGCTCCGAGCCGCGCACCGAGTGACGGAGGTCGACGCCCTCCTTCTCGTGCATGAGGGCCTTGCCCCAGTGCACGGCGCCGATGCCGATCGCGAGGAGGGCCAGGGCGATGCCGAGGCCGATGAACAGGTTGTTCAGGCGGACCGAGCCCGGGTCGCTGTCGTTGATCGGGAAAGCCATGTAGGCGGCGACCGCCCAGACGGAGCCCGCGATCGACAGGTAGAAGAGCGTGTAGACCGTGCGCTCGGCGCGGCGCTCCTTCCGGGGGTCGAGGTCGGTCACCCGGGGCCGGTGCGGCGGGAAGCCGGGGTTCTCCACGGCGTCGCGGATGATCACCGCCGTCCCGGGGTCGCCGGTCCGGTGCACGTCGACGGCCGACGAACTGGCTGGCGTCAGCTCGTGACCGCCGTTCTCGTCCTGTGCCATTGTTCTCCTTCTTACGCTGTGCTTCTACAAGTACGACAGAACGGTCAGTTGGACTTCGCCGTGATCCACACGGTCAGCGCGACGATGGCGCCCAGACCGAAGATCCAGAGGAAGAGTCCCTCGGCCACCGGGCCGAGCGAGCCGAGCTCGAAGCCGCCGGGGGACGGGTTGTTCTGGATGTACTTGAGGTAGGTGATGATGTCGGCCTTGCCCTGGGGCGAGATGTTCAGGTCGTTGAACACCGGCATGTTCTGCGGGCCGGTGATCATGGCCTCGTAGATGTGCTTGGCGCTCACACCGGTGAGCGGCGGGGCGTACTTGCCCTCCGTGAGGGCTCCACCGGCGCCGGCGACGTTGTGGCACATCGCGCAGTTGATCCGGAAGAGCTCGGCGCCGTTGGCGGCGTTGCCCTTGCCGTCGAGGTACTTCTGCTCGGGGATCGACGGGCCGGGAGCGAGGGAGGCGACGTAGTCGGCCAGGGCCGCGACCTCTTCGTTCGAGAACTGGACCGGCTTCTCCTGGGCCTGCGGGCCCTGCATCTGCATGGGCATGCGGCCGGTGCCGACCTGGAAGTCGACCGCGGCGGCGCCGACGCCGATGAGCGACGGGGCGTTGACCGTGCCCTGCGCGTCCATGCCGTGGCAGGTGGCGCAGTTGGCCTGGAAGAGCTTCTCGCCCTGGGCGACCGACGACGAGGTCGCGGTCTGCGCCTGCGGGGTGTCGGCCGAGGCCGTCGTGGTCGTGAAGGCGGCGTACGCTCCGCCGGTCAGGCCGAGGCCGATGGCGAGGAGGGCGACAGTGGCGAGCGGGTGGCGGCGGCCGGTCTTGCGCGCGGCCTTCGTGTTACGCGAAGGCGCTGCAGCGCTGGACTTCCGGGTGCCGGGAACGCGGGGACGCATGAGGTGGGGTCAGCTCCTGTTGATCTATCGGATGATGTAGATGACCGCGAACAGTCCGATCCACACGACGTCGACGAAGTGCCAGTAGTACGACACGACGATGGCGCTCGTGGCCTCTTTGTGGCCGAAGGTCTTGACCGCGAAGGCGCGGCCGATGACGAGCAGGAAGGCGATGAGGCCGCCGGTGACGTGGAGGGCGTGGAAGCCGGTCGTCAGATAGAAGGCGGAGCCGTAGGCGTTGGCGTCGAGCGAGATGCCCTCGGAGACGAGCGTGGCGTACTCGAGCACCTGGCCGGAGACGAAGATGGCGCCCATGATGTAGGAGAGGGCGAACCACTCCACCATTCCCCACTTCCAGAACTGGAAGGGGCGTCCCGTGCGGCGCGGCTGGAGACGCTCGGCGGCGAAGACGCCGAACTGGCAGGTGAAGGAGCTCAGCACCAGGATCGTGGTGTTCACTGCCGCGTACGGGATGTTCAAGTGCTGCGTCTCGGCGGCCCACAGATCGGGGGACGTCGACTTGAGAGTGAAGTAGATCGCGAACAGACCCGCGAAGAACATCACCTCGGAGCCGAGCCAGACGATCGTGCCGACGGCCACGACATTGGGCCGGTTGATCGCCGGCGCACTCGTTGCAGGAGAAATGGAGGTGCTCGTCACAATTCCCATTATGGCTGAAAAGAAGCCGTGGTTTTCTCACCTGAAAGGCACGAATCCGCCTCGATTCGGAGAAGAGCCAGCCAACACCTGGTACAAACGGGCGGCTCCCCGTGGCGTGTCGCCTCCCCATAGGATCGCTGTATGACGGAAATGCAGTCCTGGTCGTCCGTGCTCACCGCCCTCCTGGCCCGCGAGGACCTCAGTGTGGCGGACGCGGCGTGGGCCATGGACCAGGTCATGACGGGCGAGGCCACCGAGGCCCAGCTCGCCGCGTTCCTCATCGCGCTGCGGGCCAAAGGCGAGACGGTCGACGAGATCGTGGGCTTCCGCGACGCCATCCTCGACCACGCCGTCCCGCTGCCGGTCGACCCGATGGCGCTGGACATCGTCGGCACGGGAGGCGACAGGTTCGGCACTGTGAACGTGTCGACCACCGCCTCCATCGTCGCGGCCGCCACCGGCGTCCCGGTGATCAAGCACGGCAACCGGGCGGCCAGCTCCTCGTCGGGCTCCTCCGACGTGCTCGCGGCGCTCGGGATCGACCTGACCCTGCCTCCGGAGCGCGTGGCCGAGGTGCTGAAGAGCACCGGGATCACCTTCGCCTTCGCGAGCGCCTTCCACCCCGGCTTCGCCAACGCCGGCCCGGTGCGCTCCCAGCTCGGCGTGCCGACCGTGTTCAACTTCCTCGGGCCGCTGTGCAACCCGGCGCGTCCCGAGGCGTCGGCGGTGGGCGTCGCGACGCTCGACCGCATCCCGCTGATCGTCGGCGTGTTCCAGACCCGCGGCGCGACCGCGCTGGTCTTCCGCGGCGACGACGGCCTCGACGAGCTGTCGACCACCGGTCACAGCCACGTCTGGGAGGTCTCCAGGGGCCTCGTCACCGAGCACGACATCGATCCGCGCGATCTGGGCATCCCGCGCGCCAGGATCGAGGACCTGCTCGGGAAGGACGCCGCGTACAACGCGGCTGTCGTGCGTGCCGTGCTCGCGGGCCAGGAGGGCCCCGTGCGCGACATCGTCCTGCTCAACGCGGCGGCCGGGCTCGTGTCCTACGAGCTCGCGTCCGACCCGTCGAGGGTCCAGGTGTCCATCCTGGATCGGTTCCGTTCGCACATGGCGGTCGCCGCCCAGGCGATCGACTCCGGGGCTGCGGCCGCGAAGCTCGAGGAATGGGTCGAGGCGACGCACTGACAGCAAGTGGAAGGAAGGGTTTTCGATGAAGAAGCTCATCAACGACGTACCCGACGTCGTGGCCGAGTCCCTCGCGGGGTTCGGACGGGCTCACGCGGACATCGTGACGGTGTCGCAGGACCCCCGCTTCGTCTCCCGGGCCGACGGCCCGGTGCGCGGCAAGGTCGGCCTGGTCAGCGGCGGAGGCAGCGGTCACGAGCCGCTGCACGCCGGTTTCGTGGGGAAGGGCATGCTGGACGCTGCCGTCCCCGGAGAGGTCTTCACCTCGCCGACGCCGATGCCGATCGTCGAGGCCACCAAGGCCGCGGACGGCGGGGCCGGCGTGCTCCACATCGTGAAGAACTACACGGGTGACGTGCTGAACTTCGAGACGGCCGCCGACCTGGTGGGCGCCGAGGGGATCACGGTCAGGGCCGTCGTCACCAACGACGACGTCGCCGTCCAGGACTCCCTCTACACCGCGGGCCGCCGCGGCGTCGCCGGCACCGTGCTGGTGGAGAAGATCGCCGGAGCCGCCGCCGACCGCGGCGACGACCTCGACGCCGTCACCGCCGTCGCCGAGAAAGTCAACGCCAACGTGCGCTCGATCGGCCTCGCCCTCACCGACGGCACCGTGCCGCACGCGGGAGAGCCGGGCTTCGTGCTGCCGGAGGACGAGATCGAGTTCGGCGTCGGCATCCACGGCGAGCCGGGCCGCGAGCGGATCAAGATCGAGCCGGCCGACCGGCTGGTGGACCGGATGATGGACGCGATCCTCTCCGATCTGCCGTTCGCGTCGGGCGACACCGTGCTGCTGTTCGTCAACGGCATGGGCGGGACCCCGCTCTCCGAGCTCTACATCCTGTTCCGTCGCGCGGCGGAGATCCTGGACGAGCGCGGCATCGTCCTCGGCCGCTCCCTCGTCGGCAACTACGTCACCTCGCTGGAGATGCAGGGCGCCTCCATCTCGGTGCTGAAGCTGGACGACGAGCTGACCGCGCTGTGGGACGCGCCGGTGCACACCGCCGCCCTCCGCTGGGGTGTGTGAGCTGCCCGGCGCGCGCCGGGGCGTACGCTCCACACACCGGATGACGGACACGATACGAGGAAGGATGCGCTGATGGCGCTGGACACGAACTGGGTCACCTCCTGGATCTCGGCCGCGGCGACGACCGTGGGCGAGCACAAGGCGGAGCTGAACACGCTCGATCGGGAGATCGGCGACGGCGATCACGGCGAGAACATGGACCGCGGCCTGCGCGCGTCCGTCGACGCGCTCGCGAAGCTGCCCGCCGACGCGACGCCGTCCGCGGCGCTGCGCTCGGTCGCGATGACCCTCATCTCCACGGTCGGCGGCGCGTCCGGCCCGCTGTACGGCACGGCCTTCCTCAAGGCGGCCGAGCCGGTCGGCGACGCGGACGCGATCGACGGGGAGACCCTGGTCGCGCTGCTCCGAGCGGCGCGCGACGGGATCGTGTCCCGCGGCAAGGCGGAGCCGGGCGACAAGACGATGGTCGACGCCTGGACCCCCGCGGTGGACGCGGCCTCGGCCGCGCTCGCCGCGGGGTCCGACCCCGCCGCCATCCTTGCCGCCGCGGCCGACGCGGCCGAGCAGGGCTCGGACGCGACCATCCCGCTCGTCGCCCGCAAGGGCCGCGCCAGCTACCTGGGCCAGCGGTCGGCGGGCCATCGGGACCCGGGCGCGCAGTCGACCGCGCTCATCCTGCGGGCCGCCGCCGGGGCGGCCGGATGACCGGCCGGGTCGGGATCGTCTTCGTCTCGCACAGCTCGCAGCTCGCCGCCGGCGCCGTCGCCCTCGCGGGGCAGATGGCGCCGTCGGTGACGCTGCTGGCAGCCGGCGGGACGGACGACGACGGCATCGGCACCAGCTTCGGGAAGGTGATGACCGCGGTCGGGGAGGCCGATCAGGGCTCCGGCGTCGTGGTCGTCAGCGACCTCGGCTCGGCGCTGCTGACCGCGGAGACCGTGCTCGATCTGCTGCCGGAGGACGAGCGCGCGCGTGTGCGCGTGGTCGACGGCCCGTTCGTGGAGGGCGGCGTCGCCGCGGCCGTGGCCGCGGAGACCGGCGCCGACCTCGCGGGGGTCGCCGCCGCGGTCGAGGGCGCCCGCTCGGCGTGGGTTGGCGAGGAGGCGCCCGCGAGCGCTGCTCCGGCGCCGGCCGAGCCGGCCGCGTCCCCGCCGTCGACGGGCGGCGCGGGCTACACGCGTGAGGTGCTCGTGCGCAATCCGCAAGGCCTCCACGCCCGGCCGGCCGCGGAGTTCGTGAAGCTGGCCAACACCTTCCCGGTGAAGGTGACGGTGAACGGCAAGGACGCCAAGAGCCTGCTCGGCGTGATGTCCCTGGGGCTCACCGCCGGCGCGACCGCGTCCATCGCCTCGCCGGACAGCGACGGCGCGGCGGCCGTGGACGCGCTCGTCGAGCTGGTCGAGAGCGGATTCGGAGAGGTCTGACATGACTGCAGCGGTCCGGCGGCTCATCCCGTCGTCGTTCACTCCGGTGCCCTCCTACCGTCCGGAGCGCGTGGTCGGCTTCGAGGCCGTGACGGCGTTCGCCCCGGGGCTCGACGCGATCGGCATCGCGGTCGGCACGGACGGGCCCGTCGACGCCGACCTCGGTCTCGACCGGGACGCGCTCGCCCGCGCCGGCTTCGGCGGCAAGGCCGGGCAGACCCTGCTCATCCCGACCGAGGCGGCGCCGCTGCTCTACGCCGTCGGGTCCGGAGCGTCCGGCGACCTCACGGCCGACGTCCTCCGGGACCTCGCCGCGACCTTCGCCCGCGCCGCCTCCTCGTCGGCCGCCCTCGGGCTGCGCCTGGCGCAGACCGGGGCGGTTCCGCCCGCGCGGGTCGGCCAGGTCGTGGCCGAGGGCGCGCTGCTCGGCCGCTACCGGTACGCCGAGCTCAAGTCGGCTCCCGCCGTGACGGAGCTCACCCGCGTCGAGGTGCTGGTGGACGAGGCGCCGTCCTCCGCCGTGGCCGACGGCCTTACCACCGGCGCCGTGACGGCGCGCGGCGCGGCCCTCGCGCGCGACCTCGCCAACACGCCGCCCGGCCACCTGACCGCCACCGACTTCGCCGACCTCGCCGAGGAGCTCGCCGGCGACTTCGGCCTGGAGGTGGAGGTCTTCGACCGCGAGCGGCTCGTCGAGCTCGGCTGCGGCGGCCTGCTCGGCGTCAACGCCGGCAGCGCGGAGGAGCCACGGATGATCCGACTCCGCTACGTCCCGGCCGGGGAGTCGACGGGGCACCTCGCACTCGTGGGCAAGGGCATCATGTATGACTCCGGCGGCATCAGCCTGAAGCCGTCCGACCCGATGCACCTGCTCATGAAGATGGACATGGGCGGCGCCGCCGCGATCTTCGGAGCGCTGTCGAGCCTCCAGGACCTGGGCTGCACGACCACCGTCACGGCCTTCCTGATGTGCACGGACAACATGCCGTCCGGCTCGGCCTACAAGCTCGGCGACGTGCTGACGGCGCGCGGCGGCACGACCGTGGAGGTCAAGAACACCGACGCCGAGGGCCGCCTGGTGCTGATGGACGGCCTCGTCCTCGCGACGGAGGAGCGTCCCGACGCCGTCGTGGACATCGCGACTCTGACCGGCGGAGCGCTGATGGCGCTCGGGCCGGCGCGCGCGGCGCTGTTCGCGAACGACCAGGGGCTGGCGGACGCGGTGGTGGCGGCCTCCCGCAGCACCGACGAGAAGGTCTGGCAGCTGCCGCTGGAGACCTCCTATCGCAAGCTGCTCGACTCCGACATCGCGGACCTCGCGAACGTGGGCGGACCCTACGCCGGTGCGACGACCGCGGCGCTGTTCCTCCGCGAGTTCGTCGGGGAGACGCCGTGGGCGCACCTCGACATCGCGGGCACAATGCAGTCCGACAGCGACGACGCCTGGCGCTCGAAGGGCGCGACCGGCTTCGGCGCCCGCCTCCTCGCCGAGCTGGCCCTGCACTTCCGCTGACCCCGGGCGTCGCTACCGGAGGAGATCCGGCCGCCCGACCTCCCGGATCGCAGCTGACGGAGGAGTCCCCGCCCGATCAGCCCGGGATCTCCTCCGTTAGCGACCGGCCCGCGCGCGGCTAACGGAGGAGATCCGGTCCGGGCCGGCCCGGATGTCCTCCGCTGACTGCCGACACGCCGCGGGCGCCCCCGGATCTCCTCCGTTGCCGACGCGTCAGAGAGCGGCGGCCATCTCCAGCTCGAGGGTGCTGCGGTCGAGCGGGTAGGGGAGCGTGCGCCCGGTGAACGCGAAGCCGCGGCGCTCGTAGTACCGGATCGCCGCCGCGTTGTGCTCGTGGACCTCCAGCAACAGCCGGCCGGAGCGGGGGCGCGCCCAGTCGACCACCGCATCCAGCAGGGCATCCGTCACCCCGTGCCGGCGCCCGCGCAGGGACGGGGTGACGTACACGCCGACCAAGTGCGGATCGGGGGAGTCGGACGCGTGGAAGCCGCCCATCGTCCCCAGCCAGCGGCCGTCCGGGGCGATCGCGCCGAACAGCCGGCTGCTGGCGGAGGTGTTCGCCGCGCGCCGACGCCAGTGCTCGTCCGGGTGCGCCTGCGCCGCGGCCAGCGTCTCGAGGAACGCGATGGGCGTGTCCGCGAGCATCTCCAGCCGGATCGCCCGGTACGCCTCCCAGTCCGCCTCGACGCTCGGACGGACCACCCAGGGGCGGTCGCCCGGGCCCGGGGCGTCGGCGGGCGTCACGTCAGTTCCGCTCGGCCAGCAACGCCTCGGTCTCGGCCAGCAGGATGGCGGTGCACAGCCCGTCCAGGGCCGTGCGGAGCTCCGCGAGCGGCGGGAACGTGGGCGCGATGCGGATGTTCGCGTCGCGCGGGTCCTCGCCGTACGGGAAGGTCGCGCCGGCCGGGGTCACCGCGATCCCGGCCTCCTTGGCCAGCTGCACGGCGCGCTTGGCGCAGCCGTCGAGCACGTCCAGGCTGACGAAGTAGCCGCCGTGCGGCGCGTTCCACGCCCCGGCGCCCCACGGCTCCAGCCGAGCGCGGAACGCCTCGTCCACCGCGGCGAACTTCGGCTCCAGGATGGCGCGGTGCTTCTCCATGTGCGCCGCGAGCCCGTCCTGGTCGCGGAGCAGCTGCACGTGGCGGAGCTGGTTGAGCTTGTCCGGGCCGATGCTCTGCGCGGCCGAGTTGCGCTGGAACCAGGCGATGTTGGCCTCCGACGCGCCGATGAAGGCGACGCCGGCGCCCGGGAACGTCACCTTGGAGGTGGACGCGAAGATCAGCGGGCGGTCCGGGTTGCCGGCCTCGGCGGCGAGCGCCAGGATGTCGATCGGCTCCGGGCGCTCGTCGCTCAGGTGGTGGACGACGTAGGCGTTGTCCCAGAACAGCCGGAAGTCGGCCGCCGCGGGCAGCGAAACCAGGGCGCGGGCGACCTCCTCGCTGTAGACGGCGCCGGACGGGTTGGAGTACACCGGCACGCACCACATGCCCTTGATGCTGTCGTCGGTGGCCAGCAGCGTCTCGATGGTGGCGATGTCGGGGCCGTCGTCGTTCATGGGCACCGCGATCATCCGGATGCCGAAGCGCTCGCAGATCGTGAAGTGCCGGTCGTAGCCCGGCACCGGGCAGAGGAAGCTGATCGACTGGTGGCCCCAGGGCAGCTCGCCGCCCGGGACGCCGTGCAGGAGCGCCTGCGCGACCGTGTCGTGCATGACCGTGAGGCTGGAGTTGCCGAGCGCGAGGAGCTGGGCGACAGGCACCCGCAGCGCGTCGGCGAAGATCGCGCGCAGCTCGGGGAGCCCGTTGGGACCGCCGTAGTTGCGCAGGTCCGTTCCCGCTGCGTCGCGGTAGGCGCCGTCCGGCAGGTGAAGAAGGTCGTTCGACAGGTCGAGCTGCTCGGCGGACGGCTTGCCGCGCGTGATGTCGAGAGCGAGGCCGGAGGCCTTCAGCTCGTCGTAGGCGCGGGCGAACTCCGCGTGCGCGGCGCGGAGCGCCTCGGTGTCGAGGTCGGCGAGGGGTGCTGGGGCGGTGGTCACAAACCGATCGTACCGGCGCGCTGGCATTGACGTCCCGGCGTGACGTGCGAACATCCGTTGTGTGACGGACGAACTGAAGCGCGGACGCGGCCACACCCGCGTCAAGCTGTACGTGGCCCTGGGTGTCGGAATCGTCGTGGCGGTGGTCGCGGCCTTCTTCGAGGTGCTGCACCACGCCATCCTCACCGGCTGGGCGGCGGCCTGCCTGGTGTACGTCGTGTGGATCTGGTCCACGGTCTGGCGCATGAACGCGGAGCAGACCCGCAGCCACGCCACGCTGGAGGACCCGGGGCGCCGGACGGTGGACCTGGTGCTGACCATCACGGCGCTGGTGAGCCTGTTCGCGGTCGTCTGGGTCCTGGTCGAGGCGCGCAGCCTGAAGGGCGGCGCGCAGCTCGCCGTCGCACTGCTCGCGATCGTGAGCATCGCGCTGTCGTGGGTCCTCGTCCACACGCTCTACACGCTGCGCTACGCGCGGATCTACTACCGCAGGGACGGCGGCGTCGACTTCAACCAGAAGGAGCCGCCGCAGTACAGCGACTTCGCCTACCTCTCGTTCACCCTCGGAATGACCTTCCAGGTGTCGGACACGGATATCACGAGCACGTACCTGCGCCGGACGATCGTGCGCCACACGCTGCTGTCGTACGTGTTCGGCACGGTGATCGTGGCCGCGACGGTGAACCTGGTGGCCGGGCTGACCTAGCGCCCGCTGTCTCCCCGGCGCCCGGTGCCGTTCTCGCGCTCGTAGCGGACGAACCGGTAGCGCATCCCGTTCGCGGCCTCGAGCCAGGGGCCGGGCTCGCCGTGCCACTCCGGGCCGAGTGCGGGCGCGACGGTGTCGCCCGCCACGGCGAGGTCGATCTCGGTCACCTCGACGCGGTCCGCGACGGGCAGGGACTGCGTGTAGAGCTCGGCGCCGCCCATGATCCACACGGTGCCGTCTCCGGCGGTTCGCACCGCATCGTCGAGCGAGTGGACGACCTCCGCGCCGGGCGCCTCGTAGCGCGCGTCGCGCGTCACGACGACGTTCGCGCGCCCCGGGAGTGGACGGAACCGCTCCGGCAGCGACTCCCAGGTGCGGCGGCCCATGATCACGGGATCGCCGTCGGTCAGCTCGCGGAAGTGCTTCAGGTCCTCCGGGAGGTGCCAGGGCATCACCCCGCCCGCGCCGATCACGCGGTCGTGGGCCTGCGCCCAGATCAGGGCGAGCGTCATACCGCCACGGCCGCGCGGATCGCGGGGTGGTGCTGGTAGTCCTCCACGACGAAGTCCTCGTACCGGTAGTCGAAGATGCTCTCCGGCTTGCGGGCGAACCGCAGCGTCGGCGACAGGTACGGGTCCCGGGTGAGCTGCTCGGTCACCTGCTCGACGTGGTTGTCGTAGATGTGGCAGTCGCCGCCGGTCCAGACGAAGTCGCCGGGCTCCAGGCCGACCTGCTGGGCGACCATCATCGTGAGCAGCGCGTAGCTGGCGATGTTGAACGGGACGCCGAGGAACATGTCCGCGCTGCGCTGGTAGAGCTGGCAGGAGAGCCGGCCGTCGGCGACGTAGAACTGGAAGAACGCGTGGCACGGCGCGAGCGCCATGTCCGGGATGTCGGCCACGTTCCAGGCGGAGACGATGATCCGGCGGGAGTCCGGGTCGCGGCGGAGCGTGTCGATGACCTGCTGGATCTGGTCGATGTGGCTGCCGTCGGGCGCCGGCCACGACCGCCACTGCACGCCGTAGACCGGGCCGAGCTCGCCGCGCTCGTCGGCCCACTCGTCCCAGATGGTCACGCCGTTGTCGCGGAGCCAGCCGACGTTGCTCTCGCCGCGGAGGAACCAGAGCAGCTCGTAGGCGATGGACTTGAAGTGCACCCGCTTGGTGGTGATCAGCGGAAAGCCCTCGGAGAGGTCGAACCGCAGCTGGCGGCCGAACACGCTGCGTGTCCCGGTGCCCGTGCGGTCGGACTTGTGGCTGCCGTTGGCGAGGACGTCGCGCAGCAGGTCTTCGTACGGAGTCGGGATCGGCGTGGTCATCGAGACGATGGTACTTCTCCCGGCGCCCGCGTGCTCGGTGACCCGCGGTTGCCCCCTGACCCGCCGGACGTTCGGGTCGTAGGCTTCGAACATGGAGCGGGCCGATGGCGTGGACGGGGACGGCGTCGCCGAACCGGGCGGGACGATCCGCCACAGCGACGACGAGCTCGCCGACGCCCTCCAGAAGGAGGTGGACCGGGCGACCGCGGCCATCCCGATCGTGGCGGACGACTCGGACGCCTCGGACGCCGCAGCCGCCGCAGACGCCGCGATGAGCGACGCCGAGGTCACCGCGATCGTCGACGCGGATCTGCGGATCCACGACACGTTCGGCGCGATCCAGCACCTGCAGAACGTGCTGCGCGCCCGGGCGACGTCCGCGGTCCCGGTCGTGGAGGAGCCGCCGGTCGCGGGGGAGCCGCCCGTCAAGGAGGTGACGCCGGTCGCGGGGGAGCCGCCCGTCGTGGAGGTGACGCCGGTCGCGGGGGAGCCGCCCGAGCAGGCCGACGACGTCCAGGAGGCCGAGGCCGAGGAAGAGGAGGAGGAAGAGGAGGGCGACTGGGTGGGTCCGCGGACCCAGCTCATCAGCTTCGACGACCTCCCGGTGCGGCGACGGGACGACGGGCCGCAGCCGACCTACAGCGCCTGGGTCGGAGCGGCGGCCGCGCCGCCGGCTGCACCCCAGCCGCGCCAACCGGCCGCACCGCCACCCGAGCCCCAGGCGGCCGCGCCCCAGCCGGCCGCACCGCCGCCGCCGAAGTTCCCGACGCTCGCGTTCGACGCCCCGCCTCCCGCGCCGGAGCAGCCGGCCGCCGGGCCCCCGGCCACCGCGACCCCGCCGCGCGTCGAGCCGCTCGGCCTCGTGCCGGAGGAGTACGCCCCGACCGACTCCCAGCCCGTCCCGCTGCTCTCCTCCGCCCTGCCCGTGGCGCTCAGCGCGCCGATCACCGCGCCGTCCGCCGACGCGACCGCCGGGCCACCTCCCGTCGTCACGCACGACCTCGGCCCGGTGTCGGCGACCCCCGACCACATCGACCGGGACATCGCCGACGACGCGGACGACGCGCACAGCGCCCCCTCCCCGGTCGCCTCGCGGCGCCTCCCCGAGGACGCCACCATCCTGTACGGCGCCGCCCCCGTCGCGCCGCCCCCGTTCGTCCCGGAGACCGTCGACCTCGAGCCGACCCCGCTCGAACAGCGGGCCGGGCACGCGTCGCGGCTGTTCTGGCTGTGGTTCGCCGGCACCTCCTCGCTCATCAGCGTCGGGGTCGGCGCGACGATGTTCCTGCTCGGCCTCAGCCTCCGCCAGCTCCTGGTGGCGACGCTGTTCGGAGTGGCACTGTCCTTCCTCCCGCTCGGGCTCGGGACCCTCGCCGGCAAGTGGAGCGGGCAGCCGACGATGGTCGTCTCGCGCGCCACGTTCGGACTGCGCGGCAATGCCCTCCCCACGGTGCTCGCCCTGGTCACCAAGCTGTTCTGGGGTGCTGTCCTGCTCTGGCTGGCCGGGTCGGCCGCCGGCTCGCTCGCGGTGTCGGAGGGCTGGTCGCACGGCGCGGCTGTCCCGACCGGGATCGCCCTGGTCGTGACGATCGCCGCGGCCGGCGTCGTGGCGTTCTTCGGCTACGGGCTCGTCTCCCGAGTGCAGCTGGTGCTGACGATCGCCTCCGCCGTGCTCATCGCGACCACGATCGCGGCGACCTGGCGGTACGTCGACCTGTCGCGGGCGCTCGCCGTCCCCGACGCGCTCTGGACGCATGTCGTCACCGGCGCGGTGCTCGTGTTCAGCTACGTCGGCCTCGCTTGGGCCATGAGCAGCGCGGAGGTCGCCCGATACCAGCGCCGCCGGTCGTCCGGCGCGACGGGGATGCTGTGGGCGACGTTCGGCGCGGGCGTGCCGCCGTTCGTGCTGGTGTCCTACGGCGGCCTGCTCGCCGCCTCCGACCCGCGCCTCGCCGCGGAGCTGGCCAGGGATCCGGTGGGCGGGTTCGTGATGCTCGGCCTGCCGGTGTGGTTCCCGGTCCCGCTGCTGCTGGCGGTCGGGCTCAGCCTGATCTCCGCGCTCGTGCTCACCATCTACTCGGGCGGCTTCACCCTCGACGCGCTCGGCGTCCGCCTCGGCCGGCGCTGGAGCACGCTGATCGTCGGGGCGGCGATCGCCGTGGCCGGTGTGGTGCTGGCGCTCACGGTGCGCGACCTGGACGTGGTCATCCGCGGCGTCCCCACCGCCCTGGCCGTGCCGGTGGCCGCTTGGGCGGGACTGTTCACCGGCGAGATGATGCTGCGCACGCGCCGGTTCCACCACGCGTCGCTGCTGACCAGGGGCGGCGTGTACCCGGACTGGCGCTGGACCAACCTGACGATGCTGGTCGTGGCGAGCGCGGTCGGGCTCGGCTTCGTCAGCTCGCCGCTGCCCTGGCTGGCCTGGGAGGGCTACCTGTTCCGGCTGCTCGGCGCCGACCCGCAGGGCATCGGCGCGAGCAACATCGGCGTCGTGGTCGCCCTGGGCATCGGGCTGCTCACGCCGATGGTCTCCGGAGTCCCCGCCGTCCGGAGGCAGGAGCGCGGGGAAGGCTGACGGCGACCCGTCCGGCCGCCCCGTCCCAGCCGCTCGTCCCAGCCGCCCCGGGCCGGTCGCCTCCGGGTAGGCTCTACTCCGTGCCGCACACTCTCCGTTCCGTCTGCGAGGTCGTCGAATCGCTCTGGCCGATCGCCGGGGCTGAGGGGTGGGACGCGCCGGGGCTCGTCTCCGGCGATCCGGACGCGACGGTCGAGCGCATCCTGCTCTCCGTCGACGCCGTGGCCGCCACGGTCGAGGAGGCCGTCGGCCTGCATGCCGACCTGCTGATCGCGCACCACCCGCTGCTGCTGCGCGGCGTGACCTCCATCGCGGAGGACCGCTACAAAGGCTCTCTGCTGGTGAGGCTGATCCGCAACGACTGCGCGCTCATCGCCGCGCACACCAACGCCGACGTGGTCGCCGACGGCACCAGCGCGGTCCTGGCGACGGCGCTCGGCCTGACGGACACCGCGCCGATCGCGCCGGCGGCCGACGGCGTGACGGGCATCGGCCGGGTCGGAACGCTCCCGGAGCCGACCACGCTCGGCGCGCTCGCCCGCGTCGTCGCGGACCTGCTGCCGCCGACCGCCGGGGGAGTCCGGGCAGCCGGCGACTACCACCAGCCCGTCTCGCGGGTGGCCGTCTGCGGCGGAGCGGGCGACTCCCTGCTCGGCAGCGACGCCGTCCGCGGCGCCGACGTCTACATCACCGCCGACCTGCGCCACCACCCGGCGTCGGAGGCCCGCGAGCAGGCCGTGCTCGGCGGCGGCCCCGCCCTACTCGACGTCTCGCACTGGGCGAGCGAATGGCTCTGGCTCGACACCGCGGCCGAGCGCCTGCGCCGCGAGCTGCCCGGCGTCGAGGTCGTCGTGAGCGAGCTGCGCACCGACCCCTGGGATTTCGCGATCCTGCAATGATCCACCGCACGACGACAGAGACAGCACCAGCAGAGAGCAGAGCACAGTGAAAGCCAGCCCCTCCGACCAGAACGAGCTCCTCCGGCTGCAGGCCGCGGACACCCGGCTCAGCCAGCTCGACCACACCGTCCGGAACCTGCCGCAGGCCGCGGAGCTGGCCGCCCTCCAGCCCGAGGTGGACGCGCTGCGGGCCCGCTGGATCGCCGCGACCGGCGAGGTGGAGGACGCCCGCGCCGAGCTGAAGCGCGTCGAGTCCGACGTGGAGCTGGTGGAGGCGCGCAAGCGCCGCGACACCGAGCGCGTCCAGCACACCTCCTCGATGAAGGACGTGCAGGCGCTGGAGGCCGAGCTCGCTGCGCTCGCCAAGCGCCAGGGCGACCTGGAGGAGATCGAGCTCACCGTGATGGAGCGGGTCGAGGGCCTCGAGGCGGCGCTCGCCGCGATCGACGCCGAGCGTGCCGAACTGGACGCTCGCGTGCAGGCACTGGAGGAGGCCCGCGACGGCGAGGCGGGCGCCGTCGGAGCCCAGCGCGACGCCCTCGCCCGCGACCGCGCAGTCATCGCCGCGGCCCTCCCCGCCGACCTCGTCGCTCTCTACGAGCGGCAGCGCTCCCGCTACGGCGTCGGCGCCGCGCTGCTGCTGCGTGGGGTGTCGATGGGCTCGAACGTCAAGCTGACCGAGTCCGACCTCGCCGAGATCCGCCGCGCGGCCGACGACGACGTCGTGCTGTGCCCGGACAGCGGGGCCATCCTGATCCGCAACGAGGAGTCCGGGCTCTAGCAGCGCCGCCGGGCAGCCGCCTCCCACCGCGCTGCGCTAGTGTGGGGGCCGGAACGGGTCGGCCAGACGGTCGCGTCGGTCCGCGCGAGCGGGCCGCCGAGGAACGTCCGGGCTCCGCAGAGCAGGGTGGTGGGTAACACCCACCCGGGGCAACCCGCGAGAAAGTGCAACAGAAAGCAGACCGCCTCGCACGTGAGTGCGCGGTAAGGGTGAAACGGTGGTGTAAGAGACCACCAGCGGCCGGGGTGACCCGGCCGGCTGGGTAAACCTCGCCCGGAGCAAGGTCAGACAGGGGACCATGAGGCTGCTCGTCTCGTCCCCGGGTAGACCGCTAGAGGGCGGCGGCAACGTCGTCCCGAGAGAGATGGCCGTCCGCGGCGCGCGAGCGCCGTGACAGAACCCGGCGTATCGGCCGACCCGTTCCCTCCGGGCCGATCCCGCCCGCCCCGCCACCTGCCGAGTACGCAGATAATCCGCGTACTCGACCGTTTTTCGGCTGACTTTTCGCGTACTCGACGGTTAGTCGGTGACGGGCTCGGGGTCGGGGTCGGGGGTGAAGCGGTAGCCCATGCCGGGCTCGGTCAGCAGGTAGCGCGGCGCGGACGGGACCGGCTCGAGCTTCTTGCGGAGCTGCGCCAGGTACAGGCGCAGGTAGCCGGTGTCGTTGGTGTACTGCGGACCCCACACCTGGGTGAGCAGCGCCTGGCGCGTGACCAGCCGGCGCGGGTTGCGCACCAGCAGCTCCAGGA
Organism: Leifsonia shinshuensis; assembly: GCF_013410375.1. Classification (NCBI taxonomy): domain Bacteria; kingdom Bacillati; phylum Actinomycetota; class Actinomycetes; order Micrococcales; family Microbacteriaceae; genus Leifsonia; species Leifsonia shinshuensis. The sequence goes on from NZ_JACCFL010000001.1 coordinate 2,088,506, forward strand.
TCTCCCACTCGGTCGGCGTCAGCCGCACCGGCGACTCCCCGTCGGGCGTGCGCTTCAGCACCTGGTGCGCCGCGAGGTCCACGGTGATGTCGCCGAACTGCACGGTCGGCTCGTCGGCCGGCCCGGACTGGCGGCGGGTCAGCGCCCGGATGCGCGCCAGCAGCTCGTCGGCGGCGAACGGCTTGGTGACGTAGTCGTCCGCTCCGGCGTCCAGCGCGTCCACCTTGTCGGAGGAGCCGCTGCGGCCGGAGACGACCAGGATGGGCACCGTCGACCAGCCGCGCAGCCCCTCGATGACCTCGATGCCGTTCAGCTCGGGCATCCCGAGGTCGAGCATGACCAGATCGGGATGGTGCTCGACCGCCTCCGACAGCGCCTCGGCGCCGGTGCGGGCCGTGAGCACCTCGTAGCCGCGCGCCGTCAGGAGGATGCGCAGCGCGCGCAGGATCTGCTGGTCGTCGTCGGCGATCAGAATCCTCATGGCGTCTCCTCCGTGGCCGCGCCGGTGGCGGCTGTCGCTGTGGTCGCGGCGGGCAGCGACACCACCATGGTGAGTCCGCCGCCGGGGGTGTCCTCGGCCTCCAGGGTCCCGCCCATCCCCTCGGCGAAGCCCTTCGAGAGCGCCAGCCCCAGGCCGATCCCGGTGTCGTTGTCGGTGTCGCCCAGCCGCTGGAACGGGAGGAAGACGGCCTCGCGGCGCTCGCCGGGGATGCCGGGCCCGTGGTCGACGACCCGCAGCTGCACCGTGCCGCCGAACTCGCTGGCCGCGATGACGGGCGGCCGCCCGTCGGGCGAGAACCGCAGGGCGTTGCCGAGCAGGTTCACCAGCACGCGCTGGAGCAGCACGCCGTCGGCGAGGACCGGCGGAAGGCCCTCCGGCAGGTCGAGCTCCACCTTCGCGGGCCCGAGCCCGAGCTCTTCGAGGGCGGCCGGGATGATGTCGTCCAGCTCGGTCGGCGCGAGCGACACCCCGAGGACGCCGGCCTGGACGCGGCTGACGTCGAGCAGGTTGGTCACCAGGGTCGCCAGGCCGGCCAGGCTGTCCTCCGCGGTCTCGAGCAGCGCCTCCCTGTCGGCCTCGCTCAGGGCGAGGTCGCGCTGGCGGAGCGTGGTGACAGCGGCCGTCGCCGCCGCGAGCGGGCGGCGCAGATCGTGGCCGACCGCCGCCAGGAGGGCGCTGCGCACCCGGTCCGCCTCGGCGAGCGGGCCCAGCTCGCTCGCGGTGGCGGCGAGCTCGCGGTGCTCCAGCGCCGCGTCGAGCTGGGCGACGATGGCCGCCAGCAGGCGCCGGTCGGCGGCCTCCAGGTCGCGACCGGACAGCTCCAGCGTGCCGCGGTCGCCGACCGCGATCCGCTGCGTGTGCGCCGAGTCGGCGGGCTCGCCGTCCGTGGAGACCACCTCGTCGCCGTCGAGCAGCCGCACACCGGTGAGTCCGAACGCCTCGCGGGTGCGGGTCACCAGCGCCTGGAGGGCGTCCTCGCCGCGGATGACGCCGCCGGCGACCGTGGCCAGCAGCTCCGCCTCCGCCGCCGCGCGCTGGGCGGCACGCGTGCGCCGCGCGGCCTGGTCGACCACCAGGCTGACCAGTGCGGCGATGATGAGGTAGAGCACCAGCGCGACCAGGTGCAGCGGCTCGGCGATAGTGATCGTGTAGAGCGGGGCGACGAAGAAGTAGTCCAGCGTGAGGCCGGAGAGCAGAGCGGCGAACAGCGCGGGCCAGATGCCGCCGACGAGCGCGACGATCACCACCAGGAGCTGGTAGCTGAGCACGTCGGCGGTCATCGACTCGTCCGAGCGCATGGTCACCAGCAGCAGCGTCAGCAGCGGGCCGCCGACCAGGGCGAGGGCGAAGCCGTAGACCTTTCGCCGAGTGGTGAGGCCGCCGCGCGGCCGGGGCAGCGAGAACCGGCCGCCGGCGCGCGAGTGCGTGACGATGTGCACGTCGATGTCGCCGGACTCCCTGACCACCGTCGAGCCGATCCCGGGACCGGTCAGCAGGGCGGCGAGCCGGCTGCGCCGGGAGACGCCGATCACCAACTGGGTGGCGTTCTCGCCGCGGGCGAACTCGACGAGCGCCCGCGGGATGTCGCTGCCGACCACCTGGTGATAGCTGCCGCCCAGCTGCTCGACCAGCGCGCGCTGGGCGGCGAGGGCGCCCGGCGTCGCCTCGCGCAGGCCGTCCTGGCTCGTCACGTGCACTGCCAGCAGCTCGCCGCCGGCAGACCGGGCGGCGATGCGGGCGCCGCGGCGCAGCAGCGTCTCGCCCTCCGGGCCGCCGGTGAGGGCGACGACCACGCGCTCGCGGGCCTCCCACTTGCCGGCGATGCCGTGCTCGGCCCGGTACCGCTGCAGCGCGCTGTCCACCTCGTCGGCCAGCCAGAGCAGGGCGAGCTCGCGCAGCGCGGTCAGGTTGCCGAGCCGGAAGTAGTTGGAGAGCGCGGCGTCCACGCGCGCCGCCGGGTACACGACGCCCTCGGCCAGCCGGTCGCGCAGCGCCTGCGGGGCGAGGTCGACCACCTCGATCTGGTCGGCGCGGCGCAGCACGGCGTCCGGGATGGTCTCGCGCTGCTGCACGCCGGTGATCTGCTCCACGACGTCGTTCAGCGACTCGATGTGCTGGATGTTGACCGTCGACATCACGTCGATGCCGGCGTCGAGCATCACCTCCACGTCCTCCCAGCGCTTGGCGTTCTCCAAGCCGGGCGCGTTGGTGTGGGCGAGCTCGTCCACGAGCGCGAGCTGCGGCGCGCGGGCCAGCACGGCGTCGAGGTCCAGTTCGGTGAGCTCCACCCCGCGGTGCTCGACGGCGCGGCGCGGCACGACCTCCAGGCCCTCCAGCATGGCGGCGGTGGCGGCGCGGCCGTGGGTCTCCACGACAGCGACCACGACGTCCTTGCCGAGCGCCTTGAGCCGCTTGCCCTCCTCGAGCATCGCGTAGGTCTTGCCGACGCCGGGGGCCGCGCCGAGCATGACCCGGAGGTGGCCACGCGCCATTCGCTCTCGATCCCTCTCGTGATGCCGGCCGGTCAGCGGCCGGGCTCGTCTGGGGAGACCCCGACCTCCGCCGACCGTCCGCGCGCTCCCGCGTCGCGGCGCTCGCTGCGCACTGCGAGCGCCGCGGCGCCCAGGATGCCCGCGTTGTTGCGGTGCACCGCCGGGACGATCTCGGTGTTGAGCTCCAGCAGCGGCAGGAACTCTTCATAGTTCTTGGAGACGCCGCCGCCGACGATGAAGAGGTCCGGGGTGAACAGGAACTCGAGCGTCGAGTAGTACTTCTGCAGCCGCTTGGCCCACTTCTCCCAGGAGAGGTCCTCGCGCTCCTTCGCCGAGTAGGCGGCCCGCGACTCGGCGTCGTGGCCCTCGATCTCCAGGTGGCCCAGCTCCGCGTTCGGGATGAGCACGCCGTCGTAGATGAGCGCCGAGCCGATGCCGGTGCCGAGCGTGGTCATGATGATCAGGCCGTCCTTGCCCTTCGCCGCGCCGAAGCGCGTCTCCGCGTAGCCGGCGGCGTCCGCGTCGTTGACGAAGTGGATGGAGCGGCCCAGCGCCTTCTCGAACAGCTCCTCGGCGTGCAGCCCGATCCACTTCTTGGAGACGTTGGCGGCCGAGAGCGTGACGCCGTGACTGACGATCGCGGGGAAGCACACGCCCACAGGCGCGTCCGGCTCCTCGGCCGCGAGCTTCTCGACGATCTCCGTTGCGGTCTGGACGATGTCGTCCGGCTTGCCGCCCTCCGGCGTCGGGAGCTTGATGCGATCGCTGATCAGCTCACCGCTGTCGAGATCGACCAGCGCCCCCTTGATCCCGGTTCCGCCGACGTCGATGCCGATTGCGTGGTTCTGCGCGCTCATGCCCACGAATCTACCGCGCGGTCCGCTGCGTCGGCAGGAGGCCCGGCGGTCAGGGCAGCGTCAGGATCTCCGCGCCGCGCTCGGTGACGACCAGCGTGTGCTCGAACTGGGCGGTGATGCTGCGGTCACGGGTGACCACGGTCCAGTCGTCCGCCCACATGTCCCACTCGCTCGTGCCGAGCGTGAGCATCGGCTCGATGGTGAAGACCATCCCGACCTCCATCACGTCGTCGAAGGCGGGGGCGGCGTCGTAGTGCGGGATGATCAGCCCGGAGTGGAACGCGGCGCCGACCCCGTGGCCGGTGAAGTCGCGCACCACGCCGTAGCCGAAGCGCTTGGCGTACGACTCGATGGCGCGGCCGATCACGTTGACCTCGCGCCCGGGGGCGACCGCCTTGATGCCGCGGTTCAGCGCCTCCCTGGTCCGCTCCACCAGCAGGGTGACCTCCTGCGACGCGGTCCCGACGATGAAGGTCTGGTTGCTGTCGCCGTGGAAGCCGTTCGTGTAGGCGGTGATGTCGATGTTGACGATGTCGCCGTCCTCGAGCATGGTGTCGTCCGGGATGCCGTGGCAGACCACCTCGTTGACCGAGCTGCAGATCGACTTCGGGTAGCCGCGGTAGCCGAGCGTCGACGGGTAGGCGTCGTGCTCGATCAGGAACTCGTGGCCGATCGCGTCCAGCTCCTCGGTGGTGATGCCCGGGCGCACCGCCTCGCCGACCCGTTCGATGGCCCGCGCGGCGATCCGGCCGGACTCGCGGATCAACTCGATCTCGGCGGGGGTGTACACGTCGCCGCGGTCCGAGGGCGCCGGGCCCGGCTTGCCGACGTACTCCGGCCGGGGGATCCGGGACGGGACGTGGCGCAGCGCGGTGACGCGGCCGGGGACCAGGTGACCGGCGGAATCCTTGGGCATAGGATCAAGCTTATGACCGGCGAGAACGACTACGGGATCAAGCAGGATGCCGAGCACAAGTACTGGTACAACATGAAGACCGGCCAGGTCGAGCAGGGTTTCCTCTCGCCCGCCCCGGACCGCGTCGGCCCCTTCGACACCCGCGTGGAGGCCGAGCACGCGCTCGAGAAGCTCCGCGAGAACAGCGCGAAGTGGGCCGAGGAGGACGCCGAAGAGGGCCGGTGACGTCGCCCGCATGACGATGGAACGGATCCTCGCCGAGGTCAGAGGCTTCGACGGGGTGCTTGAACTCGCGCCGGAGCCCGGTAGCGCGTACCCCGAGATCTCGTGGGGCGACCACTACTTCTACTACGCGCCGGACGGCGTGGTGCCGACCAAAAGGCAGCCGTACGCGACGATCGTGACGAAGGACTACCCGGACGACGTCGAGTCGCGGCTCGGCGATCCCGGCCGCTGGCGGCTCAACATCCACGTAGGCCCGAAGACGGCGGCCGAGCTGGTCGCCGGAGCGACGGCCGGCTACGACGCCGAGGACGTCTTCCTTCCGCACCCGCTCTACGGCGACTACGGCTGGGTGTGCGTCGTGAATCCCGGCGCGGCCACTCTCGAGCGCGCACTCGCGGCGCTGCGCGACGCGCACACCGAGGACCGCCGCCGCGTCGAGCGCCGCCAGGCGACCACCGGCCAGGCGACCACCGGCCAGGCGACCACCGGCCAGGCGACGACCGGGGAGAACGCCTAGAAGCTGTGCTCGGGCGCGGGGAAGACGCCGGACTGGACTTCCGCCTTGTAGGTGCGCGCGGCCTCGGAGAGGGCGCCCTTCAGGTCCGCGTACTGCTTCACGAAGCGCGGGATGCGGCCGGTCGTGAACCCGGCCCAGTCCGTCCAGACCAGCAGCTGCCCGTCCACGTGCGGGCCGGCGCCGACGCCGATGGTCGGGATGCGCAGCTCCTGGGTGACCCGCTGGGCGACGTCCGCCGGCACCATCTCCATCACGACCGCGAACGCCCCGGCCTCCTGGACCGCGTGCGCGTCGGCGAGGATCTGCTCCGCGCTCTCGCCGCGGCCCTGCACGATGTGACCGCCGAGGCCGTGCTCGCTCTGCGGGGTGAAGCCGATGTGCGCCATCACCGGGATGCCGGCGCCGACGATGCGGCGGATCTGCTTGGCGCTGCGGCGGCCGCCCTCCAGCTTGACCGCGTGCGCCCCGGTCTCCTTCATGAAGCGCACCGCCGTGTGCAGCGCCTCCTGCGGGCCCGTCTCGTACGAGCCGAACGGCATGTCGGCGACCACGAACGCGCGCTTGACCGCCTTCGCGACCGCGCGGGTCAGCGGGATCAGGTCGTCGACGGTGACGGGAAGCGTCGTGTCGTAGCCGAGCACGTTGTTGCCCGCCGAGTCGCCGACCAGCAGGAAGTCGATGCCCGCCTCGTCGAAGATCTGGGCGGTCAGCATGTCGTAGCTGGTCAGCCCGGTGAACGGCTCTCCCGCCTCCTTCGCCGACTGGAAGTGGCGGGTCCGCACCCGCTTCAGCGACTCCATCGCCGGCGTTGCGGGGTGGACGGAGGGCACAGGGGACTGCTCGCTCATGCGCCCCAGTCTAGTGACGCGCTGGTGACGCGGCCCCGGCGGGCATCCGGCCGGTTTCCCGCCGCGGAACCACTAGTCTGGAGGGGCCGACGAAAGGGGCAGGATGGACAAGCAGCGCGACTTCGTTCTTCGCACCATCGAGGAGCGCGGCGTCAAGTTCGTGAGGCTGTGGTTCACCGACGTGGTCGGCACGCTCAAATCCGTGGCGATCGCCCCGGCCGAGGTCGAGGGCGCGTTCACCGAGGGCCTCGGCTTCGACGGCTCCGCCATCGAGGGCCTGACCCGTGCGTTCGAGTCCGACCTGCTGGCGCATCCGGACCCCACGACGTTCCAGATCCTGCCGTGGCGCGGGGAGGTCGACCCGACCGCCCGCATGTTCTGCGACATCACCACGCCCGACGGCCAGCCGTCGGTCTCCGACCCGCGCAACGTGCTCAAGCGCACGCTGGAGAAGGCAGCCGACCGCGGCTTCACCTTCTACACGCACCCGGAGATCGAGTTCTACCTGCTCAAGTCCTCCACCTTCGGCGACGAGGGCCCGGAGCCCGTGGACTCGGCCGGCTACTTCGACAACGTCCCTGGCGGCACGGCGCACGACTTCCGCCGCCGCTCGGTGCGAATGCTGGAAGACCTCGGCATCTCGGTGGAGTTCAGCCACCACGAGGCCGGCCCCGGCCAGAACGAGATCGACCTCCGCTACGCCGACGCGCTGACCACCGCGGACAACATCATGACGTTCCGCACGGTCATCAAGGAGGTGGCGATCGAGCAGGGCGTCTACGCGACCTTCATGCCGAAGCCGCTCTCCGGCCACCCGGGCTCCGGCATGCACACCCACATGTCGCTGTTCGAGGGCGACACGAACGCGTTCTTCGAGGCGGGCGCGCAGTACCAGCTCTCGAAGACCGGGCGGCAGTTCATCGCCGGCCTGCTCAAGCACGCGCCGGAGATCACGGCCGTCACGAACCAGTTCGTCAACTCCTACAAGCGGCTCTGGGGCGGCGACGAGGCGCCGAGCTTCGTCTGCTGGGGGCACAACAACCGCTCCGCGCTCGTCCGCGTCCCGCTCTACAAGCCGAACAAGGGCCAGAGCTCGCGCGTCGAGTACCGCGCCATCGACTCCGCCGCGAACCCCTACCTGGCGTTCTCGCTGATGCTGGCCGCCGGCCTCAAGGGCATCGAGGGGCAGTACGAACTGCCGCCGGAGGCCGAGGACAACGTCTGGGCGCTCTCCGACGCCGAGCGGCGTGCGCTCGGCTACAGCCAGCTCCCGGCCAGCCTCGACCACGCCATCTCGCTCATGGAGGACTCCGAGCTGGTGGCCGAGACGCTCGGCGAGTCGGTCTTCAACTACGTGCTGCTGAACAAGCGGCGCGAGTGGGCGGAGTACCGGGCGCAGGTCACGCCGTTCGAGCTGCGATCGAACCTCGAGATCCTCTGATCCGCACGTGACCCGCGAGCAGCTCTCCCTCACGACGCTGGCTCGCGCCGGTTTCGTGGGGCTGAGCTCCGTCCGCGGCGAGCTCGACGAGCTGGTCGAGCTGACCGGCTTCGGGGTCGACGACCTCCTGCCGGCGCTCTCGGCCGCCGCCGATCCGGACACCGCGCTCGCGCTGGCCCTGCGGCTGCTGCGGCACGCCCCGGTGCAGACCGCCCGCTACGTGCCGTCGCGGAACGACGCGCGCCGGGTGTTTCGCGTCATCGGGGCGTCGGAGGGCGCCGCCGAGTTCTTCCTCCGCCAGCCCGCCGAACTGAGCGCGCTCGACTACCCGATCACCGCGCTGCCGACGGCGGAGGAGCTGCGCGCCGACCTGCTGGATTCCGTCGGCGCCCTGGACGGGGTCGCCGCCCTGGAGGGCGACGCCGCCCGTACCGCCCTCCGCGTCCGCTACCGGCGGCGGCTCGTGCAGATCGCGAGCTTCGACCTGGAGCAGGAGGACCCGGTCGCCGGGCTGGATGCCGTCGCCGCGGCCCTCTCCGACCTGGCCGCCGCCGCGCTGGAGGCCTCGCTCGCGGTCGCCCGGCGCGAGACCATCGGGACCGGCCCCGGCCGGTTCTCCGAGGCGGAGGTGCGCGCCACCCGGTTCGCCGTGATCGGCATGGGCAAGGCGGGCGCGCGCGAGCTCAACTACGTCAGCGACGTCGACGTCATCTATGTCACCGAGGGCGACGAGGAGGCCGGGCTCAGCTCCGGCCGTGCCGTCGACATCGCGACTCGGCTGGCCATGCTGACCCAGCGCGGGATCCACGAGCCGGCGATCGAGCCGGGCCTGTGGGAGGTCGACCCGAACCTGCGCCCGGAGGGCAAGGACGGCGCGCTGGTGCGCACGCTGGAGTCCCACATCGCCTACTACGACCGCTGGGCGAAGGGCTGGGAGTTCCAGGCCCTGCTCAAGGCGCGGCCGCTCGCCGGCGACCGGGAGCTGGGGGAGCGTTACGTCGCCGCGCTCGCCCCGAAGGTGTGGAGCAGCGCCTCCCGCGAGAACTTCGTGGAGTCGGTGCAGCGGATGCGGGAGCGCGTCACCGACAACATCCCCGACGACGAGACCCACTACCAGCTGAAGCTCGGGCCCGGCGGCCTGCGCGACGTCGAGTTCACCGTGCAGCTGCTGCAGCTCGTCCACGGCCAGACCGACGAACTGGTGCGGCAGCGCGACACGCTGTCCGCCCTGGCCGCGCTCGCCGCGCAGGGCTACATCGGCCGGGACGAGGCCGCGGCCTTCTCGCAGGACTACCGGACGCTGCGCCTCATGGAGCACCGCCTCCAGCTCCGGCACCTCAGCCGCACGCACCTCATGCCGCGCGACGAGAGCGACGTCCGGATCCTGGCCCGCGCGACCGGGCTGGCACCGAGCGCCGAGCAGCTGCTGGTGCGCTGGAACGAGATCAAGCACCGCGTGCGCGGGCTGCACGAGCGGCTGTTCTACCGTCCGCTGCTCAGCGCGGTCGCGGCCATGCCCACGGACGACACCGGTCTCACCGGGGGAGCCGGGCTGACCAGCGAGCAGGCCGAGGCCCGGCTCGCGGCGATCGGCTTCCGCGACCCGCGGGGGGCGCTCGCCCACATCGCCGCGCTCACCGCCGGGGTGTCCCGCCGTGCGATCATCCAGCGCCACCTGCTGCCCGTGCTGCTGCAGTGGTTCGCCGCCGGAGCGGACCCCGACTACGGCCTCCTGACCTTCCGCCGGCTCAGCGAAGACCTCGGCACCACGCACTGGTACCTGAAGATGCTGCGCGACTCCACCGGCGCGGCCGAGCGGCTCACCCGGGTGCTGTCCGGGTCGCGGTACGCGGGCGAGCTGCTCGGCCGCATCCCGGAGTCGGTGGCCTGGCTGGAGTCGGAGGACGACCTGCGCCCGCGCAGCGCCGAGGTGCTGCGCGAGGAGACCGCCGCCATCCTCGGCCGGCACCAGTCCGCGGCGACCGCGGCCGCGTCGCTGCGCGCCGTCCGCCGCCGCGAGGTGCTGCGGCTGGCGTTCTCGGCGATCCTCGGCTTCGCCACGATCGAGGAGCTCGCCCGCGGGCTGACCGCCGTCAACGAGAACGTGCTCGAGGGCGTGCTGTCCGCGATCCGCGCCGAACGCGGTGACGCGGCCGACCTGGAGTTCGCGATCATCGGGATGGGCCGGTTCGGCGGCCGCGAGCTCGGCTTCGGCTCCGACCTCGACGTGATGTACGTCTTCCGGCCGCTCGCCGCCGACCAGGACGCCGCGCACAAGGCCGCCCTGGCGATCGTCGCCGACCTCAACCGGCTGACCGAGGACAACCGCCTCCCGCTCGACCTGGACATCGGCCTGCGCCCGGAGGGCAAGAACGGCCCGCCGGTGCGCTCGCTGGAGGCCTACCGCGCCTACTACAAGCGCTGGTCGCTCACCTGGGAGGCTCAGGCCCTGCTGCGCGCCCGCGGCGTGGCCGGCGACGCCGCGCTGCTCGCGGACTTCGAGGCCGTCGCCGACGAGGTCCGCTACCCGGCGGCGATCGGCGAGCAGGAGGTCCGCGAGGTGAAGCGGATCAAGGCCCGCGTGGAGAACGAGCGGCTGCCGCAGGGCGCCGACCCGGCCCGCCACCTCAAGCTCGGCCGAGGCTCGCTGAGCGACGTCGAATGGTTCGTCCAGCTCGTCCAGCTCCAGCACGCCGCGGCGATCCCGGCGCTGCGGACCACGTCGACCCTGGAGGCGCTGGCCGTCGCGGTCGACAACGACCTGATCGCGGAGGACGACGCGGCCCGGCTGCGCGAGGCCTGGCTGTTCGCCTCCCGCGCCCGCTCGGCGATGACCCTCTGGACGAACAAGACGGCCGACGTGCTCCCCGCCGACCGCGTCGCGCTGGAGGGCGTCGCCCGGCTGCTGGAGTACCCGCCCGGCTCGGCGAGCCGCCTGGAGGAGGACTACCTGGGAGTGACCAGGCGGGCACGCGCGGTCTTCGAGCGCTCGTTCTACGGCCTCCCGCAGCGTCCGGCGCCGACGGGGTGAGTCGCGGGACCCTCCACACCGCGCCGGAGGAGTACGCTCGCCACAGCACCGCGCTCATGAGGAACGGGGCGCGGCGTGGCCCACGACGAACGGAGACGGGTGGCGGGTTACTTCGAGCAGACCTTCGGCTCCGACGATGTCGACGAATCCGAGGACTGGCTCAACACGCGCTACGGGCACGTCGACGTCACCCGTAGTCTCACCCGCTATGACGAGCGCGTGGTCGGCGACGACCGGTTCTTCCTCACCGAGGTCAGCACCTTCGGGCGGTACGAGTGCGCGATCGATCCCGACACCGTGCTGGTCGTCGCGGCGACCCCCGGTTTCCGCTGGGAACTCGACGGCGACGAGGGGTCGCCGACCGACCGTCCCGCGCTGTTCCAGCCGGGCAGGCCGTACCTGGCCAAGGTCGCCGACTCCGACATCATCGGCGTCGGGCTGCCGCCCGAGGCGCTGCAGCGCACGGCCCGCCTGCTCTACGGGCACGACGAGCTGGAGGTCCGCTTCGACGGGCCCTACCCCGCGGGCGACCGGGCGGGGGCGCGCTGGCTCGCAGCGCTGGAACTGGTGCGCCGCGAGGAGGCGCGCGGCCTGCTCGGCAACGACCTGATCCGCGCGAGCGCCTACCGGCTCCTGGCGGTGACCGCGCTGGAGTCGTTCCGGCTGGTCGGCGACCGGAGCTCGTTGCGAGCCTCCGCGGCGCGGCGCACGTCCGTGTACCGCGCGGGCGCCCGGTTCCTCCGGGACCACGCGTCCCTGCCGATCACGGTCGAGGACGCCGCCCTGGCCGCCGGGGCCTCCACCCGCGAACTGCTCCTCGCGTTCCGCTCCAGGAACGACGAGGGCGTCACGCCCGCACGCTACCTGAGGCGCGTCCGGCTCGACGCCGCGCGGCACGAACTGACCGCCTCCGCGGATGCCGCGCCGGCCGTGGACGCGCAGGCGATCGTGGAGCGCTGGGGATTCGGGTCGCCTGCCGCGTTCGAGCTCGCGTACCGCAGGGAGTACGCGGGCCCGAGCGCGGGCTGACGGTCACATACCCGGGATGGCCGTCAGCTCGTAGACATCGATCGTGCCGCCCATCGCGCGGTGCGGGTGACCGGTGAGCAGCGTCTCGACGGCGTCGGGACCGTCCGCCTCGATGAGTGTGTAGCCGCCGATGCTGCGGTCGGCTCCGTCCGAGACGGCGGCCGTGGGGGCGCCGAAGTCGAGCAGGCCAGCGCCGACCTGCTCGCCCCAGGCGGTCCAGGCGGCGTTCATCTGCTCGGCCTGTTCGGGAGTGGGCTCCGGCATCGAGGCCATCGCCTCGGGGTCGGCGCGGTAGAGGAGGAGATAACGGGCCATGGTGGGACCTTTCCGTTTCGCGCGGGCCCCGGTGGCCCAGGCGTGACCGAATCTAGTCGCGCGCGTGCGGCGCGGGAACGGCGGTCGCGGGACGTTTTCTGGGAGTTCATCGGGCATCTGCCGACCGGGGCGGTTTTCGGTGGGACGATCGGGAGGCCCGGTAGCGCACCCGGTCGTCGGTGGACCCCGAAGCCCGCGGTCCCGAACCGCCGCGGACCCTGAACCGCAGCGGAACCCGTACCGCCGCGGAACCGACGCTCCAGCGCCGCGGGCCACCACCCCGAACGCCCGAGGAGACCCGAACATGACCCCGCCCCGCCATGCCGACCCGGCCTTCCCGGCCGGCGACAGCGGCGCCGCCGAGCCGGTTCGCCGCAATGTCGCGCACGCCCAGCGCGTCCGCCCCTCCGTGACGAAGCGGATCCTGCTCTCCGTCGCCGGGGCGCTCGCGGTCGTGCTCGTCGCCGTGGGCGCGTTCGCCGCCTACTCGTACGTCGACCTGTCGAACGGCCTCCACCGCTCCGCGATCACGCTCCCCGGCGGCCCCAAGAAGAAGGACGTCGCGGAGACCAACATCCTCGTGATGGGCCTGGACAGCCGGCTGGACGAGAACGGGAACCCGCTGCCGGCCGACGTCTACAACGCCCTGCACGCCGGAGGCCAGGGCGACGGCGGCTACAACGCCAACGTGCTGATGCTCATCCACATCCCGGCCGGGGGCAAGAAGGCGGTCGGCATCTCGATCCCGCGCGACGACTACGCGCCGCTCTCCGGGAGCCCGGACGGCGTCTCCCAGTCCAAGATCAAGGAGGCCTACGGCCTCGCCCTCGACCAGAAGCTCACCGAGCTGACCAAGGCCGGGGTCGCCCACGATGACGCGTACCAGCAGGCCCGCACCTTCGCCCGCCAGACCGAGCTGCAGACGGTGTCCGACTTCCTCGGCGGCGTGCGCATCGACCACTTCATCGAGGTCACGATGGCCGCGTTCTACCAGGTCGCCCAGGCCGTCCAACCGGTGACCGTGTGCATCGCGGAGGACACCCAGGACCCGTACTCCGGCGCCGACTTCAAGGCCGGGGTGCAGCAGCTGTCGGCCTCCCAGGCGGTCAGCTTCGTCCGCCAGCGCCGCGACGAGAACAACACGGCCCTGAACTTCACCGACCTGGACCGCGAGCGCCGCCAGCAGGCGTTCATCGTGTCCCTGGCGACCAAGCTGAAGAAGGCCGACACGTTCGCGAACCCGGCGACCCTGGAGTCGCTGATCTCGGCGGCCAAGCAGAACATCGCCCTCGACTCCGGCTTCGACCTGCTCAGCTTCGCGTCGGAGGCCCAGCACCTGGCCGGCGGCAACATCACCTTCACCACTCTGCCGATCACCGGCTACGGCGTGCGGGACGGCAAGGATGTCAACCTCGTCGACCCCGACCAGATCCACGCGATCGTGCAGCAGCTCCTGAACCCGCCCGCGGCGACGGCCACGCCGACAGCGGCTCCGGGTGCGACGGCCTCGGGCGTGCCGGTGCCGTCGGCGTCTGCTGCCGCCCCCGCACCGACCCCCAGCGCGACGAAGCCGCCCGGCCCGAACGGCACCTACACGGACCCGACGGCCCCGCTGCCGTCCGGGGGAGTGCCCTGCGTGAAGTGAGGGCAGCAAACGCGGAAAGGGCCGCACCCCGACGGGATGCGGCCCTTCCAGCGCTGCTTGAGGTGCTTACACCCCGTAGTACAGCTCGTACTCGAACGGGTGCGGGCGCTGCGCGAGGGGCTTGATCTCCTTCTCGCGCTTGTACTCGATCCAGGTCTCGATGAGCTCCGGGGTGAACACGCCGCCTGCGGTGAGGAAGTCGTGGTCGGCCTCGAGGGCGTCGAGGGCCTCGCCGAGGGAGCCGGGGACCTGCGGGATGTTGCGGGCCTCCTCGGGCGGCAGCTCGTAGAGGTCCTTGTCGACCGGCTCGTGCGGCTCGATGCGGTTCTTGATGCCGTCGAGGCCCGCCATCAGCTGGGCGGCGAACGCGAGGTACGGGTTGCCCGAGGCGTCCGGCGCGCGGAACTCGATGCGCTTGGCCTTCGGGTTGGTGCCCGTGATCGGGATGCGGATGGACGCCGAGCGGTTTCCGGCCGAGTAGACCAGGTTGACCGGGGCCTCGAAGCCGGGGACCAGGCGGTGGAAGGAGTTCACCGTCGGGTTCGTGAAGGCCAGCACCGCCGGGGCGTGCTTCAGCAGGCCGCCGATGTACCAGCGGGCGATGTCGGACAGGCCGCCGTAGCCGGCCTCGTCGTAGAACAGCGGCTTGCCGTCGTTCCACAGCGACTGGTGGGTGTGCATGCCCGAGCCGTTGTCGCCGAAGAGCGGCTTCGGCATGAACGTGGCGGTCTTGCCCCACTGCTCGGCCGTGTTCTTCACGATGTACTTGAACTTCAGGATGTCGTCCGCCGCGTGGACCATGGTGTCGAAGCGGTAGTTGATCTCGGCCTGGCCGCCGGTGCCCACCTCGTGGTGCGCGCGCTCCAGGATGAGGCCGGCGTCGATCAGCTTCAGCGAGATGTCGTCGCGCAGGTCGGCCTGCTTGTCGACGGGGCTCACCGGGAAGTAGCCGCCCTTGTAGGGGGTCTTGTTGCCGAGGTTGCCGCCCTCTTCGACGCGGCCGGAGTTCCAGGCGCCCTCCTCGGAGTCCACCGCGTAGAAGCTGGAGTTCTGCTTCACCTCGTAGCGGACGTCGTCGAAGATGTAGAACTCGGCCTCCGGAGCGAAGAACGCGGTGTCCGCGATGCCGGTGGAGGCGAGGTACTTCTCCGCCTTCTTGGCGACCTGACGCGGGTCCTTCGCGTAGATCTCGCCGTTGCGGGGGTTGTAGATGTCGAAGACCATGATCAGCGTGCGCTCGGCGCGGAACGGGTCGATGTAGGCGGTCGACACGTCAGGGATCAGCTGCATGTCCGACTCGTGGATCGACGCGAAACCGCGGATCGAGGAACCGTCGAACAGCTGGCCGACGGAGAAGAACTCCTCGTCCACGGTCGCTGCGGGGATGTTGAAGTGCTGCTGCACACCGGGCAGATCGGTGAAGCGGATATCAAGGAACTTGACGTCGGTGTCCTTGATGTACTTGAGCACCTCGGAAGAATCACGGAACATACGGAGGACTCCCAATGGCTTGCGGTGACGGACTGCGCGTGCAGCCCAAGCTACACGCTAGGGGGAGGCCGTTTCCCTCCGGTGACGCAAATGTTTCCGGCATGTTACGCGGTGCGTTGCCTGTCCGCGACAGGGCTGGGGCGTGGCGGGCGGGGAGCAACAGGTCAGGGGAGCGGTCAGCCGGGGCCGGTAAACTCGTGGGGTGCCGCAGAACACCCCGCCCTCCCGCTTCGGCGACCTCGCCCCCAGCCGTTACCCGGGGGAGCGGCTCGGCCTCCCGGAGGCGGGCCCGCGGTCGGTCGGCAGGCTGGGCCGCCGGCTCGGTGCGATCGTCGTCGACTGGGCGCTCGCGTCGCTGATCTCGCTGGCGTTCTTCCACTACGACTCGTGGGCGAACATCGGCATCTTCGCCCTGATGCAGGTCGTCTTCATCCCCACGATCGGCGGCAGCATCGGCCACCGGCTCTTCGGCATGCGGGTCGTCGCGCTCGCTGGCGGCTGGGTCGGCGTCTGGCGGCCGGTCGTGCGCACGGTGCTGCTGTGTATCGTGATCCCGGCGCTGGTGTGGGACTCCGACCAGCGCGGCTTCCACGACAAGGTCGCGGGGACGGTGCTGATCCGCGCGTAGCCCGGGCGGCGAGGCGCGTGCCGCTGCGCTCCTGGCGTGTGTGTTCAGGCGAGCGGGATGCGCTGGCCGCTGGCCGCTGACCGGCGTTCTCGGCCCCTGCGATGCTGTGCGCTCGCAGCGAAGCGGGCGCTCGCCGGGCTGCTGCCGACGTCTGTCGTGGCGTGGACCGTCAACGCCTTCCCGGCGCCGATCGTCGTCCGCGATCCGGTCCTCTACCGCGCCCGCGCGCGAGCGTTCCGCTGACGACTGACGAGGGATTCAGCGAGCGCGCTGGGCGCGCACCTTCATCGGGTCGATGCCCTTGGGGATCGGCATCGAGTTCTCCAGCGACTGCAGGCGGTTGCTGATGGCGATGACCTCGGCCTTGGTGAGCGTCGGCTTGATCTTGGACAGCGTGCGCGGCACCTTGTGCAGCGGGACCGAGTCGGCGTCGGGGCCGACCGAGATCGTGGTGACCGGCACGTTCGGGAGCACGCGGTTGATCTTGCGGCGCTCCTCGTCGATCATCCGCTGGGTGCGGGTCTTCGGGCCCTCGCTGATGAGCACGACGCCGCCGCGGCCGGTGGCACGGTAGACCGCGTCCTGCGTCTTGCCGTTGACGGCGACCGGCATCTCCGAGCCGCGCCAGCTGCGCTTGAGCGAGCTGCGCAGCACGGCGCCGACGGCCCCGGGCTGCCCCTCGATCTGCGAGTACGCGGCACGTTCGGCGCGGCGGCCGAGGATGATGAGGCCGACCAGCACGCCGGCCAGGACGCCCGCGACGATCCAGAGGACCATCGTGAAGACGTTGCCGCCGGACAGGAACACCGCCATCGCGATGCCCGCCAGGATCGGCAGCACGATTCCACCCACGATGTAGAGGAGCGCGCGGTCGTCGTAGCGGCGGGTCATCTGGAAGACCTGCCACATCTGCTTCAGCCGACCGGGCTCCTTGGTGGACTTGTCCTTACGTGCCATAGAGACAAGGATACCGGCTCGCCCGGCCCCTGGATGACCTGTTCACGGCGGGCGTAGCGCCGATCGGGAGGCCGCGCTCAGACGGTCGCGCGGCCTCCCGGATCGGCGTGGAGAGCGGTCTCAGGAGACGGCCTGGGCGAACCCGGCGGACGCGTCGGCGAGGTGCTGGAGCTCGGCGGGGACCTCGCGTCCCTTGGCCGCCATCGACTGCGCCCAGAGCCGTCCCGCGCGGTATGACGAGCGCACGAGCGGGCCCGAGAGGACGCCGAGGAACCCGATCTCCTCGGCCTCCTGCTTGAACTCGACGAACTCGTCCGGGTGCACCCACCGTGCGACCGGGAGGTGGCGCGGGCTGGGCCGGAGGTACTGCGTGATCGTGATGATGTCGGTGCCTGCGTCGTGGAGGTCGTGCAGGGCCTGGCTGATTTCGGCGCGCTCCTCGCCCATCCCGAGGATGAGGTTGGACTTGGTGATCAGTCCGGCGTGGCGGCCCTGGGTGATGACGTCGAGCGAGCGCTCGTAGCGGAAGGCCGGCCGGATGCGCTTGAAGATGCGCGGCACTGTCTCGACGTTGTGCGCGAAGACCTCGGGCCGTGCCGAGAACACCTCGCCGAGGTACTCGGGGTTGCCGGAGAAGTCGGGGACCAGGATCTCCACCCCGGTGCCGGGGCTCTGCCGGTGGATCTCGCGGATGGTCTCCGCATACAGCCAGGAGCCTTCGTCCTCGAGGTCGTCGCGGGCCACCCCGGTGACGGTCGAGTAGCGCAGCCCCATCTTCGCCACGGACTCGCCCACGCGCCGCGGCTCGTCCCGGTCGAACTCGGCGGGCTTGCCGGTGTCGATCTGGCAGAAGTCGCAGCGCCGGGTGCACTGCGAGCCGCCGATGAGGAACGTCGCCTCGCGGTCCTCCCAGCACTCGTAGATGTTCGGGCAGCCGGCCTCCTGGCAGACCGTGTGCAGCTCTTCGGACTTCACGAGGTTCTGCAGCTGGCGGTACTCCGGGCCCATCTTGGCCTTGGTCTTGATCCACGCCGGCTTGCGCTCGATCGGGGTCTGCGCGTTGCGGACCTCCAAGCGGAGCATGCGGCGGCCCTGCGGCTCGGTCGCGCGGGGTGCGGCGTCCTGAGGCGCGGTGGTCTGGGGTGCGGCGGTCTGGGGTGCGGCGGTCTGCGGTTCGCTGGTCATGCGGCGACCTCCGTCGCGGTCGTGGCGGGCGTCGTGTGCGCGGCGGCGACCGGGCTGGAGGACGCGTCGGCCAGCCCGCGGTCGAGTGCGGCCTGGATGAGGGGAGCGACGTCCTGGGGTGTGACCGTGCGGCCGAGGACGCGGGAGATCGTGGTCACCCCGGCGTCGCGGATGCCGCAGGCGACGATCTTGTCGTAGGGGTCGAGGCTGTTGGAGCAGTTGAGGGCGAAGCCGTGCATGGTGACGCCTTCGGCGACGCGGATCCCGATGGCGGCGATCTTCTCGTCCGCCGGCCGTCCGTCCGCCGTGACGCCGTGCCCCGGCAGCCAGACGCCGGAGCGCCCCTCCACGCGCTCGCCGGGGACGCCGAGCCCGACGAGCACCTCGATGAGGATCCCTTCGAGCCAGCGCACGTACCCGACGACGTCGATCGGCTCGGCCAGGCGCAGGATCGGGTAGCCGACGAGCTGCCCCGGGCCGTGCCACGTGATCTTGCCCCCGCGATCGACGTCGATCACGGGCGTGCCGTCGGTGGGGCGCTCGTCCGGGGAGGTGCGCTTGCCCGCGGTGAAGACCGGGGCGTGTTCGAGGAGGAGGACGGTGTCGGGCGTGCGTCCCGCGACGACGTCGGCGTGCGTCGCGCGCTGACGGACGAGTCCGTCGTCGTAGGGGACGTGCTGCGAGCCGAGTCCGGAGACATCGAAGATCGTCATAGAGGCATCCTAAATGGACTCAGTACAAAAAGTCGCGTTCGCGCTCGACTGCGGCTGAGATCCTCCACAGGTGGGCTGCGCCTCGGAGTCGTCCACGGATTCGCGCCCGGCTGTCCGACTCTCGATTCGCCGCGATGGACTGGGGGCATGCAGAGGAGACGGAGGCCAGTGGACGTGATCGCGCACGCCGAGAGGATCGCCGCGGCCGAGGGATGGACGGTGCTTGGCCGCCGCGGAACCGGGGACACGGACGAGGCGTCGCTCGTGGTGTCGGGAGGGGACCTTCGCGGGCAGGCGGTGCTGACGGTGCGGCGGGGGCCATGGGAGGGGGCGGTTTCGCGCGAGTCGTCGGAGGGCGGGATGCAGGAAGACCGGGAGTGGGCCGCTGAGGGCTCGGCAGGTCGGCGGTTGTCGCGTGACTCGGTGAGGTCGGGCCCGCGGGGTGCGGGTTCGGGGGCTGGAGGTTCGGGGGCTGGAGGTTCTCGGCCTGGAGGTTCTCGGGCTGGAGGTCCGGGGGCTGGAGGTTATCGGGCTGGGGGTCTGTCGGCTGGGGGTCTGTCGGCCGGCGGATCGAGGACCGGCAGCTTGCCGGCCGGCGATGCGAACACGCGTGGATCAGGGCCTGGTGACGTGTGCACCGGTGGCGGTCCGGCTGCTGGCTTGGGAGCCGGTGCCTTTCGGACTGGCGGCGTTCGAGCTGGCGGCGTTCGGGCCGACGACTTCCGGACTGGCGACTCTCGGACCGATGACGTTCGGGCTGGTGACTTTCCGCCGGGCGTTCGGGGTGGTGACTTTCCGGTGCGCGTGCGGGCTGGTGGCGTTCGGGCCACACGCATGGGAGCTGGCGACTTTCGGGCCGGTGACCCTCGGGCTGGCGGCGTTCGGGCTGGCGGCGTTCGGGCTGCCGCCGTGGGGACTGCTGAGCCGCGGACCGCTGGTTGGGGGACCGGCGAGCCGGGGATTGAAGGGCTCGGGTCTGCGGGCGCACAGCGTGGAGACCTCGCACCGCCGACGCTGTCTCCGCACCTGCCCCGGCCCTTGACGACGCCCGCCGACCGCCGCGCGGCGCGCGGCGCGGTCACGATCCGGCTCGTGGAACACCCCACGCGCGGCACTCTCGACGACCTGCTCGCCAGGGGCGCCCTCACGGCGGGGGAGGCCGTGACCGTGCTCATCGCCACGGCACGCGGACTCTCGGCGCTCCACGCCGAGGGCCTCGCCGGCATACCGCTCGCACCCCGCGACGTCGGCTTCCGCGACGACGGCTGCCCCGTCCTGACGGCGGTAGGCCGCCTGCGTGAACTCGGCCAGCAGACGATGGCCGACGACGTCGCCGCGTTCGCCGCGCTCGCCCGCACCATCTGCTCCGCCGTGGCAGCGGAGCCCGGTGCTGCAGTGCTCGAGGCGGCCACGAACCGGAGCCATCGCAGCTGGGAGGACGTCGCCGCAGGACTGCTGCGCGCCGCCGATCCGACCGCGGTCCGCGCCCCGGACGCCGATTCGATCGCCGCGATGCCAGCCCGGCCCGCACTGCCTCGCACGCGCAGCCTGGCGACGCGATGGGGCCACCACCAGGCCGCGCGATCGGTGGGGATGGATACGACGGCGCGTTCGGTCGGCCGAGATCACCGCCTCCGCTCGGACGCACGGGCTGCGGACGGTCGCTTCGTCCCACGCAACTCCACCGCACCATCGCGCAGACGCGAGTCGACGGGGCGCTCCGCATCCCGGGACTCCCGCTCGGGATCGCCCGGTCGCCGCCCCGCCGCGCGCCCGATCGGTCGCGAGCGGACATCCCCGTCGGCCGGACGAGCTTCGCCACCGCGCGCGGTCGGCCGGGCTCCGGCCCAGCGCGCCGTGTCGCGTACCCCACCTGCGCGTGCGGCCGCGCGCGACTTCTTCAGCGCGCTGGAGCAGGTGCTGGACCTGCTCGGTGATCGCCCGGTCGGCCGCGCCGGGGCCGCTGCCCGCTCCTGGATCGCGGCCCGACCACTCGTGGTGGCGGTCGGGGCTGCGCCCGTGCTCGCCACCGTGCTGCTGCTGGTGGTTCTGCCGGGAGCACCGGCGCCTCCGGGTTAGACTGACGCCGGCCGATCGGGGCTCGCGGACGCGAGCCCCCGGCCGCATCGAGGAGAAGGGTCCGAGCAGACGGTGACGAACACGACGGTGGCGAACGCGATCGCCAGGCCGAGGTCCGCCGCGATCGACGCCGTCCGCGTCCTCGGCGTGGTCGCGATCGTCTACGGCCACGTGTTCGGGCTGAACTTCCTGCGCAGCAGCCTCTTCATCTGGCACGTCCCCGTGTTCTTCGTCCTCACCGGCTACCTGTGGACGGCGAACCGCTCGATCCTCACCGAGGTGCGCAAGCGCACGCTGACGCTGCTGGTTCCGTACGCCGCCTGGCTGCTGATCATCCTCTCGCCATTGGTCAACGACCTGATCCTGCACGGCAGGAACACGGTCCCGCTGGAGATCGCGCTGCGCGGCGGCGCGCTGCTCACCGGCCAGTTCGCCGCGTTCTGGTTCGTGACCGCCCTGTTCTTCGCCGCCATCTACCTGCGGCTGCTGGAGCGCCTCCCCGAGATCGTGCAGTGGGCGGTCCCGTTGGTGGCGCTCGTCGCTCTGTGGGTCTTCCACGTCCCGTTCCAGCAGGTCCCGCTCTCGGCGGGTGTCGCGGTGCCGTGCCTCATCTTTGTCCTAGCGGGCCGTCAGCTGAAGCGGGTGCGCTCTCGGGTGCCGCGTCCTGGCCTGGTCGGACTCGGCCTGCTGGTCGTCGGCTTCGCCCTGGTCGCCACGAACGTCGTCCCCCCGGTCGACCTGAAGCAGTCCGACTTCGGCCTGCCGATCGTGACGGTGCTGGTGTCGATCGGGATCTGCTTCGGGCTGATCCTCGTCGCGGAGGAGGCGGTCCCGCTGCTCGGCCGTGTCACGGGCGCCATCATCACGCGACTTGCGCTGACTTCGTTCATGGTGATCCTCACCCACGCGGTGGTCATCCAGGCCCTCCGCCCGAACGCACCCCTCGGCTCGCCCAAGATGTTCCTCGCGGCCCTCATCATCCCGTGGGTCCTGGCGCTGCTCGTAAACCTCACCCCCCTCTCGCGCATCCTGATCGGCGTCCCGATGTCGCGCCTCCGCCTGCGCTCCCGCGCGTCGAAGGTCTCAGCCGACGCGATGCGCTGACCGGGCGCTCGGAACCGTCAGCCCGGGTCGGCGCTGGGCGCTCGGCGCCCGGGCCGCGTGCGCCCGTGCCTCGGACGCTCGCACCCGGGACTCGCCCGCTTCTGGCCCGCTGACCCGAGGTGTCGGACCTCGGGCGTTCCGACGGTGGATGCGGTGCCTCGCGGCCCGCTGAGCCGAGGTGGTCGGACCTCGGGAGTTCCGACTGTGGATGCGGCGCCTTGCGGCCCGCTGACCCGAGGTGTTCGGACCTCTGGCGTTCCGAGTGTGGATGTTCCTGCTTCGGGGTTGTTGAGTCGAGGTGGTCGGACCTCGGGAGTTCCGACTGTGGACGTTGCTACTGCGGGGGCTGCTGAGCCGAGGTGGTCGGACCTCGGGAGTTCCGACTGTGGACGTTCCTGCTCGGGGGCTGTTGAGTCGAGGTGGTCGGACCTCGGGAGTTCCGACTGTGGACGTTCCTGCTCGGGGCTGCTGAGCCGAGGTGGTCGGACCTCGGGAGTTCCGACTGTGGACGTTCCTGCTCGGGGCTGCTGAGCCGAGGTGGTCGGACCTCGGGAGTTCCGACTGTGGACGTTCCTGCTCGGGGCTGCTGAGCCGAGGTGGTCGGACCTCGGGAGTTCCGACTGTGGACGTTCCTGCTCGGGGCTGCTGAGCCGAGGTGGTCGGACCTCGGGAGTTCCGACTGTGGACGTTCCTGCTCGGGGCTGCTGAGCCGAGGTGGTCGGACCTCGGGAGTTCCGACTGTGGACGTTCCTGCTCGGGGCTGCTGAGCCGAGGTGGTCGGACCTCGGGAGTTCCGACCGTGGACGTTCGTACTTCGGGTGCGCCTACCCGGGGCGGTCTGACTCTGGGCGCTTGGTCCGCAGATGTTGGCGCTCTGGTTGCTAGGACCGCGGGCGCTAGGACCGCGGGCGCTAGGACCGCGGGCGCTAGGACCGCGGGCGCTAGGACTGCGGGCTCTGCGGCTCCGGGCGCGCTGACCGAGATGCGCAGACCTCAGGCCCTCCGGCCGCGCACGCTCCGGCTCCGGATCCTCTGAACCGAGGTGAATCGACCTCAGGCGCGTCAACCGCGGATGTTCGTACTCCGGACCCTAGGACCTCCGGTGCTCCGACTGTGGACGCTGTGGCTTCAGGCGCGCAGACCCGAGCTGGTCGGACGCCGGGCGCCCCGACCGCGGATGCTGGCGCTGTCGTGGCGAGGACCACGGGCCCTTAGGCCGTGCGCGCTGCGGCTCCGCGCGCGCTGACCGAGATGGGGGGGAGGGCAGGCGCTCTGGGCGCAGGCGCTCCGACACGGGATCTTCCGACTCGGGGTGGCTGGGCCTCGGGCGCGTCAACCGCGGATGTTCGCACTCTGGACTCCTGGACCTCCGGCGCTGCCACTGTGGTCGCTCCGGCCTCGCGCAGTCCCGAGCTGTTCCGACGCCGGTCGCTCCGGCCGCGGGCGCTCCGACCACGAATCCTCTACCTTGAGGTCATTCGACCACGGGCGCTTCGACCGTGGATGTGAAGCAACCTGGGACGTTCCGACCTCGAGCCCGTCGACCCCGAGCACTCCGACCGGGGCACAACGGCATGGGGTGCGTCAGCGTCGGTTGTTCCGACCCCGGCGGAACAACCGTGGACACTCCGACCCCGAGGACTTCGGCCATGGGCACCAGGCCATTGGGCACATCAGCGTCGGATGCTCCGACCTCGGGTGGTCCGAACTCCAGTGCGCCGACTTCGGGTGCTCCGCCCGAGAGCGTCTCGACCCCAGGCGCCTCGACCCGAGGCGTTCCGACCACGGTCGCTCCGGCCCGGAAACGCGGAACGGCCCGGCTCTCCGAGGGGAGCCGGGCCGTTCGCGTGGGGTCGGTTCAGATGCCGAGGCTGCCCTCGAATGCGCCGCCCTCGAGGCGGTTCTTGACCGCGACGAGGAAGCGGGCCGCGTCGGCGCCGTCGACGATCCGGTGGTCGTACGACAGGGCGAGGTAGACCGTGGAGCGGATCGCGATGGAGTCCGAGCCGTCGGCCGTGATGACGACCGGCTTCTTGGTGACGATGCCCGTGCCCAGGATCGCGACCTGCGGGAGGAAGACGACCGGGGTGTCGAACAGCGCGCCGCGCGAACCGGTGTTGGTCAGCGTGAACGTTCCGCCGGCGAGCTCGTCCGGCTTCAGGCGGTTGTCGCGGGTGCGCTCGGCGAGGTCCGCGATCTCACGGGCCAGGCCGGCGATGTCGAGGTCCGACGCGTTGCGGATCACCGGGGTGAGCAGGCCGCGCTCGGTGTCGACCGCGATCGAGATGTTCTCGTGGTCCGGGTAGACGATGCTGTCGCCGTCCACCGTCGCGTTGATGACCGGGTAGGCCTTCAGCGCCTCGGCGGCCGCCAGGGCGAAGAACGGCAGGAAGGAGAGCTTGGTGCCGGTCTTGGCGAGGAAGTCGCCCTTCACCCGGTCGCGCAGCGCGGCGACCTTCGTGACGTCGACCTCGACCACCGTGGTGAGCTGCGCGGTCGACTGCATCGAGACGACGGCGCGCTCGGCGACGACCTTGCGCAGACGGGACATCTGCTGCGTGGTGCCGCGCAGCGGGGAGACCTCGACCACGGGAGCGGCGGCGGCAGGAGCGGCTTCCGCAGCGGCCGGAGCGGCGGCGGAGAGGATGTCCTCCTTGCGGATGCGTCCGCCGACGCCGGTGCCGGTCACGGTCGCGAGGTCGACGCCGTGCTCGTTGGCGAGCTTGCGGACGATCGGGGTCACGTACCCGGAGGTGCCGGCGTGCGCACCCGACGTGGCGGGAGCCTCAGCGGCCGGTGCCGGAGCGGCAGCGGGAGCCGGAGCAGCGGCCGGAGCCGGCGCAGCAGCGGGTGCCGGAGCAGCAGCCGGAGCCGGCGCAGGAGCCGGAGCCTCCTGAGCGGGCGCGGCCGGGGCCGCAGCGGGCGCGGGAGCAGCGGCCGGAGCCTCCTGAACCGGAGCCTCCTGAACCGGAGCGGCCGGAGCAGCCGCCGGGGCCTCCTGCACGGGCGTAGCCGGAGCAGCCTCAGCCGGAGCCGGAGCCGCAGCCGGAGCCGGAGCCGGAGCCTCAGCCGGAGCGGCCTCCGCCGCCGGAGCAGCGGCCTCCGGCGCGGCGGCCGGAGCCTCGCCCGCACCGGAGCCGTCGCCGATCGTCACGAGCGCAGTGCCCACCTCGACCGTCTCGTCCTCCTGCACCAGGATCGCCTCGATGACGCCCGCGACGGGCGAGGGGATCTCGGTGTCGACCTTGTCGGTCGAGACTTCGAGCAAGGGCTCGTCGACCTCGACACGGTCGCCAACGTTCTTCAGCCAGCGGGTGACCGTGCCTTCCGTGACACTCTCGCCGAGTGCCGGGAGGCTGACGGATTCGCTCATGAGCTTCTCTCCTTCAAAACCTGATCGTTGTGTAGCTTATTGCAGCCGCTCGCGCGGCGGCGGCGTTAGAGGGTGTGCAGCGGCTTGCCTGCGAGGTACAGGAAGGCCTCGCCCAGCGACTCGTTCTGCGTCGGGTGCGCGTGGATGAACGGGGCGATGTCCTCCGGGTACGCCTCCCAGTTCACGGCCAGCTGCGCCTCGCCGATCAGCTCGCCCACGCGGGCGCCGATCATGTGGACGCCGACGACGGGGCCGTCGTTGACGCGGACGACCTTGACGGTGCCGCTCGTGCCGATGATCTCGCTCTTGCCGTTGCCGGCCAGGCTGTAGTCGTAGCTCGTGATCGCGTCCGCGCCGTACTGCTCGGCCGCCTTGGCCTCGGTGAGGCCGATGGAGGCGACCTCGGGGTCGCAGTAGGTGACCTTGGGGATGTTGACGTCGGGGACGACGATGGGGTTGAGGCCCGCGATCTCCTCCGCGACGAAGATGCCCTGCTGGAAGCCGCGGTGCGCGAGCTGCAGGCCGGGGACGATGTCGCCGACGGCGTAGACGCCGGGGATGTTGGTGTGGAGGCGCTCGTCGGTGATGACGAAGCCGCGGTCGAGCGTGATGCCGACCTCGTCGTAGCCCATGCCCGCGGTGAGCGGGCCGCGGCCGACGGCGACGAGGAGGAGCTCGGCCTCGACGGTGCTGCCGTCCTCCAGCGAGACGACGACGCCGTTCTCGTTCTGGGTGACGCCGGAGAACCGGACGCCGAGGCGGTAGTCGATGCCGCGGCGGCGGAAGGCGCGCTCCAGGCCCTTGCTGAGGGTCTCGTCCTCGTTGGGGACGAGGTGGGGGAGGGCCTCGATGATGGTGACATCGGCGCCGAAGGACTTCCAGACGCTGGCGAACTCGACGCCGATGACGCCGCCGCCGAGGACCGCGACCTTCTTGGGGACGAAGTCGAGTTCGAGGGCCTGCTCGCTGGTGATCACGCGGCCGCCGATCTCGAGGCCGGGGAGGCTGCGCGAGTAGGAGCCGGTGGCGAGGATGACGTTCTTGCCGGTGATGGTGTCGTCGCCGACCTGGACGGTCGTCGGGGAGGTCAGCTTGCCCTCGCCCTCGATGACGGTGATGCCGCGGGCCTTCACGAGGCCCTGCAGTCCCTTGTACTTCTTGGCGACGATGCTCTGGCGGTACTCGGTGACACCGTTGATGTCGACGCCCTGGAGCTCGGTGACGATGCCGTACTTGGCCGACTCCCGCGAGTAGTCCGCGACCTCGGCCGCGTGCAGCAGCGCCTTGGTCGGGATGCAGCCGCGGTGCAGGCAGGTGCCGCCGACCTTGTCCTTCTCGATCATGCCGACGGTGAAACCGAGCTCGGCCGCACGCAGCGCCGCTGCGTAGCCTCCGCTCCCACCGCCGAGCACCACAATGTCAAAGTTCTGCTCAGACACCCAGCTACTCCTCGCGCATCAGGATTCGTGACACGATCCTGCCCCGGGGGATGACGTGGGGCAGGCGTTGCATGGGCAGGATTTTCCTGCCCATACGACCCTACTACCTCTGGGAAAAGTCCTCGGCCAAACGGATGAGCGCACGTACGCTGACGGCGGACGGGCCTTTGCCGGTGAAGCCATACGGCGCGGACGGGCCCTTGGCCGGGCCCGCGATGTCCAGGTGCGCCCAGGGGATCCGCGGCGCGTCGTCCTCGTCGCCGGTGCGCCCGATGAACTCCTGGAGGAAGACGCCCGCCAGCAGCATCCCGCCCGCGGTGACGCCGGGGTTGGCGTTGGCGATGTCGGCGACGTCGGAGTTGATGGTCGCGCGCAGCTCGCTCGCGAGCGGCATCGGCCAGAGCAGCTCGCCGGAGGCCTTCGCAGCGGCGAGGACGTCGCCGACCAGGTCGTCGGAGCCCATCACCGCGGCGTACCGGGTGCCGAGGGCGACCATCGCGGCGCCGGTCAGGGTGGCGACGTCGACGATCGCGTCCGGGTGCTCCTCGCCGGCGACGACCAGGCCGTCGGCGAGCACGAGCCGGCCCTCCGCGTCGGTGTTGAGCACCTCGACGGTGCGGCCGCCGCGCATGCGCAGCACGTCATTCGGGCGGATGGCGGAGCCGGAGGGCATGTTCTCGGCGAGGCACAGCCACGCGGTGACGCGGACGGGCAGCGCGAGCCGGGCGGCGGCCAGGGCGACGGCGAGCACCGTGGCCGCGCCGGTCATGTCGTACTTCATCCCCACCATGCCGGAGGCGGGCTTGAGCGACAGGCCGCCGGAGTCGAAGGTGATGCCCTTGCCGACGAGCGCGAGGTGCTTCGCCGCGTCCGCCGGCGCGTAGTCGACCTTCACCAGGCGCGGCGGGCGCACCGAGCCCTGGCCGACGCCGAGGATGCCCCCGAAGCCCTCCGCGGCGAGGCGGTGCTCGTCCCAGACCTCGACGGTGACGGGGAGGCCCTCCACGGCCTCCTCGACCCGGGAGACGAACGACGCCGGGTAGAGGTCGATCGGGGGAGTGTTGACGAGGTCCTTGACCAGGGCCGCCGCGCCGGACACCGCGAGCGCGCGGGCGACGAGCGCGTCGCCGGAGGCCGACTCGCCCACGACCTCGATGGTCCCGACCGGCGCCTTGACGCCGGCCCGGCTCGCGGACCGGTACTCCGTGAAAGCGTACGCGCCGAGCGCCGCTCCCTCGAGCACCGCGCCGAGCTGCGCGTCGTCCGCGGCGGGGAGGTCGATGGCGACGTGGCCGACGCCGGCGAGCTGGCGGATCGCGGTGCCCGCCGCGTAGCGCAGCGCGTCCTCGTCCACCGGCTCCGGCAGGCCGACGACGGCGAGGCCGGGACCGCCTGCGGCGCCGGGGAGGCGCACGAGCTCGTCCTTGCCCCCGGAGAAGCCGACCGCTGCCAGCTCGTCGCCCAGCCCCGCGCGCGCCGAGGCGGAGAGCACGGAGACGCCGTCGGCGCCGGAGCGCGCGGCGAGCACGAGGACGTCGGCAGAAGAGGAGGGAGCGGGCGAGAGGCTGAGGGCGGGAGGCGTCATGTCTCGACCCTAACCGCTGGAGGCCGTGCGGCAGCGGAGGCCGCCTGTTCGCTGTGGGCGTGCTGCGAGCGGGCCTGTGCGCCGCGACCGGGTCGGGTGGGCGGCCTAGAGTTGAACTATGCGAGACCCCGCGGACCTGTACGAGCTCAACCCGGCACTGGTGGTGCCGGAGGGCCTCCCGTTGATCGCGGGGCTCACCGGGTTCGCCGACGCCGGAGCGGGCGTCAGCCAGCTGGGCACCTACCTGCTCGGCACGCTCGACAGCGAGGTCGTCGCGACGTTCGACGCGGACATCCTTCTCGACTACCGCGCCCGCCGGCCGATCATCTACTTCGACCAGGACCACCTGGCCGACTACCAGCCCTCGACGCTGAAGCTGCACCTGGTCTACGACGAGCTGCGCCAGCCGTTCCTCTTCCTCTCCGGGTTCGAGCCCGACTTCCGCTGGGAGGCCTTCACCGAGGCAGTGCTGGGGCTCATCGAGCGCTTCGCGGTCAAGAGCGTCACCTGGGTGCACTCCATCCCGATGCCGGTCCCGCACACGCGGCCGATCGGCGTGACGGTCAGCGGCAACCGCTCCGACCTGATCGAGGCGATGTCGATCTGGAAGCCGCAAACCCAGGTGCCCGGCAACGCCCTGCACCTGCTGGAGTACCGGCTGCAGCAGCTGTCGTACCCGATCGCCGGGTTCGTCCTGCTCATCCCGCACTACCTGGCCGACACCGAGTACCCCGCCGCGGCGATCTCCGGGCTGGAGAGCATCAGCGCCGCGACCGGGCTGATCTTCCCGACCGACCGGCTACGCGAGGAGGACCGGGAGTTCGTCGCGAACATCGACGAGCAGGTCGCGGGCAACGCCGAGCTGGCCAAGCTCGTCGGCACGCTCGAGGAACGGCACGACACGTACATGGAGGACACGCAGCTCCGCTCGCCGCTGACCGACCGGGACGGCGAGCTGCCGAGCGCCGACGAGATCGCCGCGGAGCTCGAGAACTTCCTCGCCTTCCGCCGGCACGGCGACGACCGCCGCGGCGACGACGAGAACCCGCGCACCGACCGCTGAGCCGAGCCGCCGTCGCCGCCCGCATGACGGGACGGCCTGTGCGGCGGGCGTAGGATCGTGTGGTGAATTCGCGTCGGTCCTGGGTCATCTTCGGGATCGGGGTCTTCGCCTACCTGGTCGCCGTCATGCAGCGCACGAGCATCGGCGTCGCCGGTGTCGCCGCGACCGAGCGGTTCCACGTCTCCGCCGCCGTCCTCTCCTCCATGGCGGTCGTCCAGCTCATCGTCTACGCGGCGATGCAGGTCCCGGTCGGCGTGCTGATCGACCGGGTCGGCTCGCGGGCCCTGATGATCGCCGGCACCGCCCTGATGGTCGTCGGGCAGGTGACCGTCGCCTTCGCCCCGACCATCGCGCTCGCGATCGTCGGCCGCATCCTGGTGGGAGCGGGGGACGCGACGGTCTTCAACTCCCTCATGCGGCTGGTGAACTCGTGGTTCAGCGGCCGGATCGTGCCGCAGCTGTCGCAGTGGATCGGCAACATCGGCCAGCTCGGGCAGGTGCTGTCCGCCATCCCGTTCGCGCTGCTCCTGCACCAGTCCGGCTGGACCACCGCGTTCCTGAGCGCGGCCTCGGTCTCCGTCGTCGCCCTCGTCGGGATCGTCGCCGCCATCCGCGACCGGCCGCTCGGGTCGAGCGAGGGACCGCGTCCGGCGACCTGGCGGGAGTCGATGCGTCAGCTGCGGATCAGTCTCGCGCGACCGGGCACGCAGCTCGGGTTCTGGTCGCACTTCACGACGCAGTCGTCCGGGACCGTGTTCAGCCTGATGTGGGGCCTGCCGTTCATGGTCTTCGCCCTCGGCATCGACCCGGCCGAGGCGAGCGGCCTCCTCATCGTGTCGGTCGTCGCCGGCCTGATCGCCGGCCCGATCCTCGGGCTGCTGACCGCGCGCTTCCCGCTCCGGCGCAGCAACCTCGTGCTGGCGATCGTCGCGATGATGGGGATCGTCTGGGCGCTCCTGCTGCTCTGGCCGGGGACGCCGCCGCTCTGGCTGCTGATCCTCGTGCTGGTCGCGATCGGGATCGGCGGCCCCGGCTCGCTGATCGGGTTCGACTTCGCCCGCACCTCCAACCCGCTGCACAGCCTCGGCTCCGCCAACGGGATCGTGAACGTCGGCGGCTTCCTCGCGAGCTTCGTGATGATGTTCCTCATCGGCGTCGCCCTCGACGCCCAGAACACCGCCCACACGGTCGCCGGCCTGTACGCCCTGGACTCCTTCCGCTGGGCGTTCGCCGTGCAGTACGTGATCATCGGGCTCGGCGTCGTGTTCCTCGTCCGCGCCCGCCGGCGCACCCGCCGCCTCCTCGCGGAGGAGGAGGGAATAGAAGTGGCCCCGTTGTGGGTTGCACTGGTTGACGCTTGGCGAAGGCGAGATGGTCGGGAGCCTGGCGAGAACGTGCAATAATTGATACCTGGACCCGTTCATGTCCTGGGGTCGGAGCACTCGATGGTGCCCGGCGCGACAGCCCAAGACTTGACATGGGTCTTAGTAATGTCCGCACGCGACCTCAGGCAGGCGTTACGGGGGACGCACCACTGCCCTCCCACCCGGTTTGATAGCCCTCGCTTGTATGGAAGGTAGGCACATGGCAACCCGTGCAGCAACCAAGGCCCGCGAGGCCGAGGCGGTCGAGGAGACCGAGGAGACCGCTGCGGCCAGCACGCCGGCGGCGAAGAAGACGACGGCCAAGGCTCCGGCGAAGAAGGCCGCGCCCAAGAAGGCCGCCACCAAGGCCAAGGGCGACGACGACGAGGAGCTCGACGAGGACGCCGAGGTCGAGATCGACGAGGACGACACCGCAGACGTGGCGGACGACGCCGCCGAGGGCGACGACGCCGAGGAGTCCGAGGGCGACGACGCGGAGGCGGACGACGCCGAGGAGTCCGGTCCGAAGGGCGAGGCCGCGGCCGTCCAGGCCGCAGCCGAGGCGCCGCTGCCCACCGACGCGCTCGTGCTGCGCGCCGTGGACGAGGACGACGACATCCCCGTCTACTCCACGACGATCACCGGCGCGACCGCCGACCCGGTCAAGGACTACCTGAAGCAGATCGGCAAGGTCCCGCTGCTGAACGCCGCGGAGGAGGTCGAGCTCGCGATGCGCATCGAGGCCGGCCTGTTCGCGGAGGACAAGCTCGCGAACACCCCGAACATGCCCAAGGAGCTCGAGCGCGAGCTGCGCTGGGTCGCCCGCGACGGCCAGCGCGCGAAGAGCCACCTGCTCGGCGCCAACCTCCGCCTCGTGGTGAGCCTCGCCAAGCGCTACACCGGCCGCGGCATGCAGTTCCTGGACCTGATCCAGGAGGGCAACCTCGGTCTGATCCGCGCCGTGGAGAAGTTCGACTACACCAAGGGCTTCAAGTTCTCGACCTACGCCACCTGGTGGATCCGTCAGGCGATCACCCGCGCGATGGCCGACCAGGCCCGCACCATCCGCATCCCGGTGCACATGGTGGAGGTCATCAACAAGCTGGCCCGCGTCCAGCGGCAGATGCTGCAGGACCTCGGCCGCGAGCCCACCCCGGAAGAGCTCTCCAAGGAGCTCGACATGACCCCCGAGAAGGTCATCGAGGTGCAGAAGTACGGTCGCGAGCCCATCTCGCTCCACACCCCGCTGGGTGAGGACGGCGACAGCGAGTTCGGCGACCTGATCGAGGACACCGAGGCGGTCGTGCCGGCCGACGCGGTCGGCTTCACCATGCTGCAGAAGCAGCTGGAGAGCCTCCTCGACTCCCTCTCCGAGCGCGAGGCGGGCGTGATCCGCATGCGCTTCGGCCTGGGCGACGGCATGCCGAAGACGCTCGACCAGATCGGCGACACCTTCGGCGTGACGCGGGAGCGCATCCGGCAGATCGAGTCGAAGACGATGGCGAAGCTGCGCCACCCGTCCCGCTCGCAGTCGCTGCGCGACTACCTCGAGTAAGGTGCGCTATCGACTGGCGGTCATCGCCGGCCGCCTCGCCCGCCGGCTGCTGCGCCTGCGGGGAGGCGGCTCCGCGGTGCCGGGGCGGGTCGCGCTCGCGATCGCGCCGAAGTTCCTCGAGCGCGCGGTCAGCCGTCTCCCGCTCGGCGTGGTTTTCGTCTCCGGATCGAACGGCAAGTCGACGACCACCAACATGCTCACCGCGATCCTGCGCGAGCACGGGCTGAACGTCTTCACCAACCCGTCCGGCGGCAACCTGCCGCAGGGGATCGCCTCCGCGCTGCTGGCGGACGTCCCGCTCGACGGCTACGTCCGCGGGGACGTGGGGGTGATCGAGGTGGACGAGGCCTACGGCGTCGACCTCGCGACGGTGCTGAAGCCGCGCGCCTCGCTGCTGCTCAACGTCCAGATCGACCAGTTGAACCGCTTCTTCGAGCCCACCCGCGTGATCGGGATGCTCCGCACCATCGCGGAGCGGTCCAGCGAGTTCGTCGTGGTGAATGCCGACGACGACAGCCTCGCCCGGGTCGGCGCCGAGCTCTCGGCGGCCGGACGCGACGTGACGACCTTCGCGGTGGCGCCCGCCATCATCGAGTCGTCGCCGAACGGCCTCGCCAATGTCGCTGACTTCTCCGGCGTCGCCGCCGGCGCCCTCCCGGTGCCCGCCGTGTTCGTCAGCAAGCTGGAGACCCAGAGCGCGCAGCTGACGATGGGCGGCGAGTCCATCCGGATCGGCCTGCCGGCGCGCGGCCTGCACTACGCGGTGGACGCCGCGGGGGCGACGGCGATGGCCCGGCGGCTGCTCGGCGACGACTTCACCGCGGGCGCCGTGGTCGCGGCGATGAGCTCGCTGCGCACGGTCTACGGCCGCGGCGAGACGCTGAAGGTCGGCGACGAGGACATCGAGATCATCATGATGAAGAACCCGCCGAGCCTGCAGCTCAACCTCGACTACCTGGCGCACAGCCCGGAGCAGGTGTTCGTCGCGGTCGACGAGGGCACCCCCGACCCGTCCTGGGTCTACGACATCGACCTCTCCAAGCTGGAGCACGTGGACATCGTCTCCGGCACCAAGGCCTGGCAGTTCGCGACCCGGTTCGCGTATGCAGGCATCGAGGTCGACCAGGTGATGCCCGAGCTCCGGCCGGCGCTGCAGGCGTTCCTCGCCCTGCCGAAGCCCTCGCGCGGCACCAAGACGATGATCGTGAACTACGAGCAGATGATGGCCATCCGCAAGCAGCTGGGCTTCCTCGACCTGGAAGGCGGCGAGAAGTGACCGTCCTGCGCATCCTGCACCTCTACCCGCGCGAGCTCGGGATCAACGGCGACGCCGGCAATGTGCTCGCCCTGGCGGAGCGCGCGCGCTGGCGAGGGGTGGACGTCGACGTTGTCTCGCACGCGCCGGGCGCGGAGCTGCCGCCCAGCGCCGACATCGTGCACATCGGATCCGGCCCGCTGTCCTCGCAGCGCGCCGTCGCCGAGGACGTGGCCCGGATCGCGCCGCGGCTGCGGCAGTGGCGCGACGCCGGAGTGCCGATCCTCGCCATCGCGGGCGGCTGGCAGCTCCTCGGCGAGGAGATCGAGACGCCGGACGGCGAGACTATCGCCGGCGCCCGGGTGTTCCCGACGCGCGCGGTGCTGGGATCGCGCCGCCACGTGGCCGAGGTCGTCGTCCGCATGCGCGACGGAGGGATCCTCGCCGGGTTCGAGAACCACTCCGCGACGACGACGTTCGGCGCCGACGCTTCCGGAGCCGCCCCGCTCGGCGACGTCGTCAGCGGTTTCGGCAACGGAGACAAGACGGAGGGCGTGGTGATCGGGAACGCGATCGGCACCCATCTGCACGGGCCGGTCCTCCCGATGAACCCGGTCCTGGCCGACCGGATGCTGCAGACCGCGCTGCGCGGCGAGCTGCCCCCGGTCACGCAGACCGAGCGCGTCGACCGCTACGCCGCCAACGCGCGCCGGGCGATCGGCGCCCGCCTCGGCGTCGCCGTCTGAGGCTGCCCACGCGATCCGTTCCGGAGTCGTGTACGCGACACGCCGCCTCGGCCCGTGCATAACTCCGGAACGGATGGGGTGGGGCGTCAGTTCTCGTAAATGCGGGGGACGCGGAGCGCGACGCCGGTGACCATCTCGTCGGCGATCGTCTCGGCCCAGTCGGCGTACTTCTCGGCCGTGACCGTCCCGTCGTGGCCGCTGCCGAAGAGGATCGCGGTGTCTCCCACCGCGACACGCGCCGAGCCGGCGTCGACCGTCATCGTGTCGACGTCCACCGTGACCACCGGGCAGCGCCGGCCGCCGAGGAGCACCGAGGTCTTGGCGATGCCGAGCACCGGGACGCCATCGCCGAAGCCGATCCCGAGCCGCGCGCGCGTGGTGCCGCCGACGTGGATCTCCACGACCGGCGCCTCCAGCCGCATCACCGGCTCCAGGCCCAGCTCGGCGCCGGTGCAGTCGTCGAACGGCGAGAAGCCGTAAGCCGCGATCCCGAAGCGCACCAGGTCGAAGCGGGCCTCGGGCATCCGGATGCCGGCCGAGCTCGCCGCGAGGTGCAGGATCTCGAACCGCGCGCCGCGCTCCTCGGCCTCGGCGACTGCGCTGCGGAACTCCGCGAGGGCGGCCTCGTCGTCGGCGATGGAGGCGTCGGCCAGGTGCGACCAGGCCGCGCGGATCCTCACAACGCCCTGCCGCTGGAGCTCCAGAGCGGCGTCGATGAGGTGCGGCCACTGCTCCCGGGTGGCGCCGTTGCGGCTGAGACCGGTGTCGACCTTCAGGTGCACCACGGCGGGCCGGTCGGCGGCCGCGGCCGCGATCGCCTCCAGCTGCCAGACCGCCGAGATCCCGAGCTCGATGTCGGCCTCGATCGCCGCACGCCAGTCGGTGTCCTCGCCGTGCAGCCAGGCCAGCAGCGGGACGGTGATGCCGGCGCGGCGCAGGACGAGCCCGGCAGGGACCTCCAGCACCGCCAGGGAGGTCGCACCCGCCTCCAGCCCCGCCTCGGCGATGGGCAGCAGGCCGTGCCCGTAGGCGTCGGCCTTCACGGCGAGCATCGTCTCGGCCGGGGAGATCAGCGCGGTCAGGTGCGCCACGTTCCGGCGGAGGGCGGCCAGGTCGATGACGGCCCGGGGGAGCGGCTCCGCGATCGCGTCGACGATGGTCACGGCGTCCTCCTCATCACAGGGGCCGCCTTCCTCGTCCAGTGCCCGTAGTGCCGCTCGATGCGGCGGCCCAGCCGGCTGGTGATGACCGGAGCGGCGACGCCCAGCGCGGCCTCCCAGTCGAGTGCGGTCGGCTCGCCGCGCGCCGGGTCGCCGAACAGCACCACCGGGTCGCCCGGCTGCGCCTCGGCGTCGCCGATGTCGACGACGAACTGGTCCATCGCGATGCGGCCGGTGATGCGGCCGGTGGTCTCGCCGACCAGCACGGGCGCCTTGTTGGAGGCGACGCGCAGGATGCCGTCGGCGTAGCCGAGCGCGACCAGCACGAGCGTGCTGGGGCGGGCGGTGCGGTAGGTGTAGCCGTAGGAGACGCCGCGGTCGGCGCCGACGCGCTTCACCGCGATGATCTCGCCGGTGAGGCGGAGCGCCGGGGCGACGCCGGGAGCGTCGGTGAGCCCGAGCAGTTCGGGGCCGAGCAGGTTGGCGGGACCGCTCGCGTGGCGTCCGGCCGGGAATCCGACGGTGACGGGCAAGGGGATGCCCTCGTCGGCGATGGCCGCGGCGTCCTCCACCCGGGAGACGAGAAGACCGCCGACCCCCGCGTCGGTCAGCGCCCGGGCGACGGGGATGAGCCCGTGCCCGTACGCGTCCGCGCGGAGATCGGCGGTGCAGTCGGGGAGCGGCGCGGTGGCCGCGGTGGTGGCGTTCGAACGGATGACATCGAGGTCGACGAATGCGCGCCTGCGGACGCCGGTGGCTCCTGCCATCGTTCGTTCAGCCCGTTCGCGTGGGTCGCGGTGACCTAGGCGCGCTGCTCTTCGAAGAGACGAGCGGTCTCGTCGTGCCAGCTGTGCGCGATCTGCGAGAGCTTCTCCTGGTGCTTCTTGCCGTGGTGGGCGCAGAAGAGGAGTTCGCCGTTGTTGACGACGACGCGGATGTACGCCTGAGCGCCACAGCTGTCGCAGCGGTCCGCGGCCGTGAGTTGCGGCCCCGACTCGAGCTCGTCAACCGCACCGTTCTCCGAGGTGATAGTAGACATGTGATGCTCCTTTCCGTCGCAACCGGTGAACTCGGTACGTCTATAGAACCACGTAATCCCTGTGACGAGGCGCGTATCGGCTGCTATTTCGCTCAACGCGAAGCAATGGGGCCCGTGGGTGTCGAGGCGGGGAAGGTCGCGGGCAGCACGTAACCTGGAGGATGCACGGCCCGCGGACCCGCGTGCGCCGCGACCGAAGAACACTGCACGGAACACAAGGAGCGCTCGTGGCGAGCTCGGACTATTCGGCGAGGCACCTCTCGGTGCTCGAAGGCCTGGAGGCCGTTCGCAAGCGCCCAGGCATGTACATCGGCTCCACCGACTCGCGCGGACTCATGCACTGCCTGTGGGAGATCATCGACAACTCCGTCGACGAGGCGCTCGCCGGGCACGGCACCGCGATCGAGGTCATCCTGCACCCGGACGACAGCGTGGAGGTCCGCGACAAGGCGCGCGGCATCCCGGTCGACGTCGAGCCCAAGACCGGGCTGACCGGCGTGGAGGTCGTGTTCACCAAACTGCACGCCGGCGGCAAGTTCGGCACCGGCTCCTATGCCGCCTCCGGCGGCCTGCACGGCGTCGGCGCGTCGGTCGTCAACGCGCTCTCGGAGCGGCTCGACGTCGAGGTCGACCGCGACGGCAAGACCTGGGCGATGTCCTTCCACCGCGGCGAGCCCGGCGTGTTCGACGACGGGAAGGCCGCGCCGAGCCCCGACGCGAAATTCTCGCCGTTCGTCAGCGGCAGCGAGCTGCGGGTCGCGGGCAAGGTCGCCAAGGGTGTCACCGGCACGCGCATCCGGTA
Organism: Leifsonia shinshuensis; assembly: GCF_013410375.1. Lineage (NCBI taxonomy): Bacteria > Bacillati > Actinomycetota > Actinomycetes > Micrococcales > Microbacteriaceae > Leifsonia > Leifsonia shinshuensis. Next base: position 2,125,862 of record NZ_JACCFL010000001.1, read on the forward strand.
CTGGGCCGACCGGCAGGTGTTCACGGCGGGTGCCGAGTTCTCGGTGGACGACCTCATCGGCCGCGCCCGGCAGACGGCGTTCCTCGTTCCCGGTCTGGCCATCACGATCGACGACCAGCGCTCCCCGGAGGGCGAGCGCACCACCTTCAGCTACGACGGCGGCATCTCGGAGTTCGTTGACTTCCTGGCGCCGGACAGCCCGATCACGGAGACCTGGCGGCTCACCGGCGAGGGCCACTTCACCGAGACCGTGCCGGTGCTCTCCGACGGCGGCGCGATGGTGCCGACCGAGCTCAAGCGCGAGTGCCAGGTGGACATCGCGCTGCGCTGGGGGACCGGCTACGACACCGTGATGCGCTCGTTCGTGAACATCATCGCGACCCCGAAGGGCGGCAGCCACCAGACCGGCTTCGACCAGGGACTGCTGAAGTTCCTGCGCCAGCAGGTCGAGCTGAACGCGCGCCGGCTGAAGGCGGGCACGGACAAGCTGGAGAAGGACGACGTCATGGCCGGGCTCACGGCCGTGCTGACCGTGCGCCTCCCCGAGCCGCAGTTCGAGGGTCAGACCAAGGAGGTCCTCGGCACGCCGGCGGTGCGCACGATCGTGGCCAACGTCATCCAGAAGACCCTCGCCGAGCGCTTCGCCTCGACCAAGCGCGACGACAAGGCGCAGTCGGCGCTCGTGCTCGACAAGGTCGTCGCGGAGATGAAGTCGCGGATCTCGGCCCGCGCCCACAAGGAGACGCAGCGCCGCAAGAACGCGCTGGAGACCTCCTCGCTGCCGGCGAAGCTGGTGGACTGCCGGTCGAGCGACGTGGCCAACAGCGAGCTGTTCATCGTGGAGGGCGACTCGGCGCTCGGCACCGCGCGGCGCGCGCGGGACAGCGAGTACCAGGCGCTGCTGCCGATCCGCGGAAAGATCCTCAACGTGCAGAAGGCGTCGGTCTCCGACATGCTCTCCAACGCGGAGTGCGCGGCCATCATCCAGGTGATCGGTGCGGGCTCCGGACGCTCGTTCGAGCTCGGCTCTGCGCGGTACGGCAAGGTCATCATCATGTCGGACGCCGACGTCGACGGCGCCCACATCCGGACGCTGCTGCTCACCCTCTTCTTCCGCTACATGCGGCCGATGATCGAAGAGGGCCGGGTCTTCGCCGCCGTGCCCCCGCTGCACCGGGTGGTGGCGATCAACCCCGGTTCGAAACCGAACGAGACGATCTACACCTACTCGGAGGCGGAGCTCCAGGCGGTGCTGGCCGACCTCAAGAAGCGCGGCCGCAAGTACCAGGAGCCCATCCAGCGGTACAAGGGCCTCGGCGAGATGGACGCCGACCAGCTCGCCACCACGACGATGGACCGCGCCCACCGCACCCTGCGCCGGGTGCGCGTGTCCGACGCCGAGGCGGCCAACCGCGTGTTCGAGCTGCTGATGGGGAACGACGTCGCGCCACGCAAGGAGTTCATCATCGCGGGCGCGGACGACCTGTCCCGCGCGCGCATCGACGCGTAGGCAACGGAGGAGATCCGGGGCGACACGCCGGCCGGAAGCAGTCAATGGAGGAGATCCCGGCCGCGGTGGCCGGGATCTCCTCCGTTAGCTACGGCCCCGCGCGTCAACTTCAGGCCTGCGCGCGTCGGTACCGGAGGAGATCCGGGGCCAGGACGGGCGGATGTCCTCCGTTAGCTGCCGACACGCCGCGGGCGCGAGCGGATGTCCTCCGTTGCCGTCAGGCGAGGCGGCGGCCGATGCTGCTGACCACCATGTCGAGGGGGGTGCCGGAGCCGTCGCGGCGGGCGCCGCCCTCGGGGAGGACGCGCGCGGCGCCGTCGGCGCCGACCGCCAGGGCGGGCGCGGCGCCGACCCAGGCGAGCGCCAGCTCGGTCTCGCCCTTGAGGAAGCGCTGCGAGCGGACGCCGCCGGTCGCGCGGCCCTTGGCCGGGAACTCCGCGAAGTCGCTCACCTTGCCGCTGCCGGGGTCCGCGCCGGGGAGGGTCTGGTCGCTGACCGCGATCGTGACGACCACGGCCTCGTCGCGCTCGCCGGCCTCCACCGCGCCGAAGAACACCACCCGGGCGTCGGCGGCCAGGTTGATGCCGGCCATGCCGCCGGCCGCGCGGCCCTGCGGGCGCACCGAGCCGGCGGAGAACCGGAGCAGCTGGGAGTCGCTGGCGACGAACACGAGCTCGGCGTCGTCCGCGCACTGCACGGCGCCGACGACGGAGTCGCCCGCCTTCAGGGTGATGACCTCGAACTCCGGCTTGTTGGCCCAGTCGCCCGGCGTCACCCGCTTGACCACGCCTTGGCGGGTGCCGAGCGCGATCGCCTGCGGGGCGTCGAGGGAGACCAGGGCGAGCACGCGCTCCTTGCGGTCGGCCAGCGCCAGGTAGTCGGCCACTTTCACGCCCGCGCCGAGCTGCACCGAGTTGAGCGGGGCGGCCGGGAGGTCGACGGGGGAGAACCGGATCAGCCGGCCGCGGTCGGTGACCGCGCCGATCTCGCTGCGGCTCGTGGTGTCGAGCCGGGACAGGATCGCGTCGTGCTTGCTGCGGCGGGCCGGCGGCTGGATGCGGTCGAGGCCCTCGCCCTCCCCGGCGCCCGCGTCCACGCGCAGGATCCGGCCGGTGGTCGACAGGTAGACGCGGCAGGGGACGTCGGCGACCTCCAGCTGCACCGTCATCGCCTTGCTGCGCGAACCCGCGCCCGCGATGGACGGCTTCGCCTCGGTGAGCAGCGTGCGGCGCGGGGTGCCGAACTTCACGGCGACCTGCTCCAGCTCGTCGGAGACGAGTCCCTCGATGCGTGTCTTGCTGCCGAGGATCTCCTCGAGCTCGGCGATCTCGGCCGCCAGCTGGTCGCGCTCGGTCTCCAGCTCGATCCGGGAGAACCGGGTGAGCCGGCGCAGTCGCAGCTCCAGGATGTAGTCGGCCTGCAGCGTGCTGAGGTCGAACACCTGCTGGAGCCGCGTGCGCGCCTGGTCGGTGTCGTCCGAGGTGCGGATGACCTGGATGACCTCGTCGATGTCGAGGATCGCGATGAGGAGGCCCTCGACGAGGTGCAGGCGCTCCTTGCGGCGCGCGAGCCGGAACTCGGAGCGCCGGGTGACCACGCTGATCCGGTGGTCGAGGTAGACGCGCAGCAACTCCTGCAGGCCGAGGGTCTGCGGGCCGCCCGCGACCAGGGCGACGTTGTTGATCGCGAAGCCCTCCTCCAGCGGCGTGTGCCGGTAGAGCTGCTCGAGGACGGCCTCCGGGCTGAACCCGGTCTTGATGCCGATCACGAGGCGGAGGCCGTGCTGCCGGTCGGAGAGGTCGGTGACGTCGGAGATGCCGTTCAGCTTCTTCGCGTTGACGCCGTCCTTGATCTTCTCGATCACGCGCTCCGGGCCGACGCCGTAGGGGAGCTCGGTGACGACCAGGCCGCTCTTGCGGGCGGTGATCGACTCGACGCCGACCTTGGCTCGCATCCGGAAGCTGCCGCGGCCCGTCGCGTACGCGTCGCGCACGCCGGCGAGGCCCGCAATGGTGCCCCCGCTCGGCAGGTCGGGGCCGGGCACGTAGTCCATCAGCTCGTCGAGCGTGGCGTCCGGGTTCGCCAGGAGGTGGCGGGCGGCGCCGACGACCTCCACCAGGTTGTGCGGGGCCATGTTGGTGGCCATGCCGACCGCGATGCCGCTGGCGCCGTTGACCAGGAGGTTGGGGAACGCGGCGGGCAGCACGTCCGGCTGCAGGAGCTGGTTGTCGTAGTTGGGGACGAAGTCGACGACGTCCTCGTCGAGGTCCTCGGTGAGCGCGAGCGCAGCGGCGGCGAGGCGGGCCTCCGTGTAGCGGGCGGCGGCGGGGCCGTCGTCCAGCGAGCCGAAGTTGCCGTGGCCGTCGACCAGCGGGACGCGCAGGGTGAAGTCCTGGGCCATCCGCACGAGCGCGTCGTAGATGGCGCTGTCGCCGTGCGGGTGCAGCTTGCCCATCACCTCGCCGGTGACGCGCGCCGACTTGACATGGCCGCGGTCGGGGCGCAGGCCCATCTCGGTCATCATGTAGAGGATGCGCCGCTGCACGGGCTTCAGGCCGTCCCGGGCGTCGGGGAGCGCCCGCGAGTAGATGACGGAGTACGCGTACTCCAGGAACGAGCCCTGCATCTCGGTCGTGACGTCGACGTCTTCGATGCGTTCGGTGGTGGCGGCCTGATCGTCTGCTGGTGTCATTCGTGCATTCGTGGATGGGGCGGCAGGAGGCGCGGGGTTCGACGGCTCCCGTCCGTCCAGCTGTGACAGACTGGGCCGGATGCCCCCCATGCTACCGGCCGCGTTCACCACCCGAGCGAGCCTCGCCACGGTAATGCCGAGTTCCCTGGGGGCGCTCCGCGGGCAGGCGAACGACCTCGGGCTGCCCCCGCTGGAGCACGCGGTCGTCGTCGTGGTCGACGGGCTCGGCGCCGCAGCGCTGCGCGCTCGCGAGGGCCACGCCAGGACCCTGGCCTCCCGGCTCGCGAAGACGACGACGATCGACGCCGGCTTCCCGACCACGACGGCCGCCGCCCTCGCGACGCTGACCACCGGCACCACGCCGGGTGAGCACGGCCTCGTCGGCTACCGCGTCCGCGACGACGCGGGCCGGCTGACCAACCAGCTCAACGGCTGGGACGACCGGATGGACCCGGCCACCTGGCAGCGCGCCGAGACGGTGTTCGAGCGGGCCGCGTCCGACGGCGTCGCCTCCTACGCGCTCGGCGTCCCCGCCTACGCGGACTCCGGCTTCACGCACGCCGTGCTGCGCGGCGCGGAGTTCATCGGCGGCCGCACGATGGCCGACCGCTTCGACGCCGCGCGCGAGGTCCTGCGCACCCCGGGCCCCGCGCTCACCTATCTCTATGTCGCCGAGCTCGACCAGGCCGCCCACGCGCGCGGCTGGGAGTCACCGCGCTGGACGGCCGAGCTGGAGACGCTGGACGCCCTGGTGGCACAGCTGGCGGCGACCCTCGGCCCGGGCCAGGGCGTGCTGGTCACCGCCGACCACGGCATCATCGACATCCCCGAGAGCGGGCATGTGCTCTACGACACCGCCCCCGAGCTGCTGGAGGGCGTCGCGGAGGTCGCGGGCGAGCCGCGGCTGCTGCACCTCTATACCGAGGCGGACGCGAGCCCGGCCGACGTCGCGGCGCGCTGGCGCGAGGTGGAGGGCGCCCGCTCCTGGGTCGCCACCCGCGCCGAGGCGATCGCGGCCGGCTGGTTCGGACCGGTTGTGGCCCCGGAGGTCGCGCCGCGGATCGGCGACGTGCTGGTCGCGGCGCGCAGGCGCATCGCCTACTACGACTCCCGCGACCCGCAGCGCACTGGGCGCAGCATGATCGGGCAGCACGGCTCGCTCACGGTGGAGGAGACCCGGGTGCCACTGCTGCGGTTCGGGGCGGCCGCGTAGCCACGCCTGGGGGCGACCGCCTTCAGGCCAGGTCGTCGTCCGTACGGGCGCCGAACACGATCTCGTCCCAGCTCGGCATCGCGGCGCGGCCCTTGCGGCGGCCTCCGGAGACGGGCGTCTGCTCCGAGGTGGAGGACAGCTGGGACGGAGCGGGTGGCGGCGTCGGAGCAGTCGTGGGCGTTTGGGCGCTCTCCTCCGGGCGGCCGGCGGACGGCCCGGCCGGCGGGGGCCCGAACTCCTCGATGACCGTGATGGTCTCCTCGACCACCCGGAACGGCGTGATCGGGTCGAGGAGCGTCGGCTGCTCGACCTGCTCGTGGCGGCCGCTGCGGTCGGCGCGGTCGTTGCGCGGGGCCGGCTCGTCGTAGCCGGCCGCCTCGCGCTCGCCGCGGCGGCGGCGCAGGGCCTCCAGGAGGTCCGCCGTCTGGTGCAGGTCGCGCGGGGTCTCGTCGGCGCGCTTGATCGCGGAGACCGCGATGGAGTTGCTGGCGCGGCCCGGAGCGTGCGGCTCCAGCGGCTCGAGCGGCTGGGTGACCTCCGGGCCGAGCAGGTCCACGCCAGGGGCGGGGAAGGTGAAGGCGCCGCTGTCGAAGCGCGAGCTGTCCGGCTCGCCCTCGTGCGGCAGGACGGCGCGCAGGCGCGGGATGAGGGCGCCGCCGCGCAACTCGCCGGCCTGCGAGAGGGTGGTCGCCTCGGAGTTGAGCGGGGCGAGCGCGTGCTTGCGCAGGTCGTAGCTCCAGCGGGCGTCGTGGTCGATCTCGTCCGCGGTGAACTCGAGCTTGACGATCCAGCCGGTCTCGACGTCCTTCCAGCTCGCCCAGCGCTCGCCGGAGACGCCGAGCGAGGCGAGGCGGTCGCGGATGACGGAGCCGAACGTGTCCGGTTCGCCCAGCGGGTCGACCTCGGCCGCGGTGCGGACCGGGACGCTGAGGGCGCTCGCGACGACGTGCTCGCGCTCGGCGACGATCGGGCCCTCGAAGCGCTGGACGTAGTCCAGGGGCGCGCCCGTGACGGCGGCGACGTCGTCGGCTGACATGCCGGAGCGGATGTGCGCCTGGATCTCGCGCGGCGACAGTTTGGGGGCTTCGGCGGAGACCTGCTGCCGCACCTGCCGGATCTTCGACTGCAGCGTGTCGTCGACGGCGATGCGGAAGCGTTCACCGTCGTCGCCGACGGCGACGATCGCACCGTTCTCGACCCCGATGACCTTCAAATCCTGCATTGTGATGCCTTCCGAGCTCGCGTTCGTTCCGGCCCAGAATGCCACGAGAACGGGGGACTTCCGGGGAATACCGCGGGCGTGCCGGAAGTTGAACACCGAGCAAACGCTGAGAGGCTCCTGCGTGGTTTTGCTATTCGCAGGCGATTGATGCAAACTATGGCCGCCGATTGCGAGAATCGGCCGTTACGACGAGAAGTGGATGGGCATGGCAACGGATTACGACGCACCGCGGAAGACCGAGGACGACTCCGAGTCGATCGAGGCCCTCAAGGAGCGAGTTCCGGACAAGATGTCTGGTGTCGTCGACGTCGAAGACGCCGACAACCCGGGCGGCTACGAGCTCCCTGGCGCCGACCTGTCGGACCTCGACCTCGACGTCGTGGTGCTGCCTCCCCAGGCCGACGAGTTCACCTGTGTGAGCTGCTTCCTGGTGAAGCACCGCTCGCAGATCGACCACGAGACCAAGCTCGGACCGATCTGCATGGAGTGCGCCGCCTGAGCGACGCACCGCACCGCCACGACGCCCCGTAGCCCCGAGAGGGACTACAGAGGCCCCGATGAAAAGGGACTACAGGGGACGTCGGGCCTCATCGAGAACCCGGACCAGCTGGTCCGGGTTTCTTGTTGAGAGCAGCCAGTAGGGCGCCGGGTCGTCGACGTCGAGGACGGGGACCTTCACGACCGGCTTGATCCAGCCGCGGATCAGCAGCCAGGCGCGTGCGTCCAGCCGCTGGCCGCGCTCCATCGTCGCCTCCTCGCCGGTGAAGGCCCGCGGCTCCCCGATGAACTCCAGCGGGATCTTCGCGTTCCCGGCGATCAGCTCCGCCGCCGTCACCCGGATCACCGGGGCGGAGGCGAGCAGCGCGATCACGATCGCGGCGTAGAAGACGATGGCGAGCACGACGCCGACGGCGAAGTTGATCGGCGCGAAGACGAGCATCACGGCGGGCACGACGAGGATGGTGGAGACGAAGAGCCAGGGGGTCGCCCAGAGCCTTTCTCGGTAGAGGTCCATACGCCTATTCGATCATCCTTCGTGCACTACCCTCGACACGTGACCGAAACAGTGGACGTCCCGATCATCGCCGAGCGCATCCCCGTGTACGCCCACCCCGGAGACGCGGGCGCCGACCTGTGCGCGGCCGAGGCGGTCACCCTGGCGCCGGGGGAGCGGCACACCGTGCCGACCGGCGTCTCGATCGCTTTGCCGGAGGGCTACCTCGGCTTCGTCGTCCCGCGCAGCGGCCTGGCCATGCGCCACGGCATCACCATCGTCAACGCCCCCGGCACCGTGGACGCGGGCTATCGCGGCGAGATCAAGGTGACCGTCCTGAACACGGACAGGTCGATGTCGTACGATATCGCCGTCGGCGACAGGATCGCGCAGCTGATCGTCATGCCGGTCGCGCAGGCCCGGTTCGTCCCCGTCGACACCCTCCCGGACAGCCACCGCGGCAGCGCGGGCTTCGGCTCGTCCGGCTACACCGTCACCCAGGCAGGAGAATACGCTTGACCGACAGCATCGACACCCCCGGCGAGGCCGAGCCTCAGGATGTGGAGAAGTCCGCGCCGGAGGATCGGGAGACCGAAGGTCCCCTCGACGACAGCGAGGCGAACCCGGTCCGTCCCTACGTCGACCTCGGAGGGGTCAAGATCCTGCCGCGCGAGGGCCTCCACCTCCGCCTGGAGGTCGAGGAGGAGTCCCAGCGCGTCGTCGCGGTCGGGCTCGACTACGCCAACTCAACGCTCCAGGTGCAGCCCTTCGCCGCGCCGCGCTCCACGGGCCTCTGGCACGAGATCCGCGGCCAGATCGCCGAGCAGGTCCAGCGCCAGGGCGGCCGCGTGAGCGAGCGCGACGGCGTGTTCGGCCCCGAGCTCGTCGCCGAGATCCCCGTCGCCGCACCGCAGGGCGCGCCCGGCGAGACGCGCGTCGCGCGCTTCGTCGGCGTCGACGGCCCGCGCTGGTTCCTGCGCGGCGTGATCGCCGGCGACGCGGCCGTGAAGCCGGAGGCGGCGGCTCTGGTCGAGGACCTCTTCCGCAGCATCGTCGTCGTGCGCGGCAACACCCCGATGCCGCCCCGGGACCTCATCCCGCTGCGCATGCCGTCCGCTCCGAGCAGCGGCGACAGCGGATACAACTCGCTGTGAGCGGTGGCCGTGACGTGACCGAAGAGCACCGCGAGCCCGAGCGGGCGGACTCCGCCGCGCAGCCCGGCGACGAGGAGCGCGACCCGGTCGCGTCCACGCTCGGCGAGAGCCTAGCGAAGGCTGCGCGCAAGTCCGGGATGGGTCAGCTGGTCGACGGCGAGACGCCGACGGGCGCCGCGCTGCTCTCCGCTCTCGGCGGCGTCCGCGGCCTGCTGGAGACCATCCTCCCCGGACTGGTCTTCCTCGTCCTCTTCACGTTCACGCAGAACGTCCCGCTCTCGATCGGTGTCTCGGTCGGGGTCGCCGTCGTGTTCACCGTGGTGCGGATCATCGGCAAGACCCCGATCACGCAGGCGCTCGCCGGACTCATCGGTGTCGGGATCTCCGCGATCTTCGCGCTCATCACCGGCCGCGGCGAGGACAACTTCATCCTCGGCATCTGGACCAACGCGGCCTACGCCGCCGCGTTGCTCGTCTCGATCCTGGTGCGCTGGCCGCTGATCGGCCTGGCCGCCGGCTATCTGATGGGCGACGGGCTCGCCTGGCGCTCGGTGAAGTCGAAGTTCCGGGTGATGCAGGCGCTGACGTTCCTCTGGTTCCTGCTCTTCGCCGCCCGGCTGCTCGTGCAGGTTCCTCTTTATCTCGCGCACTCCGACGCCGCCACCAGCGCACTCGCCCTCACCAAGCTCCTGATGGGCGTCCCGCTCTACGCGCCGCTGCTGCTGGTGACGTGGTTCGTGGTGAAAGGTCAGTTCCCGCAGAAGCCGCAAGGCACTCGCGCCGGCTAGGCGCACGATCGTCCAGCACTGGACCGGCCAGGAGGGGGAGGGATGCTCGACGCGCGCACCAGGGAGGGGCTGAGCGCCGCGGAGGTGGCGGAGCGCCGCGCCGAAGGACGGGTGAACCTCCAGCGCCAGCCGGGCTCGCGCTCGATCTCCGACATCCTGCGCGAGAACATCTTCACGCTGTTCAACGGCATCCTGACCGGCTGCTTCATCGCCGTGGTGCTGCTCGGCGACCTGCGCGACGGCTTCTTCTACGGCGTCGTGGTGGTCAACGCGCTGATCGGCATCGTGCAGGAGGTCCGCGCCAAGCGGGTGCTCGACCGGGCGGCCCTGCTCGCGGCGCCCGAGAGCCGGGTCCGGCGCGACGGCGCGGTCGTCGCGATCGCCCTGGAGGACGTCGTGCTCGACGACCTGCTCGTGCTGCGCCCCGGCGACCAGATCCCCGCCGACGCGGTCGTCGCCGAGAGCACGGGCCTCTCGCTCGACGAGTCGCTGCTGACCGGGGAGTCCGAGCCGGTCTTCAAGGACGAGGGAGCGCAGCTGCTCTCCGGCTCGCACGTCGCCAGCGGCACCGGCTACGCGGTCGTCACCGCGGTCGGCGCCGACTCCTATGCGAGCAAGCTGACCAGCGAGATCCGCCGGCACTCGCTCGTCCACTCCGAGCTGCGGGACGCGACCAACCGCATCCTGGTCTACCTGTCCTGGATCCTCGGCCCGGTCATCCTCGTGACGATCATCGGGCGGGTGCTCACCTACGGCGGCTTCGACCAGCTCTTCACCGACGAGCGCTGGCGGCGCGCGCTGCTCGACGCCGTGGCGGCCGTGGTCGGCATGATCCCCGAGGGCCTGGTGCTGCTGACCAGCCTGGCGTTCGGCGTCGCCGCCATCCAGCTCGCCGCGCGCAAGGTGCTCGTGCAGGAGCTCGCGGCCGTGGAGGTCCTCGCCCGCGTCGACGTGCTCTGCCTCGACAAGACCGGCACGCTGACCAGCGGAGAGCTGGTCCTGGAGGGCACCGAACCGATCGGGGAGGTGCCGGCGGAGCTCGGCGAGATCGCGCTCGCCGCGTTCGGCGCCGACGAGACCGGGAACGCGACCTCCGGCATCCTCTCGACCGGGTTCCGCAGCGACCGGTTCCGGGTCGAGCGGCGGATCCCGTTCAGCTCGGCCACCAAGTACAGCGGACTGGTCATGCGCGTCGACGGCGAGGAGAGCGCGTGGGTGCTCGGCGCCCCCGAGCGCGTGCTGGCCGCCCACGAGGAGGCGCTGCGGCGCGCGACGGCCATCGCGTCGACCGGGCGCAGGACGCTGGCGCTCGCCCGGGCGATCGACCCGCTCCCGCACGGAGCGCACGTCCCGCTCGGCGACCTGCGGGTGGAGCCGGCGCTGCTGGTCGTCTTGGGCGAGACGCTGCGGCCGGAGGCACCCGAGACGCTCGGCTACTTCGGCGAGCAGGCGGTGCGCGTCGTTGTGATGTCCGGAGACAACCCGGTCACCGTCGAGGCGATCGCCCGGGCGCTGAACATGGAGGGCGAGGCCGTGGACGCCTCCGCCCTGCAGACCGACGACGACCTCGCCGCGGCGCTGGAGCGCTCCAGCATCTTCGGCCGGGTGAGCCCGGAGCAGAAGCGGACGGCCGTCGGCCTCCTGCAGCAGCAGGGCCGCACGGTGGCGATGACCGGCGACGGCGTCAACGACGCCATGGCGATCAAGGACGCCAACCTCGGCATCGCCATGGGGACGGCGACGGCGGCGACCAAGGCGGTCTCCCGGCTGGTGCTCCTCGACAACCGCTTCGACCGGCTGCCGGATGTGCTCGCCTCCGGCCGGCGCGTGATCGCCAACGTCGAGCGGGTCTCGAACATCTTCCTGGCGAAGACCGTGTACGGCATCCTGCTCGCGCTGTTCAGCGCGGTGGTGCTGTGGCCGTTCCCGTTCCTGCCGCGCCAGCTCACCCTGGTCTCGACGCTGGCGATCGGCATCCCGTCGTTCTTCCTCGCGCTCGCACCGAACAAGCGGATCTACACGCCGGGCGTGCTGCCGCGCATCCTGCGGTACTCGATCCCGACCGGGATCATCGCGGGCCTCACCGCCGTCGTCGCGTACGCCCCGCTGCACCGCGCCATCCCGCTGCACGAGGCGCGCAGCGTGACCACGGTGGCGCTGTTCTGCGTGTCGCTCTGGATCCTCTGCGTGCTCACCCGGCCGCTGACGACCTGGCGCTGGTTCCTGCTCGGCGGGGTGGCCGCGGCCTTCGTGCTGGTGTGCGTCATCCCGGCCACCGCGAGCTTCTTCGAGATGCACCTCTCGCTCGACACGGCGCTGCTCTGGGGGATCGCGGTCGGCGCCGTCGGCGCGGCCGGGATCGAGCTGTTCTACCGCTTCGCCCGGCGGCGCGGCCTGGTGTTCGACCGGGTCTGAACGTGCTAGATTTTATCTCGACGTCAAGATACTTTCCCGAGCCGATGACTTAGGGTTACCTTGCTGGAACGGGACGTCGACGCATGACGAAGATGGACACGGCGCGCGGGATCTCGCCTGCCGACGAAGGAGAAGGCACAGTGTCAGCTGTAAACACTTTCGGTGCGAAGAGCACCCTGACGGTGGGGTCGAAGGACTACACGATCTTCAAGATCGACACGGTCGACGGCTACAAGAAGCTCCCGTTCAGCCTCAAAGTGCTGCTGGAGAACCTGCTGCGCACCGAGGACGGCGCCAACATCACCGCCGACCACATCAAAGCCCTCGGCGGCTGGGACCCCGAGGCGGAGCCCGACACCGAGATCCAGTTCACGCCGGCCCGCGTCATCATGCAGGACTTCACCGGCGTGCCCTGCATCGTCGACCTCGCCACCATGCGCGAGGCCGTGTCCTCGCTCGGCGGCGACCCGGACAAGATCAACCCGCTCGCCCCGGCCGAGATGGTCATCGACCACTCCGTCATCGCCGACCTGTTCGGCACCGAGGACGCGCTGGAGCGCAACACCGACATCGAGTACGAGCGCAACGGCGAGCGCTACCAGTTCCTGCGCTGGGGCCAGACCGCGTTCGACGACTTCAAGGTCGTCCCGCCGGGGACCGGCATCGTCCACCAGGTGAACATCGAGTACCTGGCCCGCGTCACCATGACGCGTGAGGTCGGCGGCGAGCTGCTGGCCTACCCGGACACCTGCGTCGGCACCGACTCGCACACCACCATGGTCAACGGCCTCGGCGTGCTCGGCTGGGGCGTCGGCGGCATCGAGGCCGAGGCGGCCATGCTGGGCCAGCCGGTCTCCATGCTCATCCCCAAGGTCGTCGGCTTCAAGCTCACCGGCGCCATCCCGACCGGCGTGACCGCGACCGACGTCGTGCTCACCATCACGCAGATGCTGCGCAAGCACGGCGTGGTCGGCAAGTTCGTCGAGTTCTACGGCGCCGGCGTCGCGGAGGTCCCGCTCGCGAACCGCGCCACCATCGGCAACATGAGCCCCGAGTTCGGCTCGACCGCCGCGATGTTCCCGATCGACGACGTGACCCTCGACTACCTGCGCCTCACCGGCCGCAGCGAGGAGCAGGTCGCCCTGGTCGAGGAGTACTCGAAGGCGCAGAGCCTGTGGCACGACCCGGCCAACGAGCCGGTCTTCTCCGAGTACCTCGAGCTCGACCTCTCGACGGTCGTCCCTTCGATCGCCGGCCCGAAGCGCCCGCAGGACCGCATCGAGCTGAGCCACGCGAAGGGCCAGTTCGAGAAGGACCTGGTGGACTACGCGGACATCTCGCACGACCTGGTCGACCTGACCATCTCGGAGTCCTTCCCGGCCTCCGACCCGGGCGAGCTGTCCCCGGAGGACGGCCACAGCCACCACGTGCACACGCACCACAGCCACGCGCCGAAGACGGCCTCCAGCCCCACCCCGGTGAAGCTGCAGGACGGCACGGACTTCGTGATCGACCACGGCGCGGTCGCCATCGCGGCGATCACCTCGTGCACGAACACGTCGAACCCGTCGGTCATGCTGGCGGCCGGCCTGCTGGCCCGCAACGCCGCCGCGAAGGGCCTCAAGGCCAAGCCGTGGGTGAAGACCACGCTGGCTCCGGGCTCCAAGGTCGTCACCGACTACTACGAGAAGGCCGGCCTCACCAAGGACCTGGAGGCCCTCGGCTTCTACACGGTCGGCTACGGCTGCACCACCTGCATCGGCAACTCCGGCCCGCTGCTCGACGAGATCTCGCAGGCGGTCAACGACAGCGACCTCGCCGTCACCGCCGTCCTCTCGGGCAACCGCAACTTCGAGGGCCGGATCAACCCCGACGTCAAGATGAACTACCTGGCCAGCCCGCCGCTGGTCATCGCCTACGCGCTCGCCGGGTCGATGAACTTCGACTTCGAGGTCGACCCGCTGGGCACCGACGCCGACGGCAACGACGTGTTCCTCAAGGACATCTGGCCGGACGCCGCCGAGGTGCAGCAGACGATCGACTCCTCCATCAACGAGGGCATGTTCGTCCACCAGTACGCCTCGGTCTTCGAGGGCGACGAGCGCTGGAAGTCGCTCGCCACCCCGACCGGCTCGGTCTTCGAGTGGGACGAGAAGTCCACCTACGTGCGCAAGCCCCCGTACTTCGAGGGCATGACCCTGGAGACCACCCCGGTCAGCGACATCACCGGCGCCCGCGTGCTCGCCAAGCTCGGCGACTCGGTCACCACCGACCACATCTCGCCCGCCGGCTCCATCAAGGCGGACAGCCCGGCCGGCAAGTACCTGAACGAGCACGGCATCGACCGCAAGGACTTCAACTCCTACGGCTCGCGCCGCGGCAACCACGAGGTGATGATCCGCGGCACGTTCGCGAACATCCGCCTGCGCAACCAGCTGCTGGACGGCGTGGAGGGCGGCTACACCCGCGACTTCACGCAGGCCGACGGCCCGCAGTCGTTCATCTACGACGCCTCGCAGAACTACCAGGCGCAGGGCACCCCGCTCGTCGTGCTCGGCGGCAAGGAGTACGGCTCCGGCTCGTCGCGCGACTGGGCGGCGAAGGGCACCAGCCTCCTCGGCGTCCGCGCGGTCATCACCGAGAGCTTCGAGCGCATCCACCGCTCGAACCTGATCGGGATGGGCGTCGTCCCGCTCCAGTTCCCGGCCGGCGAGAGCGCCGACTCTCTGGGCCTGGACGGCACCGAGTCGTTCTCGATCACCGGGCTCGAAGAGCTCAACGAGGGCCGCACGCCCAAGACCGTGCACGTCGTCGCCGAGCCCACCGAGCACTCGCCGGCGGGCAAGCAGGTCGTCGAGTTCGACGCGGTGGTCCGGATCGACACCCCCGGTGAGGCCGACTACTACCGCAACGGCGGCATCCTGCAGTACGTCCTGCGGAGCCTGGTGTAACCAGACCGTTGTCAAGGGGAGGCTCGGGATCGTACGGTTCCGAGCCTCCTCCGATTCACACGGTTCTACACTGAAATCCATGAGCATCCTCGAAACCATCCACGGGCCGCGTGATCTCGACCGGCTCACGGAACGGGAGCTCGACCAGCTCGCCGCCGAAGTGCGGGCGTTCCTGGTCGCCAACGTCGCCAAGACCGGCGGCCACCTGGGCCCGAACCTCGGCGTGGTGGAGACGACGATCGCCATCCACCGCGTGTTCGACTCGCCGCGGGACGCGATCGTCTTCGACACCGGGCACCAGTCGTACGTGCACAAGCTGCTCACCGGCCGCCAGGACTTCTCCCGGCTGCGCCAGCGCGGCGGCCTCGCCGGCTACCCGCAGCGCTCCGAGTCCGAGCACGACATCGTCGAGAGCTCGCACGCGTCGTCGTCGCTGAGCTGGGCGGACGGCATCTCGCGCGCCTTCGAGATGACCGGTCAGGACGACCGGCACGTGATCGCCGTGGTGGGCGACGGCGCCCTCACCGGCGGGATGACGTGGGAGGCCCTCAACAACATCTCCGACGACAACAACCGCCGGCTGATCATCGTCGTCAACGACAACGGCCGCTCCTACGCGCCGACCATCGGCGGAATGGCCCGGTTCCTCAACACCGTGCGGACGCGGCGCACCTACCGCAACCTGTACCTGAGCAGCCGCAAGGCGTTCGACAAGCTCGGCACGCCCGGCCAGTCGCTGTACCGCGGCATCCGCGGCGGTCTGCACGGCTTCCTCAGCCGCTTCTCCAACAACGAGTCGCTGTACTCGAACCTCGACATCAAGTACATCGGGCCGGTGCACGGCCACGACATCGGGGCGATGGAGGAGGCGCTGCGCCAGGCGAGGAACTACGGCGCCCCGGTCATCGTGCACGCGATCACCCAGAAGGGCCGCGGCTACGAGCCCGCGCTGCGCGACGCCGCCGACCAGTTCCACGCGGTCGGCCAGATCGACCCGGAGACGGGCGAGGCCCTCGAGAGCTCGACCGGGCAGAGCTGGACCTCCGTGTTCTCCGACGAGATCGTGAAGCTCGCGGAGAAGAACCCGAAGCTCGTCGGCATCACCGCGGCCATGCTGCGGCCGACCGGGCTCCACAAGTTCGCCGAGCGGTTCCCCGACCGCGTGCACGACGTCGGCATCGCCGAGCAGCACGCGGCGACGAGTGCGGCGGGGCTGGCCTACGGTGGCCTTCACCCGGTCGTCGCGATCTACGCGACCTTCATCAACCGGGCGTTCGACCAGGTGCTGATGGACGTCGCGCTGCACAAGGCGGGCGTTACCTTCGTGCTCGACCGCGCCGGGGTGACCGGTCCGGACGGCCCCAGCCACCACGGCATCTGGGATCTCGCGATCCTGCAGGTGGTCCCGAACATCCGGCTCGCGGCGCCGCGCGACGGCGCGCGCTTCCGCGAGGAGCTGGCGGAGGCCGTGGCGGTGGACGACGCGCCCACCGTGCTGCGGTTCCCGAAGGGCGACGTGCAGGCGGACATCCCGGCGGTGCGCCGCCTGGAGGACGGCGTGGACGTGCTGCGCGAGTCCGACAGCAAGGACGTCCTGCTCGTCACGGTCGGACCGATGGCCGACCTCGGCCTCAAGGTGGCCGACCGGCTGGCGGCGCAGGGCATCGGCGCGACCGTCGTGGACCCGCGCTGGGTGGTCCCGGTGCCGCGCAGCATCCTGAGCCTCGCCGCCGCCCACCGGATCGTCGTGACGATCGAGGACGGCATCCGGGTCGGCGGGATCGGCACCCGCGTGCGCCAGGACCTCCGCGAAGCCGGCATCGACACCGCGGTGGACGAGCTCGGGCTGCCCGACGCGTTCATCGACCACGCGACCCGCAGCCAGATCCTGGACGACGCGGGCCTCACGCCGCAGAAGATCGCGCGCGACCTGGTCGCACAGGTGCTCGGCAGCCGCATCCCGATCGCGCGCCCGCTGCCGTCCGAGGAGCCGGCCGAGGGCGTGGAGGCCAAGAAGCGCCGCGCCTGACCCCGGCCGGTTCGCTGCGCCCCGCTCAGGCGAAGCGGTAGATGTGCTCGACGGCGCCGGACGGGAAGGTCTTGGTGCCCGAGAGCACGAGCGGCCGGCTCGCCTCCGCGACCGGCAGCAGCGGCTTGCCCGAGCCGACGAGCACCGGCACGTAGGTGATGTGCAGCTCGTCGATCAGCCCACGGTCGGCGAACTGGGCGGCCAGGGCGCCGCCGCCGACCATCCACACGTCGCGGTCGTCGGCGGCCTCCCGCAGCTCGGCGTCGAGCTGCACGATGTCACCGGAGAAGAACGTCACATCGGCGCCTTCCGGCACGGGCAGCGTGCGGTGCGTGACGACCCAGGTGGGGAGGTCCTGGTACGGCCACGGCCCCTGCTCGCCGAGTACGAACTCGTAGGTCGTCGCGCCCATCACGAGCGCGCCGATGCCGGAGATGAACTGCTGGTAGTGCTCGTCGAACTCCTCGAAGCCGAACTGCATGAGCCACTCGATGCGGTCGTGGACGTCGGCGATGAAGCCGTCGATGGAGGAGGCGACGTAGTACTTGGTGAGGGCCATGCCGCGACGGTACCAGCCGCCGGGGACACGGGGATATCGTGAGGGACATGGCACTGATGACGATCACACTGGGTACCCAGAAGCTCGAGGTCTCGCGACTCGGGCTCGGCTGCATGGGCATGAGCGCGTTCTACACCGGAGCCGGCGCCGACGACGCCGGCTCGATCCGGACGATCCACCGGGCGATGGACCTCGGGGTCACCTTCTTCGACACCGCCGAGATCTACGGCCCCTACACGAACGAGGAGCTGCTGGCCCGCGCCTTCGCCGGAGGGCGCCGCGACCAGGTGGTCATCGCGACCAAGTTCGGCACCATCCGGCACCGCTCGAAGGACGAGCGCGGCCTCGACGGCTCGCCGGAGAACGTCCGGCTCTCGGTCGAGGGTTCGCTCAAGCGGCTGCAGACCGACCGGATCGATCTCTACTACCAGCACAGGATGGACCCGGGCACGCCGATCGAGGACACCGTCGGGGCCCTGAAGGAGCTCATCGAGGAGGGCAAGATCCGCCACTACGGCCTGTCGGAGGCCGCTCCCGAGACGATCGTGCGCGCCAACGCCGTGCACCCGGTGACTGCGGTGCAGACCGAGTACTCGCTCTGGACGCGCGATCCCGAGGCGGAGGTGCTGCCGACCGTGCGGGAGCTCGGCATCGGGTTCGTGCCGTACTCGCCGCTCGGCCGCGGCTTCCTCACCGGCTCGATCCGCTCGCTCGACCAGCTCGCCGACGACGACTTCCGCCGCTTCAACCCGCGGTTCGAGGGCGACAACCTGGAGGCCAACATCCGGATCGTGGAGCAGGTCGACGAGGTCGCGCGCGAGGCCGGCGCGAAGCCGGGTCAGGTCGCGCTCGCGTGGCTGCTCTCCCGCGGCGACGACCTCGCGCCCATCCCCGGGACGCGCCGCGTCGAGAACCTGGAGCAGAACGTCGCAGCCGCCGACCTCGACCTCACCCCTGAGCAGCTCGCGCGGCTCGATGCCGTCGCCGCTCCCGTCGGCGACCGCTACGCCGACATGAGCCCCCTCAACAAGTAGCCGCCGCCCGCAGCCAACGCTTCCTCACTTTCTCCCGCCCCGGACCGGCGTGTCGCGGGAGGTGAGGAAGCGATGGCTGGTCAGGCGCGGAAGCGGAGGCGGAGGGTGCGGGCCTTCGGGCGGAGGGCGAACTCGGGCCAGACGTCGGGGCCGCAGGCGCGCGAGCCGAGGCCGTGCTGGACGGCGTCCACGAACAGGTAGGTGGTGTCCGACTCCGGCAGCTCGTGCGGGTGGCCCGCCGCGGCGACCTGCTGCGGCGTGTGCCGCGACAGCGAGAAGCCGGGGAGGCGGCCCCGGCCGTCCGGGAGCGCCGTGAAGCCGAACGCACCGAGGTCGACCTCCCGCACCGCCGAGCGATGGCCGGTCTCCTGCGGCCGGGCGTACTCGACGTTCAGCTCGGCGACGGTGGCGCGGAAGCGGCCGACGTACGCGGCGCGCGTGCTGTCCGGGTAGGACTCCAGCGGGCCGGTCCCGAACCACTCCGCGGCGTCGATGACGCCGTCGCGGTCGGGAAGGTCGAAGCGCACGCCGATCCGCGGCCACACGCTGGGCCAGCCGGCGGACGGTTCGATCTCCACCCGGAGGTCCAGCACGCCGTCGGTCAGCGTCCACACCGTCTCGACCGTGACCGAATGCGCGGAGTTCGCCGCGGACACACGGGTGACGGTTCGCACGCCGTTCTCCGCCTCGTGGACGGAGACCACCCTGTGCGTCAGCCGGTCGAGGCCCTGCTCCCGCCAGAGGCTCGCGCTCGAGACGCCGAGGACGCTGGCGTCGCTGTACGCCAGGTCGCCGTAGGCGGCGCCCTCGTCGTTGTCGGTCGGCGCCCGGAAGAGCTCCAGCCGCGGACCGGCGACGGCGCGGCCGGCGAGCGAGACGAGCCGTCCGCGCTCGAACACGGCCGGGCCGAGCGTCAGCGTGCCGTCCGCGTCCTGCCAGTCCCGGGCGCGACCCGCGGGCGTGACCGGGCGAGGAGCCGAGCGGTCGAGCTGCGCCCGCGCGACGACGTGCCCGGCCGGCGCCCACGCGGCATCTGCGGTGAGCTCGGCCGTCACGGTGAGCCAGGTCTCGGCGTCGTCCGCGACCGGGATGGCGGGCAGCGCCAGGCGCACGGAGTCCCCGGCCTCCACCACCGGGAGGTCGAGCGACCCGGAGGCAGCCTCCCGGCCGTCGTGCTCGACGCTCCAGCGCAGTGTCAGGTCGGCCGTGCTCGCGCTGTGCCGACGGTTCGTCACGACGAGCTCGTCGCCGTCGAAGGTCAGCGCGACCGGCTGGGCCACCGCCGCGAACTCGTGCAGCCCCGGCGTCGGCACGTCGTTCGACAGCACCATGCCGTCCATCACGAAGTTGCCGTCGTGGACGACCTCGCCGAAGTCGCCGCCGTACGCGTAGTACGGCGTGCCGTCCGCAGTGCGGGTGAGGATGCCGTGGTCGCGCCACTCCCAGACGAACCCGCCGTGGAGTCGCGGGTGCGCGTCCACCAGCGCTTCGTACTGGTCGAGCGCGCCGGGCCCGTTGCCCATCGCGTGCGCGTACTCGCAGAGGAGGAACGGCTTGGTCCGCTGCCGGGCGCCCTGCGCCGGCGTGCAGCCGAGCAGCGGAGCGACCGAGCCGTCCGTCCCGATCTGCTCGGTCTCCGGCACGGAGGAGTACATGCGGGAGTACACGTCGGTGTACTCGCCCGTGTAGTCGCCCTCGTAGTGCACCGGCCGCTCAGGGTCGCGGTCGTGGACCCACGCGGACATGGCCGCCAGGTTCGCGCCCGTGCCGGACTCGTTGCCGAGCGACCACATCACGATCGCCGGATGGTTCTTGTCCCGTTCCACGGTCCGGCGGATGCGGTCGAGGTAGGCGTCGCGCCAGCGCGGGTCGTCGCTCGGGTTGCCCTGCCAGCCGGCCGTCGCGAAGCCGTGCGTCTCCAGGTCGCACTCCAGGATCACCCAGAAGCCCAGCTCGTCGGCCAGGTCGAGGAGCCGGGGATGCGGCGGGTAGTGGCTGGTGCGGATGGCGTTGACGTTGAACCGCTTCATCCGGATCAGGTCGGCGCGGGCGTGCTCCTCATCGAAGACCCGGCCGCGCTCTGGATGGGTCTCGTGCCGGTTCATGCCGTGGAACACCACCCGGCGCCCGTTGACGAGGAACCGGTCGCCGCGGATCTCCACGGTGCGGAAACCCACCCGCAGGGAGACCGTCTCGCCCCGGGCGGCGACGGTGGCGTCGTAGAGGCGCGGGGTCTCGGCGGTCCACGGCTCGACCGGGCCGACCGCCACCGGGGCGACGTCGGCGGGGGACTCCCACACGGCCTCCACGCCCAGCTCGGGGATCCGCAGGGCGACCGGGAACGCGCTCGCATCGGCGGTGAGCTCCGGGAGGACGGTGCCGGCGCCGCTGCCGGTGCCGGCGCTCTCGGTGAACGCGGTGCGCAGCCAGACGTCCTCCAGGCCGTCGGCCGGACGCGCCGACAGCGTCACGTCGCGGAAGATGCCGGGCAGCCACCACTGGTCCTGATCCTCCAGGTAGCTGGCGGCCGACCACTGGTGGACGCGCACGGCGAGGACGTTGCCCTCCGCGCGCACCAGATCGGTAACGTCGAACTCGTGGGCGAGCCGGCTGCCGCTCGCCGAGCCCACCTCCGCGCCGTTCAGCCACACCCGGTAGAGCGACTCCACGCCGTCGAAGCGCAGCACGACCCGGGCGTCCTCGGGCCACCCCGCGGGGAGGTCGAACCGCCGCCGGTAGTCGCCGGTCGGGTTCTCGTCCGGAACGAACGGCGGCTCGATCGGGAACGGGTACTGCACGTTGGTGTAGCTCGGGCGCCCGTAGCGGCCGTCGCCGTGCAGCACCCAGTGCGCCGGGACCGGGAGCGTGTCCCAGCCGTCGTCGTCCAGGTCGGGCCGCGCAACGTCCTCCGGGAGGTCGGCGGTGGGGGAGAGCCGGAACCGCCAGTCGCCGTTCAGGGAGAGCGACGGGGCGTCGGAGTGCAGCCACGATCGCGGCGCGCGGAGGGCGCCGGAGAAGGGGGCGGTGTCGGCGAGAAGTGCGGGAGACGGCACGATGCTCCTTGAATGGTCACGACAGCGTGGACGCGCTAGCATCGACCGTAGTCGAAAATCGTTCGGCTGACCTAATTTGGAGGCGCACGTGGGCGGACCCGAGCAGCCGGCGCGGCGCCGCGGGCCGTACGCCAAGTCCACGGAGCGGCGACAGCAGATCGTGGACGAGGCCTACCGCGTGTTCGCGACCCGCGGCTACCACGGCAGCTCGCTGCGCGAGATCGCCGCGGCGGCCGGCATCGGGCTGAGCACCCTCCAGCACCACTTCGGCGGCAAGGAGGACCTGCTCCTCGCCGTGCTCGCGCGCCGCGACGAGTGGGGTGGACGGGTCCAGCCGCCCGGAGACGAGGCGGCCGGAGACGAGGCGAGCGGAGACATGGCGAGCGGCGACGAGGCGGGCGCCGACCTCCCATTCCCGGACACGGTCATCGCCCAGGCGCGGCGCAACGAAGGCATCCCCGGACTCATCGCGCTCTACAGCATCCTCGCCGCCGAGGCCACCGCTCCCGACCACCCTGGGCACGAGTACTTCCTCAGCCGGTACGCCCGGATGCAGGAGTCGTACGAGCGGGAGTTCGCGGCGCTCGCCGCGGACGGCCGGCTCCGCGACGGGGTGGACCCGGCGCTCGCCGCGGCGACCGTGGTGGCGCTGTGGGAGGGCATCCAGCTGCAGTGGCTCTACGCGCCGGAGCGGGTCGACGCGGCCGCGGCGCTGCGCGGCTACCTCGACCTGGTGATCCTGCCGGAGCAGCCCGCCCCGCGCTAGCGTTGCCGTGTGGACGACATGGTGCGCATCGACGGCGGGACTTTCCGGATGGGGAGCGACGAGTTCTACCCGGACGAGCAGCCCGTCCACGAGCGCACCGTGGCCGGCTTCCTGCTCGACCGGTACGCGGTCACCAACGCGGACTTCGCCCGGTTCGTCGACGCGACGGACTACGTGACCGTGGCCGAGCGGCCGATGGAACCCGCCGACTATCCCGGGGTCGCCCCGGAGGACCTCGTGCCCGGTGCGATGGTCTTCACACCCAGCGACGGACCGGTGGATCTGCGCGACTGGCGGCAGTGGTGGCGCTGGGAGCCGGGCGCCCAGTGGCGGCACCCGGAGGGCCGGGAGTCCGGCATCGAGCACCGGATGGACCACCCCGTCGTGCAGGTCGCGTTCGAGGACGCCTCCGCCTACGCGGCGTGGGCAGGCAGACGCCTCCCGACCGAGGCCGAGCACGAGTTCGCGGCGCGCGGCGGCGTCGACGGGGCGCGGTTCGCCTGGGGCGACGAGCCCTACCCGGACGGCGAGGCGCGCGCGAACTCGTGGATCGGCCGCTTCCCCTACGACAACCGCGGACGGTTCGGCGCGACCACGGCCCCGGTCGGCTCGTACCCCGCGAACGGCTACGGCCTCTACGACCTGATCGGCAACACCTGGGAGTGGACCAGCGACTACTACGCGCCGCGTCACACCGTGCCGGGCCAGTCGGCGGTGGACGCCGGCGCGCGCGTCAACCTGCTCGCGTCCGCGAGCGCCGAGCCCGGCTCGCGGATCCCGCGCCGGGTGCTCAAGGGCGGCTCCTACCTGTGCTCGCCCGACTACTGCCTGCGGTTCCGCCCGGCCGCTCGCTCACCGCAGGCGGACGACACGGCGACCACCCACATCGGGTTCCGCTGCGCCGCCGACGTGTGAACGCCGGCGGCGCAGCGGGACGGCGTCAGAACTCGACCGCGTCGCGCAGCAGCGGGCAGGTCATGCAGTGGCCGCCGCCGCGGCCGCGGCCGAGCTCGGCGCCGACGATCGGGATGACCTCGACGCCGGCCTTGCGGAGCGCGTCGTTGGTGGCGGTGTTGCGGTCGTAGGCGTAGACGACGCCGGGCCGCAGCGCGACCGCGTTGTTGCCGCTGTCCCACTGCTGGCGCTCGGTCTCGTAGTTGTCGCCTGCGGTCTCGATCACCCGGAGGCGGGGGAGGCCGAGTGCGCCGGCCACGACGTCCACGAACGCACGGCCCTCCTCGTCGGTCACGTGGACGGGGTCCGCGGCGCTCCCCGGGCGGAGGGTGAAGGTGTGCACCCGGTCCATGATCTCCGGGTACAGGGTGACGAGGTCGCGGTCGGCGAAGGTGAACACGGTGTCCAGGTGCATGGCGGAGCGCAGCTTGGGCATGCCCGCGACGATGACCTGCTCGGCGGCGCCGGCCTCGAACAGTGCGGCGGCGGTCTGCGTGATCGCCTGCCGGGAGCTGCGCTCGCTCATGCCGATCAGGACCGCGCCGTTGCCGACCGGCATGACGTCGCCGCCCTCCAGCGTGGCCTGGCCCCAGTCGCGCTCCGGGTCGCCCCACCAGACGCGGGCGCCCGCGAACGCCGGGTGGAACAGATAGATCGCCTTCATGAGCAGCGTCTCGTCGTGGCGGGCCGGCCAGTAGAGCGGATTCAGGGTGACGCCGCCGTAGATCCACGACGTGGTGTCGCGCGTGTACAGCGTGTTCGGCAGCGGCGGCATCAGGTACTCGCGGACCCCGGTCGACTCGCGGGCCAGCGCGATGTAGCCGGTGCGGTAGTCCTCGGGCAGGTCGGCCGTGGAGAGCCCGCCGATGAGGAACTCGGCCAGCCGCTCGGCGGGCAGCGACTCCAGGAACGCGCGGGTGCCCTCCATCAGGCCGAGCCCGACCTCGTTCGGGATCACCTTGCGGTCGAGCAGCCACGCCCGCGCCTCGGGCTGCGCCACGGTCTCGGCGAGCACCTCGTGCAGCTCGAGCACCTCGACCCCGTGGGAGCGGAGGTCCGCGACGAAGGCGGCGTGGTCGCGCTTGGCGTTCTCGACCCACATCACGTCGTCGAACAGGAGGTCGTCGGCGTTGGTCGGCGTGAGCCGGTGGTGGGCGAGCCCGGGCGAGGCCACGAGCACGCGCCGAAGCTGCCCGACCTCCGAGTGGACGCCGAATGTGGTGTCGGTCACAGTGTTCCCCTTACGTATCGTGCGTGATTGGTGTTCGACGGGAAGCGTTCGGGCGATGTCACAGGCTGATCCAGCCGACCGAGAGCGCCACGATGCCGAGGATCGCGCCGAGCACGGAGACGGCGAAGATGATGAGCTCCCGGCCGCTGAAGACCTTCCTGCCCTGCTCGCGCCGGACCATCACGAACAGGATGGTCGCCGGCGCGTAGATGATGAAGGACAGCAGCACGAAGGTGAGGCCGGCGGCGAACAGCAGGAACGCCGTGTAGACGACGGCCAGGATCGTCACGACCAGGTCGCGGCCCCAGCCGCGCGGCTCCTCCACGTAGGTCTCGCGCGTGGTCACGAGTTTCAGCGCGTACAGCGCCGCGAGGAAGAAGGGGATGAGGGTGAGCGCACTGGTCAGGTCGAGCGCGAGGTTCAGGGCGTCGTTGGCGAAGTAGATGATGACCAGGACCGCCTGGACGAACAGGGCCGTCAGCAGCAGCGCGGCGGTCGGCACGTCCTGGCTGTTCGCGCGGGCGAGGAAGCGCGGCATGTCGTGGTCCTTGGCGGCCACGAACAGCACCTCCGCCGCCATGAGCGACCAGGCGAGGTACGCGCCGAGGACCGACACGATCAGCCCGATGCTCACGAACCAGGCGCCCCACGGCCCGACCGCGGCCTCCAGCACGCCGGCCATCGACGGCTGTCGGAGCTTGGCGATCTCGCCCATCGGCAGCACGCCGTAGGACACGATCGTGACCGAGGCGAACACCGCGAAGACGCTCACGAAGCCGAGGATGGTGGCGCGTCCGACGTCCGCGCGGCGCTTGGCGTGCCGGGAGTAGGTGCTCGCGCCCTCCACGCCCAGGAACACGAAGACGGTCACCAGCATGGTGTTGCGGACCTGGTTGAACAGCGAGCCGGCGTAGTCGGCGCCGCCCCAGTTGGCGGCGAACACGTCGGGCTTGAGCACGAAGAGCGCCAGCAGGATGAACACGATGATCGGCACGATCTTGGCGACCGTGACGATGCGGTTGATGGCGGCGGCCTCCTTGATGCCGCGCCGGATGAGGAAGAAGAAGCCCCAGAGCGCCGCCGAGGAGATCGCGATGGCGAGGATGGTGTCGCCGTCGCCGAATCCTGGCACGACCGCGCCGATCGTCGACATGATGAAGACCCAGTAGAAGACGAGCCCGACCGAGGCGCTGGCCCAGTACCCGAACGCGGAGAAGAAGCCGAGGTACTCGCCGAACCCGGCCTTGGCGTACGCGTAGACACCGGCGTCGAGCTTGGGCTTGCGGTTGGCGAGCAGCTGGAAGACGAACGCGAGCATGAGCATGCCGACGCCCGCGATCGTCCACGCGATGAGCGCGCCGGCGACGCCGGTCTCCTGGGCGAACCGGCGGGGGAGCGAGAACACTCCCGCGCCGACCATGCTGCCCACGACCATGCCGGTCATCGTGAGCATCGAGAGCTTCACCGGAGCGGACACTCCGGTCTGCGGCGCTGCCTTCTGATCCGTCACGGAGCCCCCCAACCTCGCACACCAGTGAGATATATGAACGCTAACGAGCCGCTCTTCGGTCGGTCAAGACCCGTCGTGGGTGAAAAAACGAAACCGCCGAGTACGCGAAAAATCTGCGTACTCGGCGGTTTTCGCCGGAGTTTCTGCGTACTCGGCGGTTAGGCGACGGCCTCCGCTGGGGTGCGGACGCCGCGGACGGGCGGGTGCTGGAAGGTGTCGCCGAAGACCCGCTCGGAGGCGCCGACCCGGTCGAGGTACGGCGTGATGCCGCCCATCTGGAACGGGAAGCCCGCGCCGAGGATCATGCAGAGGTCGATGTCCTCCGGCGCCTCGACCACGTGGTCGTCCACGAGCATGCGGTGGATCTCGTCGGCCAGCCCGTCCTCGAGCCGGCGCAGGATCTCCTGCTCGGTCCACGGGCTCTTGCCGCCGGCCAGGATCTTGGCCGCGCCCTTGTCGAGGCCCTTCACCTTGCCCTTCGAGTCCTTCTCCAGCAGCGTGCTGTACTCCGCCAGGCGGTGCAGGTTCTCGCTGCGGTAGAACCGGTCGGGGAAGGCCGCGTGGTGCGTGTCGAGCACGTGCGCTCCGACCTTCAGGCCGACCAGGTCGAGCAGCGCGGAGGGCGCCATCGGCAGGCCCAGCGGGGCGAAGGCCTTGTCCACGGTCTCGAACGGCGTGCCGTCGTCGACCGCGTGCATGGCCTCGCCGAGGACCTTCGCCAGCACCCGGTTGACCACGAACCCGGGGGTGTCGGCGGTGATGACCGCGTTCTTCTTGAGCGCGGCGGCCGTGACCATCGCCGTGGACAGCGTGGCGTCGTCGGTGTGCGGCGTCTTCACGACCTCGATCAGCGGCATGACCGCGACCGGGGTGAAGAAGTGGAAGCCGACCAGGCGCTCGGGGTGCTTCAGCTTCGCGCCGATCTGCTCCACCGACAGCGAGGAGGTGTTGGTCGCCAGCACGGCCTCGTCGGAGAGGTACTGCTCGACCTCCGCGAAGACGTCCTGCTTGACGGTCAGCTCCTCGAAGACGGCCTCGATGACCCAGTCGCAGTCGGCGAAGTCGGCCTTGTCGGTGGTCCCGGTGACGAGGGCGCGCAGGCGGTTGGCCTCGTCCGGGGAGATGCGGTCCTTCTCCTGGAGCTTCCCGATCTCGTCGTGGATGTACGCCACGCCCTTGTCGACGTGCGCCTGGTCCAGGTCGGTGATGACCACCGGGACCCGCAGGCGGCGCACGAAGAGGAGGGCGAACTGGCTGGCCATGTACCCGGCGCCGATGACGCCGATCTTGGTGACCTTCTTGGCCAGCGACTTGTCCGGTGCGCCGGCCGGGCGCTTGGCGCGCTTCTGCACGAGGTTGAACGCGTAGATGCTGGCCTGGAACTGGTCGCCCGAGATCAGCTCCGCGAGCGCGTCGTCCTCGAGCTCGAAGCCGGCGGCGCGGTCGTTCGACTTGGCGGCCTTGAGCAGCTCCAGTGCCTTGTACGGCGACTTCGGGACCGTGCCGATGCGGCTCTCCAGCATCTTGCGGGCGATGCCGATCGCAGCGTCCCACTTGACCATGCGCTCGACCTTGCCCGGCACGTTCGGGCGCTTGACCTCGATCGCGCCGGTGAGCACCTTGTCGGCCCACTTCAGCGAGTCCTCGAGGAAGTTCGCCGAGTCGAAGATCGCGTCGGCGATCCCGAGCTCGAAGACCTCCCGGGGCTTCAGCATCCGATTCTGCTTGAGCGGGTTCTCGACCACGACCTTGAGCGCGTTCTCGATGCCGATCAGGTTCGGCAGGATGGTCGCGCCGCCCCAGCCGGGAATGAGGCCGAGGAAGACCTCCGGCAGTGCGAACGCCGCCGCGTTGCGGTCGATGGTGCGGTAGTCGGCGTTCAGGCCGATCTCCACGCCGCCGCCGAGCGCGAGGCCGTTCGTGAACACGAACGACGGGACGCCGAAGGTCGCCTGCTTGCCGAGGACGTAGTGGCCGAGCTGCGGGAGCAGCTTGGCGACCTCCACGCTCGGGATGTCGCTGACCCGGCTGAGGTCGGCGCCGGCGGCGAGGATGAACGGCTTGCCGGTGACGGCGACCGCGTCGATCTCGCCGCGCGCGGCGCGCTCGGTCAGGGCGTCGAAGGTCCGGCCGAGCTCCAGGAGCGTGGCAGGGCCCATCGTGTTCGGGCGGGTGTGGTCGCGGCCGTTGTCGAGGGTGACCAGCGCGAGGGTCTTGCCGCTGGGGAGCGGCACGTCCTTCACGAGGGAGTGGGTGACGACCTCGTCGGAGGTCAGCTCGACGAGCGGGGAGAAGTCGATGGTGCTGTAGTCGGTCACGTCTGGCTCAGCCCTTCCGCGCGGCGCGCTTGTCGTAGTTCGGGTTCTCCCAGATCACGGTGCCGCCCTGGCCGAGGCCGACGCACATCGCGGTGAGCCCGTAGCGGACCTCCGGGTGCTCCTCGAACTGGCGGGCGAGCTGGATCATCAGGCGCACGCCGCTCGCGGCGAGCGGGTGCCCGATCGCGATGGCGCCG
This sequence comes from Leifsonia shinshuensis, assembly GCF_013410375.1. Classification (NCBI taxonomy): domain Bacteria; kingdom Bacillati; phylum Actinomycetota; class Actinomycetes; order Micrococcales; family Microbacteriaceae; genus Leifsonia; species Leifsonia shinshuensis. The sequence goes on from NZ_JACCFL010000001.1 coordinate 2,154,452, forward strand.
CCCCACTTGTTGACCCGGGGGTCGGCGTCGTCGATGCCGAAGTGGTCGAGGAAGGAGAGCACCTGGATGGCGAACGCCTCGTTCAGCTCGAACAGGCCGATGTCGTCGATGGTCAGGCCCGCCTTGCGGAGCGCCTTCTCGGTGGACGGGACCGGGCCGATGCCCATGATCTCCGGCTCCACTCCGGCGAACGCGAAGCTGACCATGCGCATCTTCGGCTTCAGGCCGAACTCCTTCACCGCGTCGGCGGACGCCAGCAGGCTCGCGGTGGCGCCGTCGGTGAGCGGCGACGCGTTGCCCGCGGTCACCCGGCCGTGCGGGCGGAACGGGGTCTTCAGCGTGGCGAGGCCCTCCATTGTGGTCTCGGGCCGCATGCCCTCGTCCTGCGTGGCGAGGCCCCAGCCCTGCTCGGAGCGGATGGCGACGGGCACCAGGTCCGGCTGCAGCTTGCCCGCGGCGTACGCGGCGGCGGTCTTCTGCTGGCTGCCCAGGGCGAACCGGTCGGAGCGCTCCTTGGTGAGCGCGGGGAACCGGTCGTGGATGCGCTCGGCGGTCATGCCCATGTTGAGGGCGTCCTCGGCGACCATGCGCTCGGACAGGAACCGCGGGTTCGGGTCGGCGCCGAAGCCCATCGGGTGCCGTCCCATGTGCTCGACGCCGCCGGCGATCACCAGGTCGTAGCTGCCGAACGCGATCCCGGAGCCGAGCGTGGTGACGCTGGTCATCGCGCCGGCGCACATCCGGTCGATCGCGAAACCGGGCACCGACTTCGGCAGCCCGGCCAGGAGCGCCGCCGTGCGGCCCAGGGTCAGGCCCTGGTCGCCCTGCTGCGTCGTCGCCGCGATGGCGACATCGTCGATGCGCTCCTTGGGCACGTTCGGATTCCGCTCGAGCAGGCCGATCATGGCCTTGACGACCAGGTCGTCCGCGCGGGTGTTCCAGTACTGCCCTTTTTCGCCCGCACGTCCAAACGGAGTACGGACTCCGTCGACGAACACGACTTCCGTTCTATCGGCCACAGTGCCTCCCAATCAGGTCGCTGACGATCCTAAAGAGGCCCGGACGCGGGACAGGAATCGTTTGATTCTTTCTACGAAGCGGCTTCGGACGCGTCGCCGGGCGTTTGGCTGCTTTCCACAAACGCCTGGGCGATCGCCTGTGAGGTTGCCTCAATCTGCCAGCGTCGCGCGCCGTGCTTGGCGAGCGCGTCGGCGACCGTCGCAGCGGTGATCTCGGCCGGCGGCGTCCACGCGACGCGGCGCAGGGTGTCCGGGGTGAGCAGGTTCTCCAGCGGGAGCGAGAGCTCCTCGGCCACGGTCGTCAGCGCGGCGCGCGCGGCCTTGAGCCGGGCATCGGCCTCCGGGTTGCGGTCGGACCAGGCGCGCGGCGGCGGGAGGCTGTCGCCCGGCCCGCGGAGCACCGGCAGGTCCTCGGTGGTGCGGCCGGCCTCGATGGCGCTCCACCAGCGGTCGAGCTCGGTGCGGCTGGCGCGGCCGGTGAACTCCCGCATGGCGGCGAGGGCGCGCTTGGAGTCGGGCATCGCCTTCGCGGCGGCGGTCAGGGAGGCGTCCGGAACGAGCCGTCCCGGCGCCACGTCCAGCTGCTGGGCGAGCGCGTCGCGGCTCAGCCACAACTCGCGCGCGACGGCCAGGTTGCGCAGGCCGCGGATCGAGTGGATGCCGGAGAGCCGCCGCCAGGGCTCGCTGCGCTGCACCGCGAGCTCGCGGGTGAGCTCGTCCGCGAACTCCTGCCGGGCGATGTCGGTCTTGCCCGCCTCCACCAGCAGCCCTTCGATCGCGTCGCGCAGGTCGGGCAGCAGCTCGACGTCGAGGGCGGCGTAGTCCAGCCACGGCTCGGGCAGCGGACGCGTCGACCAGTCGGCCGCGCTGTGCTCCTTGGCGAGGTGGATGCCGAGCAGCTCCTCCACCACGGTGCCGAGGCCCACGCGAGGCATCCCGAGCAGGCGCGCGGCGAGCTCGGTGTCGAAGATGCTGACCGGGTCCAGGCCGACCTCGCGCAGGCAGGTCAGGTCCTGGGTCGCGGCGTGCAGCACCCACTCATCGCCGGCGATCGCCTCGTTGAGCTCGTCGAACCGGCCGATCGCGGGCGGGTCGAACAGGAAGGTGCCGGAGCCGCGCCGGAACATCTGGATGAGGTACGCGCGCTGCGAGTAGCGGAAACCGCTGGCGCGCTCGGCGTCGACCGCGATCGGTCCTTCGCCGGCGACGATCCGATCCAGGGCCCGGTGGTAGCCGTCGGGCGTGTCGATGACGGTGTGCTCAGCCACGCGGTGTCCGTCTCGCGCTCAGCAGGCTCACTCCTTCGCCCGTCGGCGGCAGCCCGGCGAGCATGCACAGCAGCTCGCCCCAGCCCTCCACGTGGGCGGCGATGTCGGTCTCCAGCGGGCTCCAGGACGCGCGCAGCTCGATCTGGGCGCCGTCGCCCTGCGCGGCGAGCTCGCCGAAGCCGGTGGAGATGATCTTGGTCGCGGTGCCGCTCGCTGCGGTGTACTTGGCGTGCCGCGCGTCGAGCGCGTCGACCAGCCAGGACCACGCGACGTCGGCGAGGAACGGGTCGAGCCCGATGTCGGTCTCCAGCGGCGCCTGTGCGAAGCAGACGATGCGGAAGGGGCCGCCCCAGGCCTCCGGCTCGTCGGGGTCGTAGAGCAGGATGAAACGCCCGGTGCCGAGGTCCGAGTCGTCGCCATGCCGAGCCGGCCGCACGTCCGCCGCGAGCGCGATCGAGAACGGCGCGAGCTGCGCGGGAGCGGGGATCTCGGTGATCACGAGCTCGGGGCGCGCCTTCGCGGCGCGGATGGACTCCAGCGCCGTCGCGTATTCCCCCGGCAGGTGCGGGGTCGAAGTGGGTGTCGACACGTTACGAACACTAGAAGGGTTGGCGGTCCGGCGACAGTAAGGCACGCCGCCCGGCGGACTCCTGAAGGCGGCGGCCCGCGGGCGCGGCTACGCTGTCGGGCATGGCGACCACCAGCAGCGGATCGGGCGGGCACGGGGCATTCGGGAAGGCGGTCGGCATCACGGCGGCCGTCGCGGGGGGACTGATCCTCGTCACGGCGGCCGGCGCCGGCTACGCGATGGCGCGGGTGGCGCGGACGGTCATCACGCCGGTGCGCCGCAGGCCGCACCGCGAAACCGTCCTCAGGGTGGACGAGGCGCTCGGCACGATCACCCTCAAGCGGACCCCGGACGCGGCCATGCCGGGACGCTTCGGGCTCTGGTTCGGCTCCGAGTCCGGGTACGCGAAGATCGGCGGCCTCCTGGAGACCGCCGACGGCAGCGTCGTGCGCGAGCTGGAGCGGGTCCACTTCGGCGACCTGGGCCTCGGCCGGGCGCGGATCAGCGGCTACTACTACCTGGAGCCGGAGGAGCTCGACCTGCCGGTGGAGAGCGTCGAGATCCAGACCGACCTGGGGCAGGCGCCGGCATGGGTGTTCCCGGCGGCCGCGGACGACGCGGCCGCGGGCCGCTGGGTGATCCAGGTGCACGGCTGGGGCGCCACCCGCCAGGAGGGGCTGCGCGCGGTGCCGACCTTCCACGCCGCCGGCTACTCGTGCCTCCTCGCGTCCTACCGCAACGACGGCGACGCCCCGGAGAGCGCCGACCGCCGCTACGGCCTCGGCGGGACCGAGTGGCGCGACATCGACGCCGCCATCCGCTACGCCGTGGAGAACGGCGCCCGCTCGATCGTGCTGATGGGCTGGTCGATGGGCGGCGCCGTCGTGCTGCAGACGATCACCCGCTCACCGAACCTCGACCAGGTCACGGGCGTCGTCCTGGAGTCGCCGGTCGTGGACTGGATCGACACGCTCGAGTTCCAGGCGAACATGCTGCGCCTCCCTGACGCGATCGCCCAGGGCGCGATGCGCCTGATCGCCTCCAACTGGAGCGGCCCGATCACCGGCCAGGGCGCCCCGATCGACCTCCGCAGCATGGACTTCGTCGCCCGCGCGGCCGACCTCAGCCTGCCGATGCTCATCCTGCACAGCGAGGACGACGGCTTCGTGCCGGACACCGCCTCCCGCGCGCTCGCCGCGGCGCGCAGCGACATCGTCACGTTCGTGCCGTTCACGGTGGCGCTGCACACCAAGCTCTGGAACTACGACGAGGCGAAGTGGACCGCCTCGGTGCGGGAGTGGCTGGACGGGCACGCGTGAGCGGGGCGTGGCGGCCGGTCGTGCCGCCCGCGGCCCGGCCGGGCGACCGGGTGGCGGTGCTGTCGCCGTCGTTCGCGGCGCCGGCGCGCTGGCCCGCCGTGCACGAGCAGGCGCTGCGGAGACTCGAGGAGCTGACCGGGCTCGTCCCCGTGGAGTACCCGACCACCCGCCAGCTCGGCGCGACGCCGGAGGAGCGCGCCCGCGACCTGAACGCGGCCTTCGCCGATCCCGGGATCCGGGCGGTCCTGGCGACGATCGGCGGCGACGACCAGATCCGGGTCATCCCGCACCTGGACCTGGAGGCGGTGCTTTCGGACCCCAAGCCGTTCCTCGGTTACAGCGACAACACCAACCTCCTGAACTGGCTGTGGTCGGCGGGCGTCGCCGGGTTCTACGGCGGCAGCACGCAGGTGAACCTGGGACCCGGGCCGCGCGTCCACGACAGCCACCTGCGGTCGCTGCGGGCCGCTCTGCTCGGCGGCGAGCGGATCGAGTTGACCGACCCGGGGGAGTCGGAGGACTTCGGGACGGACTGGGGCGACCCGCGGGCGCTCACCGAGACCGGCGACCGCGAGCCGACGGAGGGGTTCGCGTGGGCCGGCCCGGCGCGGAGGGTGACCGGCCGCACCTGGGGTGGGTGCCTCGAGGTCGTGGACTGGATCCTGCTGGCCGACCGCTTCCCGTTCCCGCCGTCGGCCCTGGAGGGCGCGGTGCTGCTGGTCGAGACGAGCGAGCTCACCCCTCCCGCGCACTGGGTGCGCTACACCCTGCGCGCGCTGGGCGAGCGCGGGCTGCTCGCGCCCCTGGCCGGCGTGCTCGCGGCGCGACCGCCGGTGAGCACGTTCGAGCACCGGCCGGACGCGGCCGAGCGGGCCCGACTCCGAGCCGCCCAGCGCGACGCCGTGATCGAGACCGTCGCCGAGTACAACCCCGAGGCCGTCGTCTGCGTCGCGGTGCCGTTCGGCCACACGACGCCGCAGTGGATCGTGCCGTACGGCGGCGAGGTCACCCTCGACGGCGAGAGCCGCCGGGTGTTCGCCGACTACCGGCGCGGCTGAGCGCCAGCCGCGCCTACGCCGCCACCTTCGCCCGCACCTGCCGCTTCGTGCGCCCGAGCAGCGCGGACATCCCGCGGATGCGCAGCGGCGACACCGCCTGGGTCAGGCCGAGCGTGTTCGGGAAGTCGTCCGGCACCGCCAGCACCTCGTCGGCCGTGAGACCGGCGAGGCCCTGGACCAGGATCGACGCGAAGCCGCGGGTGGTCGGCGCCTCCTTGGGGGCCGTCGCGTAGAGGTGCACGATGTCGTTGTCGTCGACCTCCACGAAGATGAACACCGGCGCCTGGCACTCCTCGACGCGCTCCAGCAGGTCCGGGTGGTCGCGGTAGCGCTCCGGGAGGTCGGGGAGCTCGTCCGAGAACTCCAGCAGCAGCTGCAGGCGGTCGTTCTGCTCCAGCGCCTGGAAGTCGTCGCGGATCTCGGCGAGCGTGCCGGTGAGGGCGGTCATGCTTAAAGGCTACCTTCGTGCGGGTGCGGCAGGGTCAGAGCGCGGGAACCTCGCCCGGCTCCGTGCCCGTCACGATCGGCACGCGCACGGCCGAGCCCCACTCCGTCCAGGAGCCGTCGTAGTTGCGGACGTTCTCGAAGCCGAGCAGGTGCGTCAGCACGAACCAGGTGTGGCTGGAGCGCTCGCCGATGCGGCAGTACGCCACCACGTCGTCGCCGGGCTTCAGGCCCGCGTCGCCGAGGTAGATGGCCTCCAGGTCGGCGCGGCGCTTGAAGGTCGCGTCCGGCGCGGCGGCGCGCGCCCACGGCACGGAGGCGGCCGACGGGATGTGGCCGGCGCGCAGTGCGCCCTCGGTGGGGTAGCCGGGGATCTCGGTGCGCTCGCCGCTGTACTCCTCGGGGGAGCGGACGTCGATGAGGGCCCCTTCCCCCGAACGGACGAGCCCGAGGTGGGCGAGCACGTCCTCCTTGAAGGCGCGGATGGTGTGGTCGTCGCGCTCCACCACCGGGTACTCCACCGGCGCGGGCGTCGGCACCTCGCGGGTGAGCTCGCGGCCCTCCGCGAGCCACTTGTCGCGGCCGCCGTCGAGCAGGCGGACGTCCTCGTGGCCGAACAGGGTGAACACCCAGAGCGCGTACGCGGCCCACCAGTTGTTCTTGTCGCCGTAGATCACGACGGTGGTGTCGCGGGCGATGCCCTTGGAGCCCAGGAGCTCGGCGAAGCGATCCGGGCTGACGTAGTCGCGGATCACCGGGTCGTTGAGGTCGGTGTGCCAGTCGATCTTGACGGCGCCGGGGATGTGGCCGGTGTCGTAGAGCAGCACATCCTCGTCCGACTCGACCACGACGAGGCCGGGTTCGCCGAGGTGCTCGGCCAGCCAGCCCGTGCTCACCAGCCGTTCGGGGTGCGCGTAGCCGGCGAAGTCGGTCGACGGGTCGGTGGCGATGGCCATGCTGCTGATCCTCCGGGTTAGGCTGGGAGCCTGCGAAATCGCGGGCCAGGAGTCCAGGCTACGCGGCCAGCGGCGGGTGACGAACGTCCCGTCAACACTTCTTCACACTAAGGTGCGCATCCAGACATGACGATCGAGACGACCGGAGCCCTGCCCCGCCTCGCGGACCGCTCGCCGGCGATCACCGGCGCCGAGATCGCGGCGAGCCTGGTGCCGCCGTCGCAGTTCGAGCACGCCACCTTCGAGTCCTACCGGCCCGACCACGACTACCCGTCCCAGTCGGAGGCCGTCGCCACGCTCAAGCTGTTCGCCAAGTCGTGGGAGCCGCAGCGGCCTGCCGGCCTGTTCAGCCGCAGCCGCCGCAAGGTGGAGGCCATGAAGCCGGGCGTCTACCTCGACGGCGGCTTCGGAGTCGGCAAGACCCACCTCCTCGCCGCGCTCTGGCACGAGGCGCCCGGCCCCAAGTACTTCGGCACCTTCATCGAGTACACCGCGCTGGTGGGCGCGCTCGGCTACGCGGGCGCGGTCGACCTCCTCCGCGGCTCGACCCTGATCTGCATCGACGAGTTCGAGCTGGACGACCCGGGCGACACGATGATGATGACCCGGATGCTGGGCGAGCTGGTCGCCTCCGGCACCCGCATCGCAGCCACGAGCAACACGCCGCCGAACGCGCTCGGCGAGGGCCGCTTCGCCGCGAGCGACTTCCTGCGCGAGATCCAGTCCCTCTCCGCCAACTTCCAGACGCTGCGGATCGACGGGCTCGACTACCGCCGCCGCGACACCTCCGGCCACGCGGTCAGCGTCGACGCGGGGGAGTACGACCGGGTGCTGTCGGCGCTCACCGCCCGCGGCGAGACGGCGACCAGCGACACGTTCGACGGCCTCATCTCCCACCTCGCGACGGTGCACCCGTCCCGCTACATCAAGATGCTCGACGGCGTCGACGTCATCGGCCTGGCCGACGTGCACGTGCTCCACGACCAGATGGCGGCCCTCCGGCTGGTCGCGTTCATCGACCGCGTGTACGACGCGGAGATCCCGATCGTGCAGACCGGCACCCCGCTCAGCGAGGTCTTCGACGACGAGATGCTGGGCGGCGGCTACCGCAAGAAGTACCTGCGCTCGATGTCGCGCATGATCGCCCTCACCGCGGGTGAACTGCCGCCGCACGACGAGTAGAGCGCGGCTCCCGGCGACCGCCCGCACCTGCCCCGGGGATTCGCACGGGCCCGAAACAGACTGTTTACACAGTGCGGGGATGCGTAACACCCGCGAAACACGAGCATCCCGCAGCCGAAACCTCTCGCTATCAGACTGGCTCCACCCCGAAGCGCCCGACCCGGCTCCGATGAGTCCGAACCCCATCCCCACGGGCGTCGCAAAGAGAGGTGGAGACTCGCATGGTTTTGCACACAGCAGCGGACTACGCAACGACAGGGACGGTGAACGCCCTGTGGCTGCTCGTCGCCGCAGCGCTCGTCCTGCTGATGACGCCCGGCGTCGCCTTCTTCTACGGCGGCATGGTCCGCGCGAAGAGCGTCGTCTCCATGATGATGATGAGCTTCGGCGCGATGGCCATCGTGGGCGTGCTCTGGGTCGTCTACGGCTACGGGCTCGCGTTCGGCAAGCCGCTCATCCCGCACGTGCTCGGCACCCCCGACCTGTTCCTCTCCAGCCTGATGGGCAAGGACGGGATGACTCCGGACCTCGGCGGGCTCGCGTTCGCCGGCTTCCAGGCGACCTTCGCCATCATCACGGTCGCGCTGATCTCCGGTGCCATCGCCGACCGCGCCAAGTTCGGCGCCTGGATGGTCTTCGCCGGCATCTGGGTGACGGTCGTCTACTTCCCGGTCGCGTACTGGGTGTTCAACCTCCAGGACGGCTGGATCTCCACGATCCTGCACGTGAACGACTTCGCCGGTGGTACTGCGGTGCACATCAACGCCGGTGCGGCGGGCCTCGCCCTCGCCCTGGTGCTCGGCAAGCGCGTCGGCTTCCAGAAGGGCATGAGCAAGCCGCACAACGTGCCGCTGACGCTGCTCGGCGCCGCGCTGCTGTGGTTCGGCTGGTTCGGCTTCAACGCCGGCTCGGAGGCCGCTGTCGACGGCGTCGCCGCGATCGCCTGGATCAACACCCTCGCCGCCCCGGCCGCCGCGACCATCGGCTGGCTGATCGTCGAGAAGATCAAGGACGGCAAGCCCACCTCCATCGGTGCGGCGTCGGGCGCGGTCGCCGGTCTGGTCGCGATCACCCCGGCCTGTAACATCCTGACCCCGGGCTTCGCGATCCTGCTCGGCCTGGTCGCCGGTGCCATCTGCGCCGTCGCGATCGACCTGAAGTTCAAGCTCGGCTTCGACGACTCGCTCGACGTGGTCGGCATCCACCTCATCGGCGGCCTCGTCGGAACGCTCTGGATCGGCATCTTCGGCTTCACCCACATCGGCGGCGACGCCACCAAGCCGTTCTCCAGCCTCTGGTACGGCGGGAGCTGGGTGCAGCTCGGAGCCCAGGCGCTCGGCGCCTTCAGTGTCCTGATCTACTCCTTCGTCCTGGCCTACGCGATCGGCTGGGTCATCCAGAAGACGATGGGCTTCCGGATCAAGAACGAGGACGAGCTGGCCGGCGTCGACACCGTGGTGCACGGCGAGGAGGGCTACGCGCTCGAGACGGTGTGAGCCCGACGCACCATCGAGCATCCGTGAACGGGGTGCCGCCTGCGGGCGGCGCCCCGTTTCCGCGTCGTAGCCGGCGGAGGCCCTGGGCGTGGCGGCCGACCGCTAGGGTAATGCTTGCATTGAGGCGGGAGGGAGCGGGATGGCCGCGACGAGCGAGCAGGTCGACGCCCTCCTCCTGTTCTTCTGCGGCGCGCTGACCCTCCTCGTCCCGGTCGGGCTCGCCTTCTTCGTCGGAGGCCTCGGCGGCCGCGCCGCCGCCTCGCGGGCGCTGCTGTTCGCGCTCACCGGCACCGCGGTCACGGTCCTGCTGGGCGTGCTGGGCGGGTACGGGATGCTCGCGGGCAGACCCCTGATCGGCCACCTGGTCGGGATGCCATCGCTCGACCTCGCAACGGGCTTCGGCGCGACCGGGGCGCACGGCCCGCGCGTCTACGACCTGGCGCGGGCGGGCTCGCTGCTGGCGGTCTGCTGCGTGTCGGTCGCGATCGTCGGCGTCGCGGTCGCGTCGAGGGTCACCCTGCGCGCGTGGCTGGTCCTCACCGTGCTGTGGTCCGTGCTGGTGCTCTACCCGGCCGGCTACGCCGTCTTCGCCCTCGACGACGGCTGGGCGACCGGCGTGCTCGGCGTCATCGACTTCGGCGGCGCGCTGCCGATCGGCGTGGCAGCGGGAGCGGCAGCGGCCGGCGTCATCCTGGCGTGCGGGCGCACCGAGCACCGGCCGCCGGAGCAGCGCAGCTTCGGCGCCATCGCGATCGGCGGCACGCTCGTCTGGGTCGGCTGGCTGGGGCTCGTGGTCGGATCGGAGGGCGCGGTCGACTCGTACACCGGGCTGATCGCGATCAACGCCTTCGTCGCCTCGGGAGGCGGCTGCCTCGCCTGGATGATCGTCGACCGGGTCCTGCTGCGACGCCCGACGACGGTGTCCGCGCTCTGCGGCGCCTTCTCCGGGCTCGTCGCCATCACAGCGGCGGCCGGGGTGCTCACGATCGGCTGGTCGCTGCTCCTCGGCACGATCGCCGCCCTGGCGTGCGCCACGATGGTCGACCTGGCCGCGCGGGCGCGGTTCGGGCCGTCGATGGCGCTCATCGTCATCGTCACAGTGGCCAGCCTGGTCGGACTGCTGTACCTCGGTCTGTTCGCGGCGGGCGGCGGCATGGTCGACAGCGGCAACTTCGACCTGTTCACGGCCCAGGCGATCGCGGGCTTCTCGGTGCTGGTCGGCTCCTTCCTGGTGGGGCTGGCACTGGCACTCGTCCTCCGCTTCACGCTCGGCCTCACCCGCATCGGCTATCGTGCGTCGAATGAGCCGACTCCTGGACGCGATCGCCCGACTGTTCCGGCCCGGAACGCCGCGGGGGACGGGGACTCCGCGGAGGCAGGCGAAGCCGCCCGCCCGGGCGACGCCGTCCGGCCGCGCGGGGCGGACCGCTGAGCGCCAGCGCGCCGGGGCACAGCGCGCCGGGGTCGAGCCCGGACGCTCCGGCGCCGGTGCAACGGTCCAGGTGGATCCGCGCCGCCTGGCGAGGCTGAGGACCGCCTACAACCCGAAGACCGACGGCGAGCCCGACCCCGGCGAGATCGTCTGGACCTGGGTGCCCTACGAGGAGAACGACGGACGCGGCAAGGACCGTCCGGTGCTCGTGGTCGCCGCCGAGCCCGCGGGCAGCCTGATCGCGGTCGCGCTGACCAGCCAGGCGCATCCCGGGCGGCCCGAGTACCTGGCGATCGGCGCGGGGGACTGGGATGGCCGGGGCCGGCCGAGCTACGTCCGCCTCGACCGGGTGTTCCGCGTGCACCGGACCGGTATGCGCCGGGAGGCCGCCGCCCTGGACGCACGCCGGTACGCGACCGTCCGCTCCGCCCTGCGCGAGCTCTACGGGTGGCGCTGACCGCACGGGAGGCCGTCGCATGACGAACGGTGAAGCCGCGCCGCACAAGCGGCGCTCCGCGTCACTACAGTTGCCGCATGCCTGACGACTGTCCGCGCCCGCTCGACTTCGAGACCCGGCAGATCCACGCCGGAGCCGTGGTCGACGCCGAGACCCGCGCCCGCGTGACCCCGATCTACCAGACCGCCGGCTACGTCTTCGACGACTTCGACGACGGCGAGGACCGGTTCGCCGGCCGCAGCCGCTACCGGGCCTACTCGCGCAACGACAATCCCACCAACGCCGTCGCCGGCCGCCGCATCGCCGACCTGGAGGGCGGCGTCGACGGCATCGTCGTCTCCAGCGGGCAGGCGGCCATCGCCGCGGCGATCAACGCGCTCGCCGAGGCGGGCGACCACATCCTCGCGACCCGGTCGCTGTACGAGGGCACGCGGGAGATGTTCCGCGGCATCCTGAAGCGGCAGGGGATCGCCTTCGAGTACGTGGACGACGACGCGACCGACGAGGAGTGGGCGGCCCGGTTCCGGCCGAACACGAAGGCGGTCTACACCGAGACGCTGCCCAACCCGCTGAACCAGGTGGTCGACATCGAGCGCCTCGCCGGGATCGCGCACGCGGCCGGCGTCCCGCTGGTGGTGGACAACACCGTGCCGACGCCGTACCTGTGGCGGCCGATCGAGGACGGCGCCGACATCGTCGTGCACTCCACCTCCAAGTGGCTGTCCGGGCACGCCTCGGTCATCGGCGGCGCCGTCGTCGACGCCGGCCGCTTCGACTGGGCGGCGCACGCCGACCGGTTCCCGCAGCTCACCGAGCCGCCCCGGCCGGGCGTCGCGTCGTTCGTGGAGCGCTTCGGCGCCGGTGCGTACCTCGCCTACCTGCGGTCCGTGATCGTGCTCGAGTACGGTCCCACCGTCCCCGCGCTCAGCACCTTCCTGCTGCTGCACGGGATCGAGACGCTGTCGGTGCGGATGGACCGTCACGTGGCGAACGCGCAGGCGGTCGCCGAGTGGCTGGCGGAGCGGCCGGAGGTGGCGCGGGTGTACTACCCGGGCCTGCCGACGGACCCGCACCACACGCTCGCTCAGAAGTACCTGCCGCTCGGGCCCGGCTCGATCGTGTCGATCGACCTGGCGGGCGGGCAGGAGGCGGCGCGCCGCTTCCTCGACGCGCTGCAGCTCATCAGCCCGATGACGCACATCGGCGACGTCCGCACGCTGGCCATCCACCTGGGCAGCACCATCCACGCCAAGCTCACCGAGGAGGAGCGCCTGGACGCGGGGATCACGCCGGGGCTGGTGCGGCTGTCGATCGGGATCGAGAGCCCGCGCGACATCATCGAGGATCTGCGGCAGGCCCTGGAGGCGTAGCCCGCGGCGACATTCGTGCCGAATGTCGCGAAAGCGCGCGCCATTCGCGCGATTCGTGACGAATGTCCCGACGGTTGCACGAGTGACATTCGTGCCGAATGTCGGGAATGCGCGGCGGTTTCGGGCGATTCGGCGCGAATCGCGCGGGGGCGTTACGCAGGAACGGGCGCGTAGGCCGCGACGGTGGCGGCGATGCGGCGCACGGCCTCCACCACGGTGCTCGGGTCGCAGGCCAGGTTGATGCGGGCGAAGCCGCGGCCCTGCTCGCCGAACGCGAGCCCGGAGTTGAGCGCCACCCGCCCGGTGTCGATGAGGACGCGCGCCGGGTCGTCGCCGAGCCCGGTGTCCCGGAAGTCGAGCCAGGCCAGGTAGCCGGCGTCCGGCCGGACGACCCGCACCGCCGGCGCGTGGACGGTGAGCTCGGCCTCCAGCAGCCGGAGGTTCTCGACGAGCTGTTCCAGGAGCCCGTCGCGCCAGCGCAGGCAGGACAGCGCGGCGACATTGGCGTGCAGGCCGAGGATGCTGGTGCGCGCCGCGAGCTCTTCGGGCAGCCGGGTGAGCAGGTCGGCGGTGGCGGGCTCGGCGGCGACGATGACCGCGCACTTGAGGCCGGCGAGATTCCACGCCTTGCTGGCGGAGGTGACCGTCACGGCGCGGGCGCCTGCGGCCCGGGCGACGGGTGCGAACGGCGTGAAGCGGACGCCCGGGTGGGCGAGCGGGGCGTGCACCTCGTCGCTGACGACGAACACCCCGTAGCGAGCCGCGAGGCGGGCGAGCGCCTCCAGGCTGCGCCGGCTGTGACATCGCCCCGTCGGGTTCTGCGGGTTGCAGAGCAGCATCGCGTCCACCCCGGCCGCGAACGCGGTCTCCAGGGCGTCCAGGTCGAGCGTCCAGCCGGCGTCCTCGCGCAGCGGCACGGTGATCGCGACGGCGTCGGCCTCCTCGATCATCTCGAAGAACGGCGGGTACACCGGAGGGGTCAGCACCACCCGCCCGCCCGACTCGGGAAGCACCAGGCGCAGGGTCTCCACCACGCCGACCGTCACGTCGGTCGCGAGGTGCACCCACTGCGGGTCGACGCCCCACGCCCAGGAGCTCCAGGCGAAGTCGGCGAACGCCGGCGCGAGCGGTCCGGCGGAGTCGAGGTACCCGGTGTCCGAGTTGCGGAGCGTGTCGGCGACCCGGTCCAGGATGGCGGGCTCGACGTCGAAGTCCATCTCGGCGACGAACACCGGGAGGACGTCCGCCGGATAGCGGCGCCACTTGATGCTGGACCTGGACGCGAAGAGCTGCTCCAGGGGACGGGCCGGTGCGAAGCTCATTGAGCAAGGGTGCCGCAGGACGGCGCCGACCGCGACCGCGCGCGTCACGGAACGTAAGGTAAGGGTCTCGATCCGCGCGCTCGCGCTCCGGGTCCTCAGATGAGGGGCACGCCGAGACCGCGGAGCAGCTCCGCGACGCGGTCGGGCGAGACCGGAGCCGTCGCGCCGGTTCGTGTCGTCGTTTCCGCGAGGTAGCGGAAGAGGCCGGCGAGGATCGACGCGAGGAGCTTGGCCTGCTCCTGGCGCGTCGTCTCGTCCGTCTCCGGGTTCTCGTTGAGGAGCCGGAGCCGGAGGATGTCGGTGATCTCGGCCTCGATCAGCGTGAAGCGCTGCATCTGGCGGGCCATCAGCTCGGGATGGCTGCCGACGGCACGAAGCCGGGCGGCCATCTCCTGCGGCGCCACGACCTGGGGCAGTTGCACCAGGCGGAAGGCGTCGGGGAGGAGGGGGCCGTGCGCGACGATGAACTCGCGCGCGAACTGCTGGTCGACCCCGGGGCCCGCGCTGCCGATCACAGCGGCGTCCTTGGTTTTGAAGTGGTTGAAGAAGGTGCGCTGGGAGACCCCGGCGCGCTCGCAGATCATGTCGACCGTGACAGCGTCGTAGCCGAGCTCGTTGACCAGGGCCACGGCGGCGGATTCGATGGCTGCGGTGGTCTGGGAACGGGTGCGGCGAGAGGCGCCGTCAACGGTCGACATGATCCTCCTGAAGTGACTACTCGTAGCGTAGCGAGTCGATCGGGTTCTGCCGGGCCGCCCGGCGCGCCGGCAGCACACCCGCCAGGAACGCGATGAGCATGATCGCGAGGATCACGAACACGATCGCCTGCGGCTGGAACAGCAGCAGCGTCAGGCCGGGCAGCGAGGCGAGCGGTCCGGCGGCCGCGACGGCGCTGATCCCGGTGCCCAGCAGCATCGCGACGACCACGCCGAGCACGCTGCCGAGGAAGCCGATCACGATCGCCTCGGTGCTGAAGAGCGCGAACACCTTCCGGCTGGACATCCCCATCGCCTTCATCAGGCCGATCTCCCTGGTGCGCTCCTGAACGCTCATGAACAGGGTGTTCACGATGCCGAAGGCGGCGGCGATCAGGGCGACGACGGCGAAGGCGTTGAGCACGCCGATGATGCCGTTGATGACCGTCTGGATGGTGCCGAGCTGGTCCTGGACCGTCTGCCCGGTGAACCCCGCCTTGGTGAGGGCGCTCTTCAGGTCGTCGACGCGCTGCGCGGTCGGGTCGCCTGCCACGTAGGCGATCGCGACCTGGTAGCCGGCGCGGCTGTCCAGACCCGCACGCTGGGTGGTCGAGAGAGCGTCGATCAGGGCGTTGTTCGCCCCGGCCCCGGTCGCGAGCAGGCTGGTCCGGGCCACGCCGACGATGTGCGCCGCGACGGTCTGCGACTGACCCCTGGCATCGGTCAGTCCGAGGGTCACGTCTGTGCCCACCGCCGCCTCGCCGGAGGCGAAGCCGAGCGGCTCGACGTAGTCCTGCGGCAGCACGAGCTGCTTCTCGTTCGACCCCTGGTCGAGCTGGGCGCCGGCGGCGAGGTCCGACTTGGTGATCGAGGAGGTCGCGTTGATCGTCAGCTTGTACTTGTCGCCGGTGTCATGCGCGATCCAGTCGACCGCGACCTGCTGAACCGGCGCGACCCTGTCGACGCCCTGGATGCCGCGGATCGTCTCCAGATCAGCCTCGGAGAGGGTGCCGCCGCTGGCGCCGAGCGGGCTCGGCGCGCCCACGCTCCCGGCGCTCGTGCCGCCGGCGGACGGGTCGTACTTCTGCGGGCCCGAGCCCGTGGCGGTCGCGGCGCGCTGCACGAGCAGCACATCCTGCGACCCGAGACTGGAGACCTGTTTGGTGACATAGTCCGAGACACCCGCGCCGAGCGCGGTGGTCAGCGTGAGCGTGAACGCGCCGACGAAGAGCGACAGCACGGTCAGGATGGTGCGGGTCTTGCTGCGGAAGGCGTTGCGCGTCCCGGCGCGCAGCAGGTCGGTGGTCTTCACGCGGCCACCTCCTCGACCAGGAGCCCGTCGGCGATCGTGATCCGCCGGTCGCAGCGCGCAGCCAGGTCGCCGTCGTGGGTGACGACCACCAGCGTGATGCCCTTCTCCTTGTTGAGCCAGAACAACAGATCCTCCACGTGCTTTCCGGTCACGCTGTCCAGGTTCCCGGTCGGTTCGTCGGCGAAGATCACCTCCGGGTCTCCGACCAGCGCCCGGGCGATGACCACCCGCTGCTTCTGGCCGCCGGAGAGCGCCGTCGCGGGATTCTTCGCCTTGTCGGCCAGGCCGAGCTGTTCCAGCGCGGCCATGCCGCGCGTGCGCCGCTCGGCGCGCGGAACGCCGCGGATCGTCAGCGGGAGGACCACATTCTCCAGCACCGACGCGGATGGGGTGAGGAAGAACTGCTGGAACACGAAGCCGAAGCGCTCGTTCCGGAGCAGGTCGACGGTGCGCTTCGAGAGCGCTCCGGCCGAACGGCCGTCCACGGCCAGTTCTCCCGCGTCGGGCTTGTCGAGCAGGGCGAGTAGATGCATCAGGGTCGACTTGCCCGAACCGCTCTTGCCGACGATCGCCAGAGACTCTCCGCGGCGCACCTCCATCGTCACCCCCTTGAGGGCATCGAACCGGCTCTCGCCACGGCCGTAGGACTTCGCGAGGTCGTGCACGCTCAGGATGGATTCCATCAGCTTCCCTTCTATTGCAGTGACTGCACCATATCATGCAGTTACTGTAAACGCGTGCGCGATGAGACCGCTGGAGGACGCGGGAGGAGGGTGCCGTAGCGCCGTCGAATACCGTGTTGGCACGGATTCTGCGGTGTCGGGCGGTGGATAACGTTCGAGTCATGACGGACCTGACCGGCGCCCTGCCTCCCGACGCCAACCGCTTCGCCTGGGTGCGCAAGCTCCTGCCGCGGATCGTGATCGGCTCGCTCATCGCCGCCGCGCTCGTCGGCGTCTACGCGGTGATCATCGGCCGGTGGGACGAGACCTGCTGGCGGCTGATCGGCACGATCGCGCTGCTGGTGTTCTTCTCGCTGGTGTCCTGGTACGACGCGGACGTCTCCGCCCGCCGGGCGCCCTGGTTCGGGGCGGTGTCGGTGACGCTGTCGGCGTTCCTGCTGCTGGACGGCCTGGTGAAGCTCTGGACGCCGGCGCTGGACGGCGCGTCCGCCACCGAGGACTCGAGCGGCACCTCGTCGTGGGGCTTCTTCGGCTGGATCGCCCTCGTGGCGGTCGTGCGCCTCGGCCTCCTGCACATCCACCTGGTGCTGAACACCCAGCGCCGCTTCACCGGGCCGATCATGTCGAAGGTCACCGTGTGCACGCTCGTGCTGGTCGGGGCGCTGACCGTCGGGCTGGCGGCGCCGCTGGTGTTCGACCACGTGGAGTTCTCGGACACGTACTGGCGGCTCGTGGCCACGATCGCGATCCTCGACGCGCTGGGGACCATCCTGATCCCGCTGACGTACACGCTGTTCGGGCCGAAGGCGGTGCGGGGTGGAGGCCGGGCGGCTGGTGGTTCGGGCGGGGCGGGTGCGGCGTACGTGCCGGCGGGCGCGGCCTACGCGCCGCCCGCTACGGCGTACGCCCCGCCGACGGCATTCGCGCCGGCCGCTGCCGCGCCGGCCGGTGCTTCCGCCGCGCCGGCGCCGTCGCCCTACCCGAACGTGCTGACGCCGGCCGGCGGCTACCGGCTGGAGTGGCCGCGCTACGTCAACGGCACCCCGCTGCCGGCACGTCCCGACGGCTCGCCGGACTTCACCGGTGTCATCGGCTACTGAGCCGTCGGCGCCGGCGAATTCGCGCGGCCGGCGGCATCCCGGGCTGCACCTGCTCTGGGTGGTCCCGGCGGTGGTCCTGTTCTGCTTCGTGCCGTGGGTCGTCGCGGCGTTGTCGTGGTGCGGCATCAGCGGCTGCACGGGAGGCGGCTTCGGCCGGACGCTCGACGGCCAGTGGATGGCGATCCTCGCGTGCTGCATCGCCGCCGCCGCGCTGGCGATCCCGCTGCTGTTCATCCCGTGGGTGCGCCGCCGGTCAGTGCGGAGCCCGGTCGCGGTCGTGAGCGGGCTGGCGTGGGGCTACCTGATCGCCGTGCTGTCGCACGGCGAGGGGCCGTGGTTCACGCCGTAGCGGGGGAGGAGCCGGTTAACCGGAGAACCCCGGCCGTGGCCGGGGTTTCGTCTGCGGTGGGCGATACCAGACTCGAACTGATGACCTCTTCCGTGTGAAGGAAGCGCGCTACCAACTGCGCCAATCGCCCGTGCGTACGCGGCCGGGGTGTCCGGCTGCGAGTCTCGATACTAGCCGACGCCGGCCCCGGATTGCACATCGGCCGCGCACGCCGGGCGTTGCGGCGCGCGACACACCCGGACGGCGCGTCCGGTTTTGTCATCGGCGTGGGGATCGGCTAAAGTCATTCAAGTGCCGCGGGAGACCGGGGCGCGAAATGCGGATGTAGCGCAGTTGGTAGCGCATCACCTTGCCAAGGTGAGGGTCGCGAGTTCGAGTCTCGTCATCCGCTCGAGTCGGCCTGGTTTCCTCGGATTCCAGGCCTCTCGAATACGGTACGGTTCTTCCGTGTTGTGGCTTCGGTGGATTGGCCGAGAGGCGAGGCAGCGGCCTGCAAAGCCGTATACACGGGTTCGAATCCCGTATCCACCTCGATCCTGAGCAGCTCAGGCTCTGGGCGATTGGCGCAGCGGTAGCGCGCTTCCCTGACACGGAAGAGGTCACTGGTTCGATCCCAGTATCGCCCACCACGAAACCCCCGGAATTCCGGGGGTTTTCTCGTTGTCGGATGGTTTGGGCAATATCTGGGCAATATCCCTTGAGACTCTGTTTCGCCCCAGCGCTAGAGTCAACGCATGACCGACGGCACATTCACCGCGCGACTCCACTTCCCGGACCGAGTCAGGGAAGAGCAGCTTGATCTGGTCGATGGTAAGTACCCAGAGACGTTCGATGCGAGCTACTTAGTGGAGGACGGCTCGCAGGTCATCCTCATGAGCTGGCGCTTGCGCGTTCCGGTGAATCGCGACTCGACGACACAGGACTATTACCTTGCGTCCGAGCAAGACCCGCCGCTCGGCTCGTCCGGCTACGGTTTCTTCTCCTACGTGGCATCGCACCCGAGTTGGGATCGAGATCTCCGATTCCTTGGCACGCGTGAACAGTTCGAACTCTGGTTCCCGACCGTGTCGCAAGGCGTGGCGCTCGATGATCCGGCGCTCACAATCGATGAAACCCCCCGATGAGCGATCTCAGACCGCGCCCGCGGCCGCTTGCCTACTCGATCCCCGACGCCGCTGCAGCCTGTGGTTACTCGGAGGCCTCTATCCAGCGCGCGATCGCGAAGGGCGACCTGGCGCCGCGGTACGCGAACAGCAAGGGTGTGATCCTCGCCGACGAGCTGGATGAGTGGCTGCACTCCCTGCCTACCGAACCACCGGAGAAGGGGCGTCCTCGCTAGCGTCAGTGCGGGGTAGGCCCGGTGTACACCTCGCCGTCGCGACCCGTTAGGTGGTCGTTCTGACAGAGGTAGAACGCGACCCACTCGTCTCGCTCGCGGATGCCCGTCCGGCTGTCGTGCGACTTCAATTCCATCCGCTGCGGCCGCGCCGGCAGCCCGCACGCTAGCGCACCACCATTCCCGGGAGGTCCCGAACATGGTCACTCCGTGTGGAAAAAAAATGCGGGGGAGAGATCGCGTGGACTGGCGGGTCATCTGTCCTCAAGGGCCCTGAAGAATCGACAGGGCCACCCCGAGAGGTCGATGGATGCCCGCCCGGTGTTCGTCTAGCTGTGTGTGATCAGAAGGCGTAGATGCCGGGCTGGGCGACGTCTACGAGCGCTCCTGTGGCGTGTGCCGCTGGCGTGGTGCCGTTGGCGCCGCGGGTGATGGTGGCTGTCTGTGTGCTGCCGCTGAGCGCTGTGCAGGCGGTGACGGTGACCTGCTCGGAATCGACCTGGAGTGTGTAGGGCACCTGTACCGTCTCGAGGAACGTGAGCGGGCTCGCCGTGGCCACGACCATGCTGGTCGCGCCGGCGGTGAGCGCGCTGGACAGGGTGAGGTCCGTGCCGGCTGAGAAGACGTCCGTGTCGAAGACCGCTGTGCTGGGCAGCACGGGTGCGAGGTACAGGGTGAAGACGTCGCCGCTCAGAGTGTTGTGGACTTCGGTCGCACCGAGGAACCAGCCGTCCCATTGAGTGAATCCGAGCGCGGCCGTGGGCAGGTTCGTCAGGCGCACCCGGTCGCCGAGGTTCAGGCCCAGTAGCTGCGCGAGCGTGACCGCGGAGGTGGTCGTGTTGATATCGACCTTGGAGACCTTCAGCGCGACGTTCTCGCCGCGCTGCAGGCGGTCTTGGGCGTATCCGAGCAGATCGGTCGGGTTGGCGAGGGTGACTGTTTCTGACGTCGCTGCGGCGCCCACGCGGGCGACTGCGGCGCGGTCGGTGGCGGCGGCGCTGTTGCTGGGTCCAGAGGCGGTGATAGTGGCGTAGAGGTTCGTGACGTCGCGGTCGATCTGGGGCAAGCCTTCGATGTCGGCTGCTGCGTCGAGGGTCAGCGTGACCGCGGTCGGACGGGTGCGTGCCCGCATGTTGACGGTCGTTGACGGGGACAGCAGGGTCCCGGTCGTGGCGGCGTAGAGGTGGCCCTGCTCGGTGCGGACCGCGTCGCACATCAGCGACCAGGCTGTGACGTTGGATGCGGTGGGTGGTCCGATGGGTGCGGTAGAGATGTTCGGGTCGAGGGTGCCGATGGTCATGCCGGGCACCGCCTGCGCGAGCGCGCGAACCCGGTTCGCAGTTGTCGTCGGTGAGGCCGCGTATTCCTCATGGATCAGGACCGGGGAGTGCGAGAAGTGCGAGAACGACGGTGAATAGCTCCCGGTGCCGTCTCCCGCGAAGAGGCGCACGTACTTGGGCTGTGCGAGCGCGTTGGTGAGCGTGCCCGCGACGGTGCCCGTGCTGGTGCCGGCGGCGACACCGTCGATGTAGAGCGTCGCGGTGAATGTCGTGCCGGCGTAGGTGGTCCCGAGCGCGAAGTAGTGGGTGAGCCCGTCGAAGGCCACCGTTGTGCCTCCGCTGGTCCATCCTGGCGCGCCGAACGAGACGCTCGATCCCTGGAAGCGCCAGAACCCGGCGTAGCTGCCGGAAGGCCCGGAGTCGATCTCGACGAATGATGCAGCGTTGGGCGTGTACCAGAGACCCCAGAACCCGAGGGAGCCGGCCGGGTAGTTGATGACGGGGAACGGGCCGGTTGCCTGCATCGCCGCTGCGGCTGCGGCGGTCGCCGGGAGTGCCATCTGAGTGTCGGTCGTAGCGGGGACGCCTGGCAGCCCGAACACGCCCGGGTTGCCGGGCGGCTGCGTCGTGAGGCTCGGGCCGCCGTTGCCGGAAGTTTCGGCGGCCTGGCCGCTGCTGGCGGCGTCGTTCAGAGACCAGTACAGCCACGCATTCGTGCTGGCCATTGTGGCAGCGATATCGCCGACGAGCGTGCGGTTAGCGAAGTAGAAGATGTCGCCGCAGGTGATCGTCACGCGGCCCCATTCCGTCTCCGACGAAGCGAAACCGATCGCGGACACCATCCCGCTCACGAGACGACCGCCGATCGACCAGCACACCGCAGTGCCCTCGGTCAGCGGCGACGCGTAGGGGGTGCTGAGGTTGCCCGGCGTGAAGCGACCGTCGTAGTTGTCGAGGATGAACGTCACCTGGCCCGGGTTCGGGTCGCGGAACTCCGACTGACGACCGTAGCTGTACGCGACGCCCTCAGGGCCGGTGCAGTACGCCGAGACGTCGACCAGAGCGCCGGCGGCGCCGAGACCGAGCGCGATTTGCTGTGTAGTGCTCATGCGTGGACTCCTTTAGCGGGACAGATGTCCCGGGACTTCGAAAGCAGACTGTTCGAGTCGTTCGGCTGGCGGGTCATCTGGCTCGGTACCTTTCAGAGATTTCGACGGCCCACCGGGGGTGTGCTGTCTGGGTCTGGGGCGGTGGTTGTTGCCGCGCCCCGTCCGGAGGAGAGGACGGGACGGGGCGCGGCTGGGGTGTGCGCAGGTGGTGTCACTGCTCGAGAAAGGTTCGGGCTCTTCCACCTTCGGCCGGGTGTGCCGGTGACGTTGACGCACTGGGCTCGCCCTGGTGTCCATCTAGCGGACACCAGGGCTGCCGTGGTTAGAAGGTCGGTGCGACCAGGCCGGTACCGGTGATGGTCACGATCGACTGCGGGAGGCGGTGCGCGAGGGCCATGTAGTTGTAGACGCGGGCGAACAGGCTGAGCTGGTTCGCGTAGGTCTGCTGGAACACCTCCGCGCGGATGGTGCCCTCGTACAGCCACGAGTCGTCGGCCTTCAGCACGAGGATGACATCCTGGTTCGTGCCGGTGCCGACGTTCGTCGGGATGTTCGGGTCGACGATCACGGGCAGGCCGAACATCTTGCCGACGACGCCCTGCGCGTTGCCGTTGACCTGGACACCAGAGGCGTTGAGCGGGCCGTTGGCGTCGGGGAGGATCACGGCGCGGTTGGAGGCGTCGACCTGGACGGCCGCCCATGCCCAGCGGCGCGGGTGCATGACGATCGCGGACGCGGCGGCGAAGCGGCTGGTCTGGACGGTCTGCACGGCCTTGCCGATCTGTGCGTAGATCTTGCCGGCGCCCATGAAGGCGGGGCTCGCGTCGGTGTACGTCTGCACGGTCCCGGCGGCAGTGATGAGGCCGGACGGCTGCCCACCTGTGCCGCTGCCGTTGAGCACGAGCGATCCGACCTGGCGGGCGTAGTCGGCCATGAGGTCCTGGAGGATCACACGGTCCATGTGGCCGGCGATCGGGGACTGGTCGAACAACTGCTGGGCGACGGTCTGGCCGCCGGCGATCGTGATGACCTGCGCCGAGACGGTGCCGGTGCTGATGTCGGTCTGCTGGACGCCGGTGTTCTGGTTCGCCTGGATCGCGGTCGCGGTGCCGGTGACGACCTTGGGCACGTTGATGACGTCGGTGCCGGCAGGCATCGGCAGGTTGGTCAGTGCGTCCGCGGTGGCGCGTGCGGGGCGCAGCGCCTCGATGTAATCGTCGATCAGCCACAGCGGCGGGACGAACTCGCCGCCGGCGCCACCGGTCGTGGAGATCGCGCGGACCTCCTTGGCTTTGGTGTCGCTGAATCCGCGGATGCTCTCGGTGACCTCCTTGCGGTGGCGGTCGAGACGCTCGCGAGCTGCGCTGTCGCCCTGGCGAGCGTCGAGCATGTCCTTGAAGTACGACGACCGGGACTCGGCGTTGTAGATGCCGCCGCGCGAGCTCGTCGTCGCCGGTCCGTCGAAGATGCCGAGACCGCGGATGTTGTCGGCGCGGCGCTGTCGGGTCTCGTCGGCCTCGCGGGCGGCCTGCAGCTTGTCGGTGAGGCTGCGGTGCTCGACGACCAGGGAGTCGACGTATGCCTGCTGAGTCTTGGAGATGCTGCGGTTGTGCTTCTCCGCAGTCTCGGTGATCTTGTCGATCTCGGTCTCGATCTCGCCCTGTCGGGCTTCCATGATCTGGATGGGGGTGCGGGTGTCAATGCTCATGATGGTCACTCCGGGATGTGGGCCGGATCTGATGCCGGCGCGTGGATGGGGAGGTAATCGGCGAGCGCGAATGTCATCCGACTTGCTCGTCGTACCCGGTGACCGAATCCACGGAATCTCGGGGTGAAAGCCTGGTCTCTTGCGGTGCCCCTCCAGGCTGTTGCCGCTCTTGTCCAGCTACCACGACGGTAGCATCCTCCACCGACAGGGGCGGCGCGGCCGGCGGCGTGCCGTACACGAACTCAGCGCGGCGGAGGTCGACCCGCCATGACCCGGTAAGCCACCAGTCGAGCATGTCGACGTGCTGCTCGATGAGGCCGTTACGCAGGTGCGGGGACAGCGCGTTCATGTCCTCGACCGCGAGGCCTCGGATGACGCCGTGAATCTGAAGGTCGTGAGCGTGGGTGTGGACGACAGTGAGGATTCGGTCGAGGACGATTTCGGCGAGTGCGGGGTTGGGTCCGAGCATGGTGTTGTCCTTCGGGTTCAGCGGCGGCGCGTGAGGCGTCGTCGCGGGGTCTGACGGTTCGGGGTGATGCCGAGAGCGGCGTTGCGTTCGATCGCGCGCTGGTGGCGCTCCTGGGCGCGTTCCTGCTCGAGCTCGCGGTTAGCGGTGTCACAGTCGAAGCAGCGCGGCTGGAAGGCTTCGCCGACATGGCGGTCGCACCTGGCGCCGAGATCTTGGATCGTCATGCTGACTTCCTCTCATCGGAGTTATCCACAGGCTGAAAGTGAGGTGCCCGCCCGGCGCTATTTCGTCCTCCTACTTCTCCTGATTTCTCTTCGTTCTCCTTGGGGGGACGGTGAGCGTCCGTCTCGGGGACGGTGAGCGTCCCCCTTGGGGGACGGTGAGCGTCCCCTGATGGGTGACGCTGAGCGTCCGCGCCGCGGCCGAGGCAGATCTCGAATTCGACAGTTCGGCCCGGGCGAGCTGACGCGACTTCCCGGATTGCGTGAGCGGCCTTGAGCGTTCGCAGCGCGCGCACGATCGCTTTGTTGTCGGCGTCCCACTGGCGGCGTTGTTCGAGCGGTGCATCCGGCGGCGGCTCACGGTCGGGCATGAAGCGGCCGATCGCAAGGCCGAGCTGAGCCCGGCTGAGGTAAGAGCGACGCGCTGGCCGTTCAGCGGCGCCTGAGGCGTCGTCGAGTGAGCGCAAAGCCATGTAGACGAGCACGCAGCGGGGGACGGGGTCGATCTGGTGAAGGTTGCAGTATGCGCTCGCCTCGAGCGCTAGCGTGGCCCCCACGTCAGAGGTCTCCGATGATTGCTTGCAGCGCGAGTGTGTCGCTGGCAATCCGGACGAGGTCCTGCGCGAGAGCGACGGCCTGGGCAGGCGTCAGATGCTCGGCCACAGTAGCTCCGTCTGGCCGTTCGATGCCGACCACGACATCGAGATCTTCGCCGGACACGCCCGCTGCGGCGTAGGCGCTCACAGTGCGCGCCCGAGCGCGTTGAGGCTCGCGGAGGATACACGGATCAGGCGGGGGCCGACGCGCTCGGCCTTGATGCGACCTGCGCTGATGTAGCGACGGATCGTCTTGTGATCGACGCGAAGAAGTTCAGCGGCTTCGCGGATGGTGAGCCAGGCGGGAAGGTCAGAGGGCACCACGATTCTCTCCTCGGATGAGGTCGGAATCGAGGTGGTGTCTGTGATCTATGTCGAGGTAGCGACCTAGCGCTATCCGACTGCTTCGGCCTTGCGAAGCGATGCAGCCCGGCGTCGATTGTCTCGGTTGAGACGATCTCAGACTAAGGCATTTGTGTCCACATAAATGCGGACATGGTCCGGCGTGTCACAGAACGAAGCCCCACAGCCGTAACGGCTGGGGGCTTCGTTCACACCGGCCAGAATCAGCAATTCAGGGCTGAGTGAATCGTACGCAACTGCCTCGCAACGTCTTCGAAGTCTGCGGCGAGGTCAGCAATGTCTTCGATGCGGACAGTGCGGTTGTAGGAAGCATCGAGGTTGTAGCGCTCGCGGCCGGCGGTCGCGTCGAGAGTGCGCCAGAGGATGATTGCGCCGGGGTCCGGGTTCTCGCTGTCTTCAATTCCGTGCTTGAGGACGATGTCAGGCCCGGCGTGAAGTAAGGTCGCGTGGGATTCGGCCTCGTCGTCGCGGTGACCTTCGCACCATCCGACGAGGGTGCATTCAACGATGTTCGATGTAAAATGTGACACGGTTCGTTTTCCTTTGCTGGTTGCGGATTGCGCCCCTGGAACCGCCGTGAACGGTTCCGGGGGCATTTTCATGCCGTCAGTTGGCGGCAAGCTCTGACATTCGGCGGACGAGTTCAGCGTCGCGGCCGGCGGTGTGTTGGTAACGCATGGCGGCCGCGACAGTCGAGTGCCCTAGGCGCTCCTGGATCTCCTTCAGCGTGGCACCGGTCTGGGCGAATCGTGTAGCGCCGTAGTGGCGCAGCGCATGGAACGGCATGTCGGATCGCTTCGCCGCGTCACGAGCCGGATACCAGTGCTTCACGAACGTCGATTCAGCCAAGTGGCTTGAGCCGTCAGCGGCCGGGAACAGCAGAGAGTCGGGAAAGCTACCGACATTGTCTTTCAGATGCGCCAGGATCTCGCCGTGAATGTGCGGCGGCAAGGCGATCGATCGCACTCCGGCCTCGCTCTTGGTCTTGCCGACTGTGTACCCGATCCCCGTTGTGTGCGTGACGGCGCGAGCTACGTCGATGATGATGGCTTCGACGTCGCGCCCATTCTTGATGATCCGCACGTCTTTTCGGCGTAGCTCGGTGAGCTCGCCGTATCGGCATCCGGCCCAAGCCGCGATGAGGACAGCAGCTTTGTAGCGGGGCGTGATCGCATCAAGGATCTTTTGCAGCTCGGCCGCGGTCGGGGGAGCGACCTTCTTGCCCGTGGACGCATTCTGTGCACCGCGGATCATGCAGGGGTTGCTGGTAATTCTGCGGTCCTCGATTGCCGTCGCCATGATCGACTTGAGAAGGCCGTATGCCCTCGCGGTCTGCGTCTTTCGTCCCGTCTCGAGCTCAGCCGCATACCAGGCGCGAACCATCTCCGGTGTGACCATCGCGAGTCGTTCGCCTGTGAGCGGTGCCAGGCTGCCACGTAAGAGACGTTCGTACTCAACGCGTGTCCGAGGGCGCAGGCCCTCGCCGTGCCGATTGACGCGTGTCCTTAGCCAGTGCTCCGCGTACTCGCCGAGCGTGTCGGCTCTTGCCTTCTTGGCGGTGCCGACCTGCGCGGCGTCGCTTGGTGACCAGTCCCCGCTCAGAAGCTTGGCATGCTGGATCGCTAGCCATCCTCGCGCGTCGGTCGGGGTGTCGAAGGTGTGCGGCGCGTTGTATCGCTCTCCGTCGAGTCCGACGTAGCTGGCTTGATAACGCCCCGATGAGCGTTGCCGGATGGCGCCGAAGGACTCGCGCCGTTTGCGCTTGGTCTGCTTCGTGGCCATGTCACTCCCTAGGGTTGGGCAATACCGGGCAATATCTCGTGTCCACTTGTGTCCATTTGTGGATAACAGTGACCTTAACACGACGCCGCCAAAATCCGCACCAAATCAACGAAATCAGCCCCGGAATGGCGTCATCACGCGGAAGTTGTCCAGTAGCCCTGTCACTGGTTCGATCCCAGTATCGCCCACAGAAATGAAACCCCCGGGAGACCGGGGGTTTCTTCGTTTTTCGCCAAGGTTTCGAGCGATTGAACGCTAACCGGACCATGCCCACCGTGAACCGGAGGCGGACCGTCGGCGGACCGATATGCGTGACAACACGCGCCCGTGTACGTCGTGGTCCACGACCCGCCGGCCGGTCGGGCGTCACCGCGGCGGTGTGAAACGCGGTTCACTCATACCCGGCTCTGAGGGGCGCTGATGGGTTCGGTGCCTGTCGTCTTCCCGATATGGCGTAAGCGCATGCCGGAGCGTAGACCTGGTTAATCACGGGAGGCCACGGTGAAGATCAGGGATCGCGAGCGGATGCTGGAAGCGGTGAAGCGGGCGCAGTTCGAAGCGAGCACCAACTACGTGGCTGCCGCGCGAGTGCTCGCTCATTCGAACGTGCGTACGGGGATGGAGCTCATCTCCGTTCTGGACGGAGAGGCCACGCCGGCCAAGCTCGGCGGCAGGAGAGATGGCTTGCGGGCCGCTCTCTCCGTCATCCGTTCCAAGGAGTTCCTGGAGCAGCCGTCGTCGAGGTTCCGCAACGAACACGGCGGCACGTATTCCCTCTCGGTGGACGACCCGGGGTGGGATTTCTGGGCGGACGACGACCCGGACGGTTTCCTTTACGGCCTGGTCGAGCCGGTGAGACACGCAACTCATCACCTCGTGGAGGCGATGATCCCCGAATGGAACGCGGAACGGACCCCCGTTCTGTGGTCGCTCGATTTCGGCGAGCTCTCGTCGGAAACCGTCTACTTCGCGAGGAACGACCGGGGCTACGCGTACATGGCTCTCGGGGCGGCTGAACCAGTTGCGAAGAGTGGGTGGGAGCCGCGACTCAGCGATTTCACCGTCCAACTGGATCGGACCCGGAGAGCGTTGACCGAGGCGATCGCGGCGGTGACCCCGATACTGGATGCGCCTGCTCTGGCGGGCGTCTGCTGGCAGTACTTCACCGAGGCGCACGGCCTTCGAGGCGACGGGAGCGATCCTCGATGGGACGCAGTCCGGAACGCTTCGCTGGGTTCCTCGACCGTGATGTCGTAGGCCACAGCTCGACCCGAGGCACTGACCCGTACGCGCTAGCTCGCTGGGCCGGCACTGGCCGCATCGGGCGCCGCGCCGATCGACCCTTGCGAAGCATCGAGGCCCCGTGATCGTCTTGCCCTCGTGAACTTCTTTCCGGCGGACCCACTCGAAGACGGGCCCGAGGGTTCAGACCACGTCCCTGCGCCGTGGTGGAAGCCCTCCGACGAGGAGCTCCCGGCGGCCCTCCCGATCGGCGAGACCATCGCGCTTACCGACAGAGTCGCCATGATTCTCACAACCGCGCGCGTGTACAGCAACGGTGTCGAACTCGTAGTCGAGCGCCGCATCCGACGCGGGAACACGAGTCGGCGGGACTGGCAGGAGCTGCAGTCGCGGATGCACGACCACTTCGGCCGCTTCGATCCGGAACGGTTGCGGTATGGGGCCGTCCTGGGGGACGGCCAGAAACTCATCCTCGATCTGCCGTCGGGACTCTACGGTGTCGCTCCCGAACGGCACTCACTTACGCACACCCGCGGCAACGGCGGCGGATCGGAGGACTTCTATACCTTCGAGGATGGAATGTGGCTGTGGCCTCTGCCGCCGGAAGGGCCGCTCGAGGTCGTCGCGCAGTGGCCGGCCTTCGGGGTGCCGGAGTCGCACGTGGTGCTCGACAGCGCGCCGCTTCTCGCGCTGGCCTCGCAGGCGCGTCCCCTGTGGGGCTCGTAGCCCTAAACGACCCGCCCAGACGGGGGATGTTCCGATCGCCAACGGCTCCCATACGCTCCGACTGTGGGGACCCAGCGGGAGCGCGGAGGTGGCGGACCACCCAATTCGTACGTGAGCGCCTGGTTGTCCATCGCGATCACGGTGGTGGCGATCGGTGGACTGGTTGCTCTTCTCGTGGTTCCCGGGCTCGCAGGGCTTTCCATCCCGCCGATCATCGGCCGACTCGGGATCGGCACCTTCGACGGCATCAATGCGCTGTTCTTCTTCATGTGGACGTCGATGCTGCAGCTCTTGAGCGTCAACGACGGGCTCCGATACGGGCTGAAGCTGGGGAGGACTCGAGTGCCACGGGGCCGCGCGTCCGACGTGCTTATCCTGATGGTCTTCGTTTTGGTCGCAGTCGTTTGGGGGGTCACCGCCGTTCACGGCGTCTTCGCCGCCCGCGCCATCGATCCGATGTACCTAGCTCGGCTGCCCGAAGGAGCGCCGCCCAACTCGCTCCAGCATGGTGTCGCGGATGTGATGGCCACGTACTTCATCCTCGTCGCTCTCGTTTTCGTACTCGTCGTCATCGCGCGGCTGTTCAATCCGGTCGATTTCGATGAGTACGACGGGCGGATCCGCGCGATACTTCACCTGCGGATGAACGAGACGGCACCCCGGTAAGACCTCCGAGTCATCCGAGGAGTGCACATCCCGGCCTGAGTGCATCCGGTCAGCGGTAGTGCGCAGAGCAGCATCGCCGCAAGGGCGGGTCGCTGCCTGCTCGCTCGTCGACGCATCAGGCACAGACGGCGTCGCCAGCCGGCTTCAGCTCGTCCACGATCCCAGTGATGACGTCGGGAAGCTGTGCGATCGCAGATCGGCTGTCGGAGCCGGACAGCAGCCGAACCTGTTCGTCGAGTCGGGAGGCCGCGGCACGGACGCGGGACGTCGCTGCCGTGTCACCTACTGCAGCCGTCTTCAGCGAGTTCTCGATGCCCGTCGCCCAGGCTGCTGCGCCGGCCGCGTCATTGTGGTCGAGACACCACGCTCGGAGTGCTTCCAGGTTGGTGACCGTCGAGCGCAGGTTCAGGCAGGCAACGCCACCTGTTGCGGTCGCCCCGTGATCCGGGAGCGTGGAGCAGCCCGCGAGGCCAATGGCGAGAGCGAAGGCAGCGATGGTGGTGCTGAGTGCGCGGGCGCGCTCGATCATGGTTCCACCTGTCGACAACGACATCCGCGGCGATCCTATCTATGCGGTTCCGTGAGACTCAGTCCTGCGGGATGACCACAGGTGGAGCGTAGGCGCCTCGGCGGTGTCGCCGGTCCCGAACCGCGACCGTCACCATCAGCGCGCCGAGCACCGCCCACGCCACGGCGATGACGTATCTCCACGGATTGCCGCCGTCCGAGATCGTGACGCAGAACCAGCACGCTGCCAGAACGAGCGGGACGACCCCGTTCCGGATCCGAGGTTTCCCGAAGGCGATTCGGAACCAGCGCGATCCTCTCTGACTTTCCCCCATGACGCGACTCTATCGAGCCGGGAGTCGCCCGCGGCAGCCCACTGTGTCGTCTGTTCGCGGGCCCCCGCGCGACGAGCGCGCTACCCTTCACACATGCGACGGCGCCGGACCAGGGCCACCGCCTCCGGCGGAGTGGTCCTCGCTGCGGCCCTCGCGCTGTCCGGGTGCGTACTGGACGCCTGCCCGGCGATCGGATACCAGGACACCTCACCGGTGACGCTGCGGTTCGAGAAGACGCTGCCGCGCGACGCCCGGGTCGCGGCGTGCTTCGGGACCGAGTGCGCGCCGGCGGACCTGCCGGCGAGCGCGGACGGCGGCTATCGCGTGCCTCAGCAGGCGCCGTTCCTCGACGACGCCGTCCTCCTGCCGACGACCGTTCGCGTGGTGGTGACGGCAGCGGAGGTGCTCCACGACGCGGTGCACGAGATCCCGACCCGCTCCGAGCGGACGGGGCTGTGGGGTCAGTGCCCGGGACGGTGGTGGTATGAGCCGGTGGTGATCCGCTGGGACGTCGCCGGCGCCTGACCACGGACACCCGGGCTGTCCGGGCGCGTGCGAGCAGCACGCCGCCAGCCGGATCCCGCGCGAACGCCACGGCACGTCCTCACCGTCGAAGCCGCGCCTCGCGGTAGAAGGCGCGCAGCGCTCCCCGCGTAGTAAGCAGGATCGCCGGCACGTCCGCCGTCTGCGCCCGCTCGCGGTACCCGGCTCGGCTCCGGTGACCGCCGCCCAGAATCCACCGGATCATCTCGGGGTTGAGGCGGTCGGTGACGCCTTCGAGTCCGCCGTGACGCTCGCGTTCGACGAGGGTGCGGCGGAGGTAGCGCGCCAGGCTCACCGGCGTCGAGACGTCGAGCACGATCAGGCCGGTGGCGCGGGCGAGTCGCTGCGGCAGCCAGCGCGAGTAGTTCCCCTCCATCACCCAGCGCTCGCCGTCGATGGCGGCGTCGTGCAGGCGGCCGAAATCGTCCGGGTCGCGTTCGACCCACTGCGAGCCCGGGACGTGCCGCAGGACGTCGAGGTGGACGACCGGCAATCCCGTGGCCGCACCGATCGCGACGGCGAGCGTCGACTTGCCGCTGTTCGACGGTCCGAGGACGCAGATGCGCTCGCCGAGGTCCGCCAGCCCGATGGTGACGCCGGTCATGCTGTGCTGCTCCAGAGCCAGCGCAACGCGTCCGGCAGCAGCACGCCGCCGTGCTCCGGGCTGTGTCCGCCGTCGCCGACGAGGAGCCGGAAGTCGTAACCGGCGCGGGCGAGCGCGGCAGCGGTCTCGAGGTTCTCGGCGAACCAGTTGGACTCCGCCCGGTCCCAGTTCAGGTCACGGTGCGCGGCGTGGACGAAGACCCGCAGGTCCCGTCGCGGCGTGCCGGCCAGCAGCCGTGGATACGGGTTCCCGCCGGGCATCTGCGCGAAGCTCCCGTTGAACGTGATCACCCTCCCGAAACCGTCGGGCCGCTGCCAGGCCGCGGTCAGTGCGGCGTTCCCGCCGCTGCTGCCCCCGCAGATGCCGCGCATCGTCGGGTCAGGCGAGATCGCGTACCGGGCCTCGACGAGCGGGAGCACCTCCTCCAGCAGGAAGGACGCGTAGCGGTCGTCGAAGGCGTCGTACTCGGCATTGCGGTTCTTGACCGGCGCGCCGTCCACGTGCAGCATGCCGGGATCCACGAAGACCCCGATCATCGGCGGCACGCTGCCCGCGGCGGCGAGGTTGTCGAGCACGATGCCGCCCCGCACGTCCCCGTCGGGGTCGAGGTACCACCAGCCGTCGTTGAAGAACATCACCGCGCTCTCCACCGACGCGGGATGCCCCGCCGGGCGGTGCAGCCAGATCCGGCGCGACGTCCCGGGGTAGTGGATGCTGTCCGGGATCCGCAGTTCCTCCACGAAGCCGGGCGACACCGCGGGAGCGGGGTTCGAGTCGGGCCCGTACTCGTAGCGGACGCTCGTCTGGTCCTGTGGGAGGGCGGAGAACGGGATCGTGGTCACAGGACGACCCTATGGGGCCGTGCGATCGTGTCGCAGGTGCGGAGTTCCGGAGTCGATGACGTCGATGATCGTGCCGCGATCCGCGGTGAGCAGCGCCGTCGCACAGCAGCGAACGGGCCACACGTCGCCTTCGACAACGTCTGGGGCGAAACGGAGGGTGATGTGGGGGCGGTAGTCCTCGTGCCAGTACTGCGGCTCATCGGCGACGAACCGGGGGAGGCGCTCCACAGCCTGCGCCAGCCGTTCGTGCAGGCCGGGGAAGGGGCCGTCGTCGACGAGCTGGACGGGGATGTCCGCGTTCGGGCCGAACATCGCCGCCGCGCCGAGCCGGGCCTCAAGGGGTTCGCCCCCGGGGAGCGCAGCACGGACGGTCTCGACGACGAGCTGGGGAGCCGCGTCCACCGCGAAATTCGACGCCAGCGTCAGATGCGCGGGCCACTCCGACCGCGCGATGGAGGTGCCGGCCTCCGTTCGGGCGAACAGGGCGACGACCGCATAGGAGTTCATCGTCATGAGGGGTTCATCCTCCCACCGCCGTCGCGCGCGCCGGGCGAGCCGACGCGGCACGGCGCACGAGTGCTGCTCGGTGATTGCTCGGGTGGGGCTACTTCCACCGGAAGTGCACGAACACCCGCCCGAAGTTCTTCGAGTCCTTCTCGACCCGGTGGTACTGGGATTTGATCTCCGGCTGGTCGAGGAAGCGCAACACGCGCTTCTTCAGGGCGCCTGACCCCTTGCCAGGGATGATCTCGACCAGCGGCGCCTTCTTCGCCACGGCCTCCGCGATGACCGCGCGCAGGGCGCGATCGATGTCGCCGCCGCGGTTGTAGATGTCGTGGAGGTCGAGCGTCAGCTTCATCCGCCCATACTGCACCCGTGGGGGAGTGTGCGGACGTTCGAGGTCTGCGCGATGCCTACGGGACCCAGTCGGCGGCGACCAGCACTTCCCGGGCGATGTCCTCGACGGTGCGGCCGTCGGTGGCGACTCGGTAGGCGCCGTCTGCAGCGGAGTCGAGGCGTGCGGCGGCTGTCCGACTGCGCTCGACGTGCTCTTCGAGCGCCGATCCGATCTCGCGGCGAGCGAGGCGTTCGGCGGCCGTGCCATCCGTGCTCGTGAGCAGAACGGGGAAGGCGCGGACCTCGCCACCGAGCGCGGAGACCAACGCGGGCAGTTGCAGCACGCTGACGGTGTTCGTGAAGATGAGCCGCGAGAAGCCGATCGCCCGGTAGTTGCGCCAGACGGCGGCGAGGTTCCGTTCGGCCAGGTCGATGCCGTCGCGCCACGGCTCCGGGTACGCCTGGTCCAGGTTGTCGCCCTCGATGAGCGCGTGACGGACATCCCGCCGCGCGAGGATGCGCGACGCCTCCGCGGCGACACTGGTCTTGCCGACGCCGGAACGACCCCCGATGAAGATCGCGTCGGTCGGGCTCAGAGTCTCCATGCCACCATCCTTGCGCGTGGTCGGCGGTCGCCGGTGCTGACCTGCGACCTCGACCACGCCGGATGCGGGGTAAGCGCCCTAGTCGAAGCCGGACTCCCCGCCGCTCACCTCAGAGCCACGGATCAGCTCGTCGAGCCCCGCGAGCTGCACCCGACTCTGCTCGATCGCCCGTGGTGTGAATCGGCGGACCTGCATGGCGAGGACCGCGTCCGCTTGGACCTCGTCGAATCCGAACGCCGTCATGATCGCCTCGCGCAGCGACGGATCGTCGCCGTCGGCGGCAGCGCAGACACGGAGGACGTCGGCGACGTGCTCGGCGGCGTAGATCATCGCGGCGAGCACTTCTCGATGCAGGCGCGCGTTGCGCAGCTCGTCGTCCATGCTGTCCGTCACCCTCCCTGCAACGGCTCCGGCGCGTGCACGAAGAGCAGCGCGACACTCCACAGGACCATGCTCGCAGCGATGCCGACGACCGGGATCGCCCGTGCCCGGCGTGATGCGCCGGGAGCGGCCATCAGCGTCAGGACCGCCGCTATCACGAAAGGAAGCGCGGCGCCGGCGACCGCGAGCGGCAGCGCCGGCCTCAGTCGGTAGAGCTCGTCCCGGCCGACGGTCGGACCGGCGACATTCAGCGCGACCGCAACGCCTAGCAGGATCAGGACCACTACGACGGCGCCGTGGAGGACCAGCAGCGCGCTCGGTCGGATGCTCCACCGCATGACGGACCCCTTCGCCGCGGTTATCGATGATGCTAGCCGTTTGCGCAGTGGCGTCCCCTGCGATGCGCTCCACAGCGAGCCCGCCATCGGATCACGACCGCCGCGCGCGCGTCCTGACGAGCGCGATCACCACGCCGATCACGACGAGCACGGCGAGGATCGCCAGCGGCACCCACGACGGCATGGTCCCGGTCAGTGCCACGGTGTCGTCGCACTCCTGCCCGCTCGGCGGCGGGCTCGCGCACGATGCGCGCACCAATAGAGGGATCACCCGGCGACTCCCGTCGGGTTCACTGCGCGGGCTCCTCGTCCGGCGGACGCGGGCGCGCGGCCGCATTCGGGAGACCGGCGGCGAGCGCCCGAGGCCGGTCCACGTAGGCCATCACCACCGCGGCGCCGATGAGGGCGACGCCCAGCGGCGACACGACTTGCGCGATGACGCGGACCGCCAGGTCGATCAGGGTGAGGAGCGCCTGGTCCACGCCGTTGGCCGAGCCCGGCTGGACGACGACCGTGTAGCCGAGTTGCGGTATCGCGATCGTCAACAGCACCCCGCCGAGCGTGAGGCCGATGCCCCACCACAGCACCACTCCCGGTCGCAGCTTCGAACCCATACAGACGTCCCCCTTCGTCGCGGTTGGTGACGATGGTAGCGGGTCGGGTCGCGGAGGGCTGAGGAGAGGAAGGAGGGGGACAGGGCGACTGCCGTCAGAGCGCGACGCGGATGCCGAGGTTCCTCCCGTACGGCTCCAGCCCGAAACGGGACGCCAGCCGCAGCGACGCCGCGTTGTCCTCGCGGCACCGCCAGCGCGCGAGTCCCGCGCGGCGGGTCGCGGCGTGCAGAGCGATCGCGGCCGCCTGCGCGCCGAAGCCGCGGGCCCGGGCGGCGGGAGCGACGAGCAGGCCGACGTCGGTGCGGCCGCCCACCCAGTCGCCGAGCGCGGAGACGGCCACCAGAGCGCCGTCGTCGGACCAGACTCCGAAGCGCTCGACGTCCGGCTCCAGCACACCGGACTCCTCGACCTCGTCGGCCGGGATCCGCTCGGCCATCCGGCGCACGTCATCCTGCGCAGGGTGGACCTCCGGCGCGGACGATCCGATCAGGGCGCCCGTCAGGAAGTGCGCCGCGGGGCCGAGGATCAGATGATCCGTTCCCCGCAGGGCCGACCGCCACACTGCGGCGTCGAGGGCAGCCGGGACGGGCAGCTCGCGGACGAGGCCGTCGAGCCGTCCCCGGAGCGCCGCGCGGGCGCGCACGCGCACGGTGCCGCCGATGCGCAGCACGTAGATGCCCGCGTTCGGATCGTCCACGTACGTCGTGTGCACGCCAGGGACCCTCAGCGCAGCCGGCTCCACCCGGAACACCGCGGACCAGTACTCGTCTGCTCGCTCGGTCGGGGTCGGCACCCAGCGATCGTAGGGTCGTCGGCCGGCGCGCGCAACGACGGCCCTCGCCCTCTCGCGAGCGCCACGGCGTTCACAGTGTCGCGCAGGCCCAGCGGCCGCCACCCGCCCTGAACGATCTCTCAGGGAACCGTGCTTGGTCTACCCCCGTTCACAGGGGTTGGATAGCCCTGCGCTCACCAGCGCATCCATCGCATCGGTGAAAGGACATCCATGCGCAACACGACCAGAACCCTCAGGGCCGCAGCCGTCACCACCGGCGCGGCCCTTCTCTTTGCCGTGGTGGCGGCGTCGCCCGCCGTCGCGGCGCCCGGCAGGAGCGCCCTGCCGGGCAGCCAGCCGGCGTGGGCGAACGCGAAAGCGCTGCGCTCCGCGGCTCCCGCGACCGACACGGTGGACCTCCGGGTGTACCTGCCGTGGCAGAACCAGGCCCAGGCGGCCGCGACGGCGCTCGCCGTCTCCACGCCCGGCTCGGCGAGCTACCGGCACTACCTGACGCCGCAGGAATTCCGCAAGCAGTTCGCGCCGGCCCAGTCGAGCGTCGTCGCGGTGCAGCAGTTCCTGCGGTCCGCCGGCTTCTCGATCGTGGACACGCCGTCGAACAACCGGTACGTCTCCGCGGAGGGCACGGTCGCCCAGGCGCAGAGCGCGTTCGGGGTGACGCTCGGCGAGTACGACGCCTACGGCACGACGCTGCGGGCCCCGGAGTCCGCGGTGACCATCCCGGCAACCCTCAACGGGATCGTGGAGAGCGTGGTGGGCCTCGACCAGGGCGCCGACCTCATCGCGCCGTCCCACACCAACGGCAACGGCAGCACGAACGGCAGCAGCCCGAATCAGGTCCACGGCGCTCCCGCCGCCGGGTTCCGGGCCGGCGAGCCGTGCTCCCTCTGGTACGGCGAGAAGACGGTCGCGATGCCGAACGCCCCCGCCTACGGCACCAGCACCAAGCCGATCGCCCCGTGCGGCTACACGCCGGCGCAGGTGCGCGGTCTCTACGGCCTCGACTCGGTCGCCGCGACGGGCGCCGGCCAGACGGTCGCCTTCGTCGGCGCCAACGCGAGCCCGACGCTGGTGCAGGACGTGACGAAGTACAGCAGCCTGCACGGCCTCCCCGCCCCGCAGATCACGCAGCTGGTCGCACCGGGTCTGTACAAGCACCCGGACACTCCGAAGCAGACGCCGGGTGACTACTACGGCGAGGAGACCCTCGACGCCGAAGCGATCCACACCACCGCTCCGGACGCCGGCCTGCTCTACGTCGCGTCGTCGAACGCGGGTCAGGACCTCGACGCGGCGATCAACCACGTCGTCGACAAGCACCTGGCGAGCGTCCTCTCGATCAGCTACGGCTTCAACGGGGAGGCGGTGCACCAGGGCTTCATCAACAGCCTCAACAACACCTTCATCCAGGCGGCGGCCACCGGCATCGGCGTGTTCGTCTCCAGCGGTGACAACGGTGACGAGGTGGCGAACCTGGGCGCGCCCGCGGTCGACTTCTTCGCGGACAGCCCGTTCGTGACGGCGGTCGGCGGCACCTCCGCCTCGGTCGTCCCGACCGCGGCCGCGCCGACCGGACTCAGCTACGCCTCGGTCGACGACCCGACCTCCGCTCTGAACACGAGCGGCTGGAAGCGCTCGTTCGAGGTGGGCTGGCAGACCGGGCTCGACCCGGTGACGCCGACCGCGACGGACCACCTGTCGGGAGCCCCCTACGAGGTCGACGGCACCTTCAAGCTGGCGCTGCCGGGCGGTTTCACCGGCGGTGGCGGCGGAGGCGGCGTGAGCGCGATCTTCGCGGAGCCCTCGTATCAGGCCGCGGCGGTCGGTCCGGCGTCCGGACGGCTGGTGCCCGACATCAGCGCCCTGGCCGACCCGAGCACCGGCCTGCTCGTCGGGCAGACCCAGGCGTTCAGCAACGGCACCTACTACGACGAGTACCGCATCGGCGGGACCTCCGTCGCCGCCCCGCTGACGGCGGGCATCGCGGCCGTCGCCAACCAGGTCGCCGGCTCCCCGCTCGGCTTCCTGAACCCGCGCATCTACGGTGCGTACTCGGCGGGAGGCTCTGCCTACTACGACGTCGACCAGGCCGACCTGTTCGGCTCGGCGCTGCCGAGCGTCCTCCGGGTCAACTACGTCGACAGCGAGAGCGCGGCCGGCGGCCTCAGCTACAGCCTGCGGACCGAGGAGATGCCGAACCAGACGCTCCACAGCACCAAGGGCTACGACACCGCCACCGGAGTGGGCACGCCGAACGGAGCCTCGTTCTTCGCGGCGATCACCAAGTAGCACCACCCGCAAAACACGTGCGCCCCCTCCCGGCCGGGAGGGGGCGCACGACGTCTCAGGCGGGGCTCAGAAGCAGACTCCGAGCGAGGCCACGTCCGAGGTGAGGGCGTTGACGCCGCCGGCGATCTCCATCGAGGAGGTGCCGAGGCGGACGAACTCGTCGCCGATCACCCGGGGGACGCACCAGGTGTTGGCGAGCAGGAGCGGGTGCGCGGTGCTGCCCGCCGCCGCGCCGGCCACCAGGGCGTCCACCCAGTTGGCTCCCGAGGCGAGGTACGCGTTCGGGGCGGAGTTGGCGCCGAAGGCCGATTCGACCAGGAGGGCGTTCGTGCCGAACCGGTCGCCGCCGCCGATCCGGTTCACCGTGAGCCCGGCCGCCGTCGCCTGGCTCTGCCAGCCGGGGGAGATCACGAACGTGCCGCCGACGATTGTCACGTTGGTCAGGGAGTGCCCGGTCAGGTATGCGGAGGTGCCCGCGTCGAGCTGGCCGCCCGCGACGAGGATCAGCGGACGGCCGCTCTTCGCCGCGACCGGAGCGGCCGAGAGCGCGTCCACGAAGCCGGTTCCGGCCGCGACATACGCGCCGTTCGCCGACGGGAACGCGTAGGAGGCGACCAGGCGCGAGGTGTCGTACCGGTCGACGCCGCCGATCCGGACGACCGGGACGCCGAGCGCCGTCAGCTGCGCCATCGCGCTGTCGGTGATCGCGTTGGGCCCGCCGACCAGGACGATCTTCGCCGGCTGGAGGCGCTGCAGCTCGGTGATCGTCGCCGCGGGGACCACGGACGCCTGGCTCAGCAGCACGGGGCCGTGCTGCTTCGCGGCGGCGGCCGACGCGGCCAGGGCGTCGGGGAAGTCCAGCCCGGAGGCCACGTACGCGACCGGGACGCCCGGGTTCGGGAACGCGTGCTGCGAGACGAGCACGGCCGTCCCGAAGCGGTCGGACCCGGCGAGGCGCTCGGCGGTCGGCGCGGTGGCGCTGGCGGGGGAGAAGAACGACGTCTTGCAGCCCAGGTCCGCGTTTCCCGCCTGGTCGCCCGGGATGGCCAGGGCGGTGACGCAGGCGCCGTACTGCCCGTTGCCGGACCACGGTATGGACGCAGTGAACCCGTGGGCGTTGCCGACGCCCGGATACGCTGCTCCCACGTCGGGCCTGCTCCCGTTCGCGGCCACCGTCGTGGTCGAGACGCCGCCCGGCGTGCTCCAGGTGATCTGGACCTGGACGGTCGCGGCGAGGTTCGTCTGGTCGAAGGCCCAGCCGGCGACGCTGAACGAGGTCCCCGAGGTGAGGGTCGTCCCGTCGTACACGCCGATCGGCGGGTGGTTCTGCGCGCCGAGCGCGAACTGGATCAGCTGGGTCTGGGTGCCGTTGAAGATGTCCTGGTCACCGGCGAAGGTGCCGGCGTCCGCGAACTGCCACATCGTCCAATCGACCCAGCTGGCCGGGAGCGCGCCGGGGGTGCTGGTGCCGTAGCGGGCGACGAACAGGGGGTAGGCGCCGAAGGTGTTGCTGGAGCCGGTGCACTGGTTCCACCAGTTCGCCGTGGAGTAGATGGCGGGGTTGACGCCGGTGAGGCTGCGCAGGGTGTTCACGAAGTCGGAGATCCACTGCGTCATCTGCCCGGTCGTCAGGCCCCAGCAGGTTCCGGAGCCGTCGGTGGCGTACTCGATGTCGAGCAGCGGGGGCAGGGTGCGCCCGTCGGGCGACCAGCCGCCGCCGTTCGCGTAGAAGAAGCGGGCCTGGGTCGCGCCGTCCGTCGTGTTCGGGGTGGCGAAGTGGTAGGCGCCGCGGATGAATCCGGCGGCGTAGGAGCCGTTGTACTGCGAGGCGAACTGGCTGCTCGTGTAGTAGGTTCCCTCGCTGGCCTTGATGTAGGCGAAGCGCGAGCCCGCGGCGTACTGCGCGGGCCAGTTGACCCCGGTCTGCCAGCCGCTGACGTCCTGGCCCAGCACGCCGCTGACCGCGAGGGAGGCCTTGAACGTGGAGGTCGAGCCGGAGCCGGAGGCCGGGTCGGACGACGGGATGGTCGATCCCATCGTGTGGTTGCGTGCCGCGTTCATCTCGGTCAGGCTCGGGTCGCCGGCGGGCGCCTGCGGCCCGGCGGACGGGGACGCGGACGGCGTTGCGGACGGGCTCGGCGCCGGCGTCGCGGTCGACGAGCCGGACGGCGACGGCGTCGGGCTCGGGGTCGCCGAGGCCGCCGCAGCGGGCGCTTCGGCCGCGGTGGCGGGGACGGCGGGGACGACGGCTACTGCGGTCAGGATGGCTGCTGCGAGAACCGCGAGGCCGGTTTTCATGGTGGACACATCCGCTCTGAAGGGTGGGGAGGGTGAAGTCCGTCCGTTCGGGTCGTCCGGGCGCCCCGGGTCGGAGGGGCACGCGGGCAGTTTAGCCCGGCCTTGCGCGGTTTCGGGCGGCCGCGGCCCCGCGCGTCGTACCCCAGTTCGGGCCGCGTGGCGCTGACGCCGGTCCGTCCGTGCGACCGTGCCGGGCCGACTAGAGTTGACGCATCCCAATGGAATTCGACTCTAGGAGTGGACAGGTGGCCGACGGCTTCGAGCTCTTCACCGACCGTTCCGTTGTCGCGATGCGCGTCAACGGTGAGCTGAAGGATCTCGCGACGACCGTCACGACCACCGACACCGTCGAGCCGGTCACCATCGACTCGCCCGATGGCCTGAGCATCCTCCGCCACTCCACCGCGCACGTCCTCGCACAGGCCGTGCAGGCGGTCAACCCGGAGGCCAAGCTCGGCATCGGGCCGCCCATCACCGACGGCTTCTACTACGACTTCGACGTCGCAGAGCCCTTCACTCTCGAGGACCTCAAGGCCCTCGACAAGGAGATGGCGCGCATCGTGCGCGCGGGCCAGCGCTTCATGCGCCGCGTGGTCACCGACGACGAAGCGCGCGCCGAGCTCGCCGGCGAGCCGTACAAGCTCGAGCTGATCGGCCTCAAGGGTTCCGGTGCGGAGTCCAGCGGCGGCGACGAGTCCGTCGAGGTCGGCTCCGGCGAGCTGACCATCTACGACAACGTCGACCCGAAGACCGGCGAGACGGTCTGGAAGGACCTCTGCCGCGGCCCGCATGTGCCGAGCACCCGCATGCTCGGCAACGGCTGGGCGCTGACCCGCGTCGCGGCCGCCTACTGGCGCGGCTCGGAGAAGAACCCGCAGCTGCAGCGCATCTACGGCACCGCGTGGCCCAGCAAGGACGAGCTGCGCGCGTACCAGACCCGCATGGAGGAGGCCGCCAAGCGCGACCACCGCAAGCTGGGCGCTGAGCTCGACCTGTTCTCCTTCCCGGACGAGATCGGCTCGGGACTGGCGGTGTTCCACCCCAGGGGCGGGATCATCCGCAAGGAGATCGAGGACTACATGCGCGATCGGCTGATCGCGAACGGCTACGAGGTCGTGAACACGCCGCACATCACCAAGGCGCACCTCTTCGAGACCAGCCAGCACCTCAACTGGTACAAGGACGGCATGTTCCCGCCCATGCACCTGGACGAGGAGCGCGACGCCGAGGGCAACATCACCCGGCAGGGGCAGGACTACTACCTCAAGCCCATGAACTGCCCGATGCACAACCTGATCTTCCGGGCCCGCGGGCGCAGCTACCGCGAGCTGCCGCTGCGGCTGGCGGAGTTCGGCACCGTGTACCGGTACGAGAAGTCCGGCACGCTCTCCGGCCTCACCCGCGTCCGCGGCCTCACGCAGGACGACGCGCACATCTACGTGACCGAGGAGCAGATCAAGGACGAGGTCGCGCGTCAGCTCGACTTCGTGCTGGAGACCCTGCGCGGCTACGGCCTCACCGACTTCTACCTGGAGCTCTCCACGAAGGACCCGGAGAAGTACGTCGGCAGCGACGAGAGCTGGGAGACCGCGACCGAGACCCTCCGCGAGGTGGCGATCGCGTCCGGGCTGGAGCTCGTGGACGACCCGGGCGGGGCGGCGTTCTACGGCCCGAAGATCTCCGTGCAGGCGCGCGACGCGATCGGCCGCACCTGGCAGCTCTCGACGGTCCAGCTCGACTTCAACCAGCCGGAGCTGTTCGAGCTGGAGTACAACGCGGCCGACGGCACGCGCAAGCAGCCGGCGATGATCCACCGCGCGCTGCTCGGCTCGATCGAGCGGTTCTTCGCGATCCTGCTGGAGCACTACGCGGGCGCCTTCCCGGTCTGGCTGTCGCCGGTCCAGGTGGTCGGCATCCCGGTCGCCGACAACTACGCGCCGTTCCTCGACGACGTGATCTCTCGGCTCAAGGCCCGCGGCGTCCGCGCCGAGGTCGACCACTCCGACGACCGCATGCAGAAGAAGATCCGCACGCACACCAAGGCCAAGGTCCCCTTCCAGCTCATCGTGGGCGAGGAGGACGCCACCGCGGGCACGGTCTCCTTCCGTTTCCGCGACGGCACGCAGCGCAACGGCGTGACCGTGGACGAGGCGATCGAGCGGATCGTCGCGAGCATCGAGAGCCACGAGCTGGTCGACACGGCATGGCCCGCCTGAGCCTGGACGACTACGCGGACCACGGCGCCGAGCAGGGCGGCGGGGACGTCCGTGCGGAGGGCATCCGCATCGACGACCCGTCGCACCTCGCCGGGGTGCCGGACGAGTTCCAGCGGCTGTGGACCCCGCACCGGATGGTCTACATCCAGCACGGGCAGCAGCCCGGCAAGGACGACTGCCCGTTCTGCGTGGCGCCGAGCCTGAGCGACGAGGACGCCCTGATCGTGGCGCGCGGCGAGCACGCCTACGCGCTGCTCAACCTGTTCCCGTACAACAGCGGCCACCTGCTGGTCTGCCCGTACCGCCACATCGCGAACTACGACGAGGCGACGCCGGAGGAGGTCGCCGAGATCGGGAGCATCACGCAGACCGCGATGCGCGTCATCCGCGAGGTCTCGCACAACGACGGCTTCAACATCGGGATGAACCAGGGCGTCGTCGCGGGCGCCGGGATCGCGGCGCACCTGCACCAGCACATCGTGCCGCGCTGGGCGCAGGACGCGAACTTCTTCCCGATCATCGCGAAGACGAAGGCGCTGCCGCAGCTCCTCGGCGAGGTGCGCGAGGCCCTCGCCACCGCCTGGCCGAAGGCCTAGGCGGCCGCGGTTCGTGCCGAGTCAGCGCACCTGCGTGACGGCGAACTGCTCGCGCGGGTGGGCGTAGGACTCCTGCGACTCCACGAGCCGGAGCTCGCGGTCGCCCGACGCGAGGGTGTTCGCGAGCAGGTCGTACACGCTCGACACCGTCTTGCTCAGCGCCGACGCCGCATCGCCCGAGGCGACGTAGTGGGCGGTGAACAGCGCCGCCGTGACATCGCCGGAGCCGTTCGCCTTCAGCGGCAGCCGCGGCGTCTGCACGATCCAGGCGCCCGCGTCGTCCACGGCGAGCATCTCGATCGTGTCCTCCGGCTGGTCCGGGCGCTCCACGCTGGTCACCAGGACGGTGCGCGGGCCCATCGCGCGCGCCGCGTCGACGGAGGCGAGCGTGGACTCCAGGTCGCCCGGCTCGGTGCCGGTCAGGTAGCCGAGCTCGAACTGG
Source organism: Leifsonia shinshuensis (assembly GCF_013410375.1). NCBI lineage: Bacteria > Bacillati > Actinomycetota > Actinomycetes > Micrococcales > Microbacteriaceae > Leifsonia > Leifsonia shinshuensis. The sequence continues at coordinate 2,198,220 of NZ_JACCFL010000001.1, forward strand.
TTCGGCGTGATGATGTCCGCCACCGGCACCACACGGTCGCGCAGCAGCTCCGGGATCGCCGGCGCGACGAAGCAGCCCGACTTCGCGTTGCCCATCACCGGGTCGCAGGCGTACACGGCGTTCGGGTTGGCCGCCTTGACCCGGGCGACGGCGTCCACGATCACGTCGCCGATGCCCTCGCCGCCCTGATAGCCGGAGAGCACCGCGTCGATCGAGCCGAGCACGCCGCGCTCCTCGATACCCGTGATCACCGCGCGCACGTCGTCCGGCGCGATCAGCGGCCCGCGCCACGCGCCGTACCCGGTGTGGTTCGAGAAGTTCACGGTGTAGACGGGGAGGACCTCCACGCCGATGCGCTGGAGCGGGAACACGGCGGCGGAGTTGCCCACGTGGCCGTAGGCGACGGCCGACTGGATCGAAAGGATACGCATCCTTCGATCCTCTCAGATCAGGACCGGGGCGCCGACCGCCCGGCCGCCTCCACGAGGTCGTCGACCAGCCGGGCCGCCTCCTCCGCGGTGAGATCGTGCACCGTCAGCCGCAGGTGGTGCGAGGGTGCGGGATGCGCGCCCAGCAGGAACTCGTCGCCCGTCCGCGCCAGCCAGCCGCGGCGCATCAAGCGCTCGGCGACGATCCGGGCCTCGACCGGGAGCGCCACCCACAGGTTGAGGCCGTCCCCGGCCTCGGCGGGGAGGCCGCGCTCGGTGAGCCGGGCCGCGAATGCCGCGTTCTGCGACGCGTAGTGCCGTCCGGCGTCAGCGACCTCCCGCAGCACGGTGCCGTCCGTGAGCTGGGCGAGCACGAGCCGCTGCAGGATGTGGCTGACCCAGGTGGTGCCCGGGCTCAGCCGGAACGCGAGCCGGTCGGCGGTCTCCGGGTCCGTCGCGGCGATCGCGAGGCACATGTCGGGGCCGAGGAACTTCGACACCGAGCGGACCAGCGCGAAGCGGCGGTGACCGGGGCCGATGAGCGTCTCGTACGGGCGCTGCGACAGCATGGAGAAGTGGTCGTCCTCGATGACGAGCACGTACGGGTGGTCGGCCAGCAGCGCGCGCAGGGCGGCCGCACGGGCGGGGGAGAGCGTCGCACCGGTCGGGTTCTGCGCCCGTGGCGTGCAGATGATCGCGCGCACCCCGGCGTCCAGCGCGGCCCGGAGGCCGTCGACCGTCATCCCCTCGGCGTCCACCGGCACCGGCACCGCCCGGTAGCCGCCGTGCCGGACGGTGTGGATGCTGGCGAGGAAGCACGGGTCCTCGAGTGCGACCGCGTCGTCACGCAGCAGGGCCTGCGCCAGCAGCCGCTCGACGGCGTCGACGGCGCCGTTGGTGACCGTGATCCGCAGCTCGGGGTCGGGCAGGTCATCCCGCACCCAGGCGAGCGCCCTGGCTTCCAGCGCGGGATCGATCACGGGCTCGCCGTAGAGCACGGGACGGCCGGTGGCCCGGGCGAGCGCGGAGGAGAGGTCGGGAATGCGACCCGGGTCCGGGTTGCCGGTGCCGACGTCGCGGAGCACGCTGTCGGCCGCGTAGCCCTCCTGCGCGACCGCCTCCACGCCCGCGATGACCGTGCCGGCCCGGCCGCGCGCGACGACGACGCCCGCCTGCGCGAGCAGCCGGTAGGCCGCCACCGCGGTGTTGCGGTTCACCTGCAGCTGGGCCGCGAGCTCGCGAACCGGGGGGAGGGCGTCGCCGCGCCGCAGCGCCCCGCGCTCGTGCAGTGCGCGCACGCTCGCCGCGATCTCCGCCGCCGTCGTGCCCGTGATGACCTGTTCGTCCATATCCGCTCCCCGGCGTCGAGTCTAACCAGCCCTCGGGAGGATGCTATCGTTCGGCATAGGCCAAAACAGTTTTTGTACCGCACGAGAGGGCGATCATGACAGTCAATGAACAGGGCACCGCCACGGGATCGAGCCGGGTCAAGCGCGGCCTCGCCGAGATGCTGAAGGGCGGCGTCATCATGGACGTCGTCACTCCCGAGCAGGCCCGCATCGCCGAGGACGCCGGCGCCGTCGCCGTCATGGCGCTTGAGCGCGTCCCCGCCGACATCCGCGCGCAGGGCGGCGTCGCCCGGATGAGCGACCCCGACCTGATCGAGGCGATCATCGCCGAGGTCTCCATCCCGGTCATGGCGAAGGCCCGCATCGGCCACTTCGTCGAGGCCCAGGTGCTGCAGGCGCTCGACGTCGACTACATCGACGAGTCCGAGGTGCTCTCGCCCGCCGACTACGTCAACCACATCGACAAGTGGCAGTTCACCGTCCCCTTCGTCTGCGGCGCCACCAACCTCGGTGAGGCCCTGCGCCGCATCAACGAGGGCGCTGCGATGATCCGCTCCAAGGGCGAGGCCGGCACCGGCGACGTCTCGGAGGCCACCAAGCACATCCGCAAGATCACCTCGGAGATCAACGCGCTGAAGTCGATGACCCGCGACGAGCTCTACGTCGCGGCCAAGGACCTCCAGGCCCCGTACGAGCTGGTGGCGGAGATCGCCGAGACCGGCAAGCTCCCCGTCGTGCTGTTCACCGCGGGCGGCGTGGCCACCCCCGCCGACGCGGCGATGATGATGCAGCTCGGCGCGGACGGCGTCTTCGTCGGCTCCGGCATCTTCAAGTCCGGCAACCCGGAGCAGCGCGCGGCCGCGATCGTCAAGGCGACGACGTTCTACGACGACCCGCAGGTCATCGCCGAGGTCTCCCGCGGCCTCGGCGAGGCGATGGTCGGCATCAACGTCTCCGACCTCGCCGCTCCGCACCGCCTCGCCGAGCGTGGCTGGTAACGCGACCCCGACGCCGGCAGCGACCGGCCCGCGCGTCGGCGTCCTGGCCCTGCAGGGAGACTTCCGCGAGCACCTCGCGGTCCTGCGGGGCCTCGGCGCCGACGCCGTGCCCGTGCGCCGGGCGGAGGAGCTGGAGGACATCGACGGGCTCGTCATCCCGGGCGGCGAGTCCAGCGTCATGGACAAGCTGTCGCGCGCGTTCGGCGTCGCGGAGCCGCTGAAGGCCGCCATCGCCGCCGGGCTGCCGGTGTACGGCACCTGCGCCGGGCTGATCATGCTCGCGGACGCGATCGTGGACGGCATCGCAGGGCAAGAGAGTCTCGGCGGCCTGGACGTCGCCGTGCGCCGCAACGCGTTCGGCTCGCAAGTGGACTCGTTCGAGACCGACCTGAACATCCCGCAGCTCGGCGACGAGCCGGTGCACGCGGTGTTCATCCGCGCGCCGATCGTGGAGAGCGTGGGGGAGCAGGCGACCGTGCTCGCCCGCGTGCCGGACGGCCGCGTCGTCGCGGTCGAGCAGGGCGACCTGCTCGGGACGTCGTTCCACCCGGAGATCACCGGGGACACGCGGTTCCACGCGTACTTCCTGGACAAGGTGCGGGCACGCGTGGCCGCACGGACCGCGGAGAGCGTGGACGCGGCGGTCTGAACCAGGTGCCTCGGCCGGCGGCGCTGCCTTCGGGCCGCCGCCGGCCGAGGCATTATTATGGACAGGTTCAAACGCAACTCGAGGGAGCACCAGTGTCCGGGCATTCCAAGTGGGCAACGACCAAGCACAAGAAGGCGGTCATCGACGCCCGTCGCGCCAAGTCGTTCGCCAAGCTCATCAAGAACATCGAGGTCGCGGCGAAGACCGGCGGCGCCGACCTGTCCGGAAACCCGACCCTGGTCGACGCCGTCCAGAAGGCCAAGAAGACCTCGGTCCCCAACGACAACATCGATCGCGCGATCAAGCGCGGCGCCGGCCTCACCGGTGAGTCCATCGAGTACACGACCATCATGTACGAGGGCTACGGCCCGGGCGGCGTCGCCCTCATGATCGAGTGCCTCACCGACAACAAGAACCGCGCCGCCGCCGAGGTCCGCACCGCGATGTCGCGCAACGGCGGCACCATGGCCGACCCGGGCAGCGTCGCCTACAACTTCCACCGCAAGGGCGTCATCGTCGTCCCGCACGCCGACGGCGTGGACGAGGACACCGTCCTCACTGCCGTCCTCGACGCGGGCGCGGAGGAGGTCACCGACCGCGGCGAGAGCTTCGAGGTCCTGACCGAGGCCACCGACCTGGTCGCCGCGCGCACCGCGCTGCAGGAGGCCGGCATCGACTACGACTCCGCCGACGCCGAGTTCGTCGCGACGGTCAACGTGGAGGCCGACGCCGAGCTGGCGCGCAAGGTCTTCCGCCTCATCGACGCGCTGGAGGACTCGGACGACGTGCAGAACGTCTACACGAACCTCGACCTCACGCCCGAGGTGCAGGCGCAGCTCGAAGACGACGAGTAAGGCGACGCCGATGGCGATCCGGGTGCTCGGCATCGACCCGGGTCTGACGCGCTGCGGCGTCGGCGTCGTCGACGTCCGTCCCGACCGCAAGGCCGCCCTGGTGGAGGTCACAGTCATCCGCACGCCCGCCGACATGCCGCTGGAGCAGCGGCTGCTGGCGGTCGGCAGCGGGATCGACGCGTTGCTCGACGCCCACCGGCCGGACGTGGTGGCGATCGAGCGGGTCTTCGCGCAGCACAACCTCCGCACCGTCATGGGCGTCGCGCAGGTGAGCGGGGTGGCGCTGCACGCCGCCGCGCGCCGCGGCCTCCGGGTCGCCCTGCACACGCCGAGCGAGGTCAAGGCCGCGATCACCGGCTACGGCTCGGCGGACAAGAAGCAGGTGCAGGCGATGGTCGCGCGGATCCTCGGGCTGGCGGAGGCGCCGAAGCCGGCGGACGCGGCCGACGCGCTCGCGATCGCGATCTGCCACGCGTGGCGCGGCGCGCCCGCCGCCGACGGGGGAGCCGACGCCGGCACGCAGGCCGCCCAGACCCCGGCGCAGGCGGCGTGGCTCGCCGCCGAGCGCTCCGCCCGGACGTCGGCCGTTCCCCGTAGGCTGGCCCGGTGATCTCCTCCCTCCGCGGCACCGTCCTCTCTGCGAGCGGCGGCACCGCCGTGATCGAGGTCGGCGGCGTCGGCTTCGCCGTGACGCTCACCCCCGACCACGTGCTCTCGCTGCGCGTCGGCGACGAGGCGTTCGTGTTCACGTCGCTCATCGTCCGGGAGGACTCCCTCCAGCTCTTCGGCTTCGCCGACGTCGAGCAGCTCCAGGTCTTCGAGCTGCTGAACGGGGTGTCCGGCGTCGGCCCGAAGTCCGCGATCGGCGTGCTGTCGGTGCTCAGCCCGGACCAGGTCGCCGACGCGGTCGCGGCCGACGACGACGCGCCGTTCCGCAAGGTCTCCGGCATCGGTCCCAAGACCGCCAAGCTCATCGTCGTCTCGCTCGCCGGCAAGCTCGCCGCCGCCCGCCGCGCACCCGCGCGCGCCGTCGCGGCGAAGGGCGCGCGCTCCACCGTCCCCGACAGCGTGATCGTCGCCCTGGTCGGCCTCGGCTGGCCCGAGAAGATCGCCGCCGAGGCGGTGTCCGACGTCGTCGCCGAGACCGAGGAGGGCGCCCGCGACTCGGTCCAGGCCCTGCTGCGGCTCTCGCTCGCGCGCCTCGGCCCGGCCGGCGCCGGCGCAGCGAGCGGGGCGGCCCGATGAGCGACGACCTGACCGCGCCGGAGCTCGAGTCGGAGTCCGAGCTCGCCTTCGAGGGCGCACTACGGCCGCGGACCCTGTCCGAGTTCGTCGGGCAGGCGAAGGTCCGCGGCCAGCTCCAGCTGCTGCTGACCGCGGCGAAGATGCAGGAGCGCACCGCCGACCACATCCTCCTGGCCGGCCCGCCCGGGCTCGGCAAGACCACGCTCGCGATGATCGTCGCGCACGAGAGCGAGCGGCCGCTCCGGCTCTCCAGCGGCCCCGCCATCCAGCACGCGGGCGACCTCGCCGCCCTGCTGTCGTCGCTGACGCCGGGGGAGGTGCTGTTCATCGACGAGATCCACCGCATGGCGCGCTCGGCGGAGGAGATGCTCTACCTCGCGATGGAGGACTTCCGCATCGACATCATGGTCGGCAAGGGCGCGGGCGCCACCTCCATCCCGCTCGACCTGGCGCCGTTCACCCTCGTCGGCGCGACCACCCGCTCCGGGCTGCTGCCGAACCCGCTGCGCGACCGCTTCGGCTTCACCGCTCACCTCGAGTTCTACGACGAGGGCGAGCTGACCCAGGTGCTCACCCGCGCCGCGACGATGCTCGACTTCGAGATCGACCGCGAGGCCCTGGCGGAGATCGCCGGCCGCTGCCGGGGGACCCCGCGCATCGCCAACCGGCTGCTGCGCCGGGTGCGCGACTACGCGCTCGTCCACGGCGGCCGCGCCGACGTGGCCGCCGTCCAGGCCGCGCTGGAGCTCTACGACGTCGACCCGCTCGGACTCGACCGTCTCGACCGGGCCGTCCTGCACGCGATCCTGGAGCGCTTCGAGGGCGGCCCCGTCGGCCTCAACACCCTCGCGGTGTCGGTCGGCGAGGAGGCGGAGACCATCGAATCGGTGGTCGAGCCCTTCCTCGTGCGCATCGGCCTGCTCTCCCGCACCCCGCGCGGCCGGGTCGCCACGGCGGCCGCCTGGCGTCACTTCGGGCTGGCTGCCCCGCGACCTGGGGGCGGACAACAAGGGCACTCACAGCAACCGTCCCTGATGGATGACTTATAATTCAAGCTGGCCATTCGCGCCATACCCCCTTGACTTCACCGGAAGGTCGGCTTTACTTCATGGATCCGTTGACCATTGTGATGGTCGTCATTCTGGCGGCCCTCGTCTTCTTCATGTTCCGCAACAGCCGCAAGCGGCAGAAGGAGCAGGCGGAGACCCGTTCGAAGATGGTGCCTGGCGCCGAGGTCATGACCAACTTCGGCCTGTACGGCACCCTGCTGTCCGTCGACGAGGACGACAACACCGCCATCATCGAGACCAGCCCCGGCCACGTCGTGAAGGTGCACCGCCAGGTGCTCGCCCGCGTCGTGGAGCCGAAGACCCCCGAGACCGACGACACCGAGGTCGCGGGCCCGGAGCTCAACCAGGACCACGCCATCCCGGCCGAGTCCTCTGCTCCGGAGTTCGGCGAGCGGATCGACGACGCGCCGAAGAAGCCCGGCGCGAAGAGCGACGACTGATAGCATCCCTGTGCTCCGCGCGCCGACAGGGTGCGCGGATCGCTCGTAGAAAGCTGAGTTCCTAGGTGGCAAAGTCGACTCCGGTCAAAAAGGCCTGGCGTTCGTTGACGTGGCTCGGTGTCATCGTGGTGGTCCTGCTCGGGACCCTCACGGCCGGCGTCCTCTTCAGCAACGCGACGTGGCTGCCCAAGCTGGCCCTCGACCTCGAGGGCGGCACCCAGATCATCCTCTCGCCGCAGGTCGAGAACGGTCAGTCGGTGCAGCAGCAGCAGCTCGACCAGGCTGTCTCGATCATCCGGCAGCGCATCGACGCGTCGGGTGTCTCCGAGGCGCAGATCTCCACCGAGGGCTCGCGGAACATCGTCGTGTCGCTGCCGGGCAAGCCGGACCAGCAGACGCTCGACCGCGTCAAGGCCAGCGCGCGACTGGACTTCCGTCCGGTCCTGCTGACCAGCGGCCCGACCAACCAGGTCGTGGGCGCCGACGGCAAGTCGACCCCGGCGCCGAGCCCGGCGCCCGGTCTGCAGTCCACGCCGTCGACCAAGCCGACGAACGGCAGCGACCTGGCCTGGGTGACGCCCGCGCTGCAGGCGGAGTTCAACGCCTTCTCGTGCGACGCGAACAAGAACAAGGACCTCAGCGCCGCCCCGACGGACAAGCCGCTGATCACCTGCGACGACAACAACACGGTCAAGTACCTGCTCGGCCCGGTCGAGGTCAAGGGTCAGAACATCTCCGACGCGAGCGCCGGTCTGATGCAGAGCTCGCAGGGCGTCACGACCGGCCAGTGGGCGGTCAACATCGTCTTCGACGCGACCGGCACCAAGCAGTTCGCGGCGGTCACCACCCGCCTGAACGCCCTGCAGGGCGCGCAGAACCAGTTCGCGATCGTCCTCGACGGCCGCGTCATCTCGGCGCCGACCACCAACGCGGTGATCACCGACGGCAAGCCGCAGATCTCCGGCAACTTCACCGAGCAGAGCGCCAAGACCCTCGCCGACCAGCTGAAGTTCGGCGCGCTGCCGTTCAGCTTCAAGGTGCAGAGCCAGGACGACATCTCGGCCACGCTCGGGACCTCGCAGCTCATCAGCGGTCTGATCGCGGGCCTGATCGGCCTGATCCTGGTCGCGATCTACACCTTCTTCCAGTACCGCCTGCTCGGCCTCGTCACGATCTTCTCGCTCGTCGTGGCCGGCACGCTGACCTGGCTCACCATCTCGCTGATGTCGTGGCACTACGACTACCGCCTGTCGCTCGCCGGCGTCGCCGGTCTGATCGTGGCGATCGGCTTCACAGCAGACTCGTTCATCGTCTACTTCGAGCGAATACGAGACGAGCTGCGCGACGGGCGCAGTCTCGAATCCGCCGTGGAGGCCGGCTGGGGCCGTGCGCGCCGCACGATCTACGCGTCCAAGGCGACCAACCTCCTCGCGGCCGTCGTGCTGTACGTGCTCGCCGCGGCCAACGTGCGCGGCTTCGCGTTCACGCTCGGTCTCACGACGATCATCGACGTGATCGTGGTGCTGCTGTTCACGCACCCGACGCTGCAGCTGCTGGCCAAGACCCGCTTCTTCAGCAGCGGCCACCCGCTCTCCGGCCTCGACCCCGAGGCGCTCGGCGCGGTGTACCGCGGCGCGGCGCGCTTCCGCGCCCCGAAGCCCGAGCTGGTGGGTGCAGGCAAGGCCGCCCGCAGCAGCGGCGAGGCCGCGCGCCGCCAGACGATCGCCGAGCGCAAGGCGGCCGAGCTCGCCTCCGCCTCGACCTCGTCGTCCTCCGATCGATCGTCCGACGGGAAGGACAACTGATGGCCAGCCGCCTCACCAAGTTCGGCAACGACCTCTACACGGGCGCCCGTTCGTTCGACTTCGTCGGCAAGCGGAAGATCTGGTACACCATCGCGATCGTGATGGTCGTGCTCTCGATCCTGATCCCGATCGTCAAGGGCGGGTTCAACTTCTCGATCGAGTTCCGCGGCGGATCGCAGTTCCAGATCAGCCAGGTGCAGAGCACCGACACGACCAAGGCCCAGAACGCGGTCGCCAGCGTCGTGCCGAACGCGGTCTCGCACGTCAGCGTCGTCGGCAACAACGCCATCCAGGTGCAGACCGACCAGCTCTCCGACACCCAGACCAAGGCCGTCGCCGACGCGCTGGCCACGGCCTACGGCGTCCCGTCGTCCGAGGTCTCCTCGACCTTCATCGGCCCGTCCTGGGGCGCCGACGTGACGCAGCAGTCCATCCAGGGCCTCGTGGTGTTCCTGCTGCTGGCGTTCATCGCGATGGCGCTCTACTTCCGCACCTGGAAGATGTCGGCGTCGGCGATCATCTCGCTGTTCCACGACCTCATCATCACGGCGGGGATCTACGCCCTCGTCGGCTTCGAGGTGTCGCCCGCGACGATGATCGGCTTCCTGACGATCCTCGGCTACTCGCTGTACGACACTGTCGTGGTGTTCGACAAGATCCGCGAGAACACCCGGGAGGAGCTGGAGCTCAGCCGCCGGACGTTCCCCGAGGCGGTGAATCTGGCGGTGAACCAGACGCTCGTCCGGTCGATCAACACCGCCGTCGTCGCCGTGCTGCCCGTCGCGTCCATCCTGTTCATCGGCGCGTACGCCTTCGGCGCCGCGACGCTGCGTGACATCTCGCTCGCGCTGCTCATCGGCATCATCGTGGGCACGTACTCGACGATCTTCCTGGCCGCCCCGATGTACTCGCAGTTCCGCGAGGGCGAGGCCGCGATCAGGAAGCACGACCAGAAGGTCCGCTCGATCCGCCCCAAGGCCCAGGTCGCGGCCGAACCGGTCCCGGCGGAGTAGCCCAGGCGCATGAGCGGTCCCTACCTGTCCGAAGACGAGGTGAGTGCCGCGCGTGCGCGTGAGCTCGTCGAGGCCGGGGCGGCCTGGCTGCTGGACGTCCGCGAGGCGTTCGAGTGGGAGTCGGGCCATGCCCCGGACGCCCACCACATCCCGATGGGGGAGCTCGGTGAGCGTCAGCACGAGCTGCCGGAGGACCAGCAGATCCTGGTGATCTGCGCCGTCGGAGGCCGGTCCCACCGGGTGACCGACGCCTTGCTGCAGGCGGACTATCCCGCTGCGAACGTCGCAGGCGGGATGCTCGCCTGGCAGGCCGCGGGCGGCGCGGTCTCCGCGCCGGACGGCCCGCCAGGCCCGGTCTCCGACCCCGGCCGACCCCCGGGAGCGTCCGCCTGACCGCCGGTCGCGTCCTCCCCGTGAACGGAGAGGCGCGAACAGCGACGATAATGGACGACAGGAGGCGAGCAGATGGTTGACACGACGACACCGCAGTCCGCCTCGCTGCGCCGTCTCGTCCCGCGGATCTTCTCCCGGGCGCAGCCCGCCGGCGCGGTCGACACCCTGATCCGCACGGTGCGCATGCACCACCCGAAGGCCGACCTGTCGCTCATCGAGCGCGCCTACGCGGTGGCGGAGCGCGCCCACGACGGCCAGAAGCGGCGCTCGGGCGAGCCGTACATCACGCACCCGGTCGCGGTCGCCCAGATCATCGCCGACCTCGGGATCGGCGCCAAGACGATCGCCGCCGCCCTGCTGCACGACACGGTGGAGGACACCTCCTACACGCTCGACGAGCTGCGCGACCAGTTCGGCGACGAGATCGCCATGCTGGTCGACGGCGTCACCAAGCTCGACAAGGTCAAGTACGGCGACAGCGCGCAGGCCGAGACCGTCCGGAAGATGATCGTGGCGATGTCGAAGGACATCCGCGTGCTCATCATCAAGCTCGCCGACCGCCTGCACAACGCGCGCACCTGGGGCTTCGTGCCCGCGGCCAACGCCACCCGCAAGGCCACCGAGACGCTGGA